>DATLBQ010000066.1:0-4496 GCA_035526805.1 Pyrinomonadaceae bacterium
GAGATAGGCGACATGAGCGCGAACGTTCAGGCAAAAGTGTTGCGCGTGCTGGAAGAGCAGAGATTCGAACCGGTCGGCAGCGGCACCTCGGTCCAGGTAGATGTGAGAGTCATCGCTGCTACCAATAAGCGTCTCGATGGCGAAATCGAGCAGGGAAAGTTTCGCGCCGATCTTTTTTACCGCCTCAACGTCATTCCGTTTGAGCTGCCGCCCCTGCGCGAGCGTCTCGAAGACGTGCCGTTGCTCGTCAATTATTTTAACCAGAACTTTTCGCAGGCTTACGGAAAGTTATTAAAGGAATTCACTTCGGAAGCAATCGAAGAGTTGCAGAATTATTCATGGCCGGGCAACGTTCGGGAATTAAAAAACACGATCGAGCGCGTGGTGATAATGAACCCCGGGGTTAAAGTCGCCCCGAGCGACTTACCACCGCACGGCAAAGATGAAGCGCCTGCCGCATCTTTCCGTTTTCCGTCTTTCAAAGAAGCGACCGATGCCTATCACCGCGAGTTTATCCAACGAAAACTTGATGAAGCGGAGGGCAACGTCTCCCGGGCCGCGGAACTGATGGGAGTTGACCGTAGCCACCTCTACCGCCGCATGCGCGCGCTTGGCATTCCCGTCCGCAGTGAACGCACGGCGGTTTCGTAGCATCCGCTCCTTACTGCGACCGCGGGCGTCCCGCCCGCTAACGTGCGCGAAACTCAAGCCCCGTGAATGAGAGCTATTGGAAAACCTGTCGCGCTTCGCGCTCATAGCGAGCGGGACGCCCGCGGTGCCAGTAGTTAGTTGAATCAAACCGGTTGATGTAATCATGCCGCTGCGCATTTCAGAATTCGCATTTACAAAAATATTACAGTCGCTAAGCACGGGGTTACGTTAAAAGGTCTTATCTGTTAATCTCTGTTTTTGCATCAAAAGATGCGTTCATGAGTTGAGGTTTATATGGATTACACCACCCGAGAGCTATTAAAGCGTTACGCGAAGCTGGCCATAGGTCAGCCGTTTTCACCGATTTTGCTGAACATTCTGGTGACTTCTGTCTGTGACATGCGCTGCACCCACTGCTTTTTTACGGATGAGCTTGACGACCGTCCGCGCAAAAAGTTGCAGATGAAGACTCACGAGATCGAAAAAATATCTGAGACGCTCGGAGGTAACCTGGGCGTGTTGATTCTCGCCGGCGGTGAACCTTTCACGCGCAAGGACCTTCCTGAAATCGCAAGCGCCTTTTACAAAAATAATAGGCTCGAATCAATTTACATCATGTCCAACGGGCAGATTCAGAAACGAATCTTTCCTGATATCACACGTATTCTTCAGGAGTGTCCTGAGCTAAACGTGACGGTTGCTCTCGGGATTGATGGAATAAAAGCGCCGCATGAAAAAATTCGTCAAAAGCTCGGTTCGTGGGACATCGCCATCGACACGGCGCGCCAGCTGCAGTTGATCAAGAAAGAGTTTCCGAAGCTGGACGTGCAAACCTGCACCTGCTTCATGAATTCAAATCAGGACACGATTTTCGAATGGTACGACTTTTTGAAGTATGACTTACGGCCGGACAAGGTGAACTTTAATTACATTCGACCACCTTCAGCAGATCCAGTCGAGCTCAATATCGATCACTCGCGCTACAAACAGCTGGCGGCGATGATCGACGACGATTCGCGGCACGCGGCTATCAAGAACAACTATGGCGGCAAAGCTGGTTACTTTAAGGCGGCGATCGATATCTATATGCACGGTCTGATCGCCAAGGCACAGGAAACACAGCAGGCCCAGATGAAGTGCTACGCGGGCACCGCCGGCGGCGTTATCTACGACGAAGGCACGGTTTCCTCATGTGAGAATTTGGCGCCCATCGCTAACCTGCGAGATTTCGATTGGAATTTCCAAAAACTCTGGCTCTCGCCAGCGATGAAGGAGAGGCGGAAGAAGGCGCTCGACGGATGTTTCTGCACCCACGAGTCGAACAGTTATTACCCCTCGCTGCCGTTTAATCCGGGACACCTGATCCAAATCAAGAAGCTGGAAAAAGAGATGAAGAAAGCGCGGAAGGATATGGATCGTCTTCAGCCTGAGCCGGAAGGAATGACGGTCAGAGCGTAAATCTATCTCGGGGTCCGACAAACCTCAGTTTGTCGACTCGCAGAAGACATCCTATTAATCGTCGCCAAACTAAAGTTTATCGGACAATGTCGCAACGCATCCCAAAAATTTTGATTCTCTCGTCCGACACTGGCGGCGGACACCGTTCGGCCGCGGCGGCGATCGTAGCGGGCGTGCAAAAGTTTCTTGATGGACAGTCGTATGCGGTTCGCG
Organism: Pyrinomonadaceae bacterium; assembly: GCA_035526805.1. Classification (GTDB taxonomy): domain Bacteria; phylum Acidobacteriota; class Blastocatellia; order Pyrinomonadales; family Pyrinomonadaceae; genus PSRF01. The sequence goes on from DATLBQ010000066.1 coordinate 2,323, forward strand.
TTGTCCGTGCTGTTGAAGAGTCCCATTCCATCACGGCGAAGATGGTTAGCAGTTACAACTGGCTACTCAGAAACAAGCAGCACTGGATGAAATATGTTTACTGGGCCATGAACAGGTTTCGTCCTGAGACCCGCGAATTCTTCCATAAGCGATGTGTTGGCTACGTCGCTGATATTTTCGAACGTTGGTGTCCACACGTGGTAGTTAGCGTCCACCCATTGACGCAACACATTTTCGGGCGCGTTCTGAAGGAATTAAAACTTGCCGATCGAATTCCCCTTGTATCAGTTGTAACCGATCCGTCGTACGGTTTTTGGAAAGGTTGGGCGTGCGACGATGTGACGCTCTATCTCGTCGCCAGCGAAGAAGCGCGCCGGCAGTTGATTGACTACGGTGTGGCTGCGGGACGAATTAAGATTTCGGGTATGCCCGTCCATCATAAATTTGCTTATCCCGGTGAAGACGCAGCCCGGGCCGCGCGGCGGGCTCTCGGTTTAGATCCCGAAAAATTTACCGTATTCGTAAACGCCGGTTGGGAAGGCGGCGGTAACATCCCGCAGATCTTCCGTGAACTCTGCCGCGGTGAACTTGAGGTCCAGGCAATTTTCCTGGCTGGGAAAAACGAAGAGCTACGGGCAGACGCAGAATCGGTTGCGAAGAGTGCGTCTTTTCCAGTGAAAGTAATAGGTTATTCCGAGCATGTTGAAGAATTGATGGGCGCAGCCAATGTCATGATTTCGAAGCTTGGCGGTCTGACCACTTTCGAGGCGTTCGCGTGCCGGCTGCCGATTATCGCTGATGCGATTACCACTCCTATGCCTCAGGAAGCGGGGACTGCCAGCCTATTGGTGAAGCGTGGCGCCGGAGTGTTGTTGCAACGCGCGGGAGATATTGTCCCCGTGATTCGACGCATGGTTGAAGATACAGCTCACTACTCGGCACTGCGTGCCGCGACGATAGGTCTCGCGATTCCCAACGCTACTCGCCACATTGTTGAAGAAATCACCGCACTTATTCCTGCCGCAAGCGAAGCACCCGAACAAGCTGTCCTGGTTGCAAATGTCCGATAAACTGTAGTATCTGGCGGCGATACGACAAGCTAAAGCTTATCGGACTCGTTGACTGTTAGGGGTTTTCAGAGTTTAATTTCCCGGCACAAATCACGTTTCAGATCCCAAATTTCAAACATGGGGTGAGGTGTGCGGATTTCGGGCCGCGGCTCACCAAAGTCCGGTTTTGAGATCTCGGTTGTAAACATCTGACAGTCAGAACCAGTTCCACCCGCTTGCGTTCTTCGAAGCGGGTTTTTTAGGAGACAAATCAAACGTGAGCCTATTGCTCGAAGGTAAACGGGCCTTCATAACCGGCGGCACTCGTGGCATCGGCGCCGCGCTTTGCGACGTGCTCGCGCGCGAGGGCGCTGACGTCGCCTTCAACTACAACGCCCGCGAGGATCTCGCCGCAGCCACTGTGGCCACAGTCGAAGCTCATCAGAGACGCGCACTAAGCTTCAAGGTTTCTGTTACAGATCGAGTGGGAATGAAGAAAATAACGCGCGAGGTGGTTGAGAAGTGGGGCGGCATAGATATTCTGGTCAACAACGCGGCGATCAACCGTGGCGATAATTTCGCCACCACCACCGACCGCGCCTGGGACGAGGTGATCAATACAAACGTGGGCAGCCTGTTTGCCGTAACCAAGCCAATTTACAAACAGATGATTCGGCAGCGGAAGGGAAGTATTCTCAACATCACATCGATAGGCGCCATGCGAGCGCTGCCGACTGCGGTTCACTATGCGACTTCAAAAGCCGCCATGATCGGATTCACAAAATGCCTGTCACGTGAGGCCGGCACCTTTGGCGTTAAGGTTAACGCGATCGCTGCCGGAATTTTTGATACGGAGTTGGCCCAGGCACTTCCAGAGCGGCTACTACAGATGCATCACTTTTGGGCATCGGCCGGTCGGCTCGGTCGTCCGGAAGAACTAGCGGAGTATGCAGCTTTCATGGTGAGCGATCGCAACAGCTTTATGAACGGCGAAGTGGTGATCGTTGACGGCGGCGCGATTACCTAGACAGTTTTGAAGAAGAAGAGCGGGGGCAAGCCCGCCTTCCTGACCCTTGAGACTTGCACTAGCGTGGAGGAATTCCGGGCTTGAACGCCTCCATCGGC
>DATLBQ010000067.1:0-9370 GCA_035526805.1 Pyrinomonadaceae bacterium
TAGCTGACTGTCAGGATTGCGACGACGGGAATTGCAAGAAAGATGCCCGCTACGCCCGCCAGCTCCGCGCCGCACAGGATTGCGAGTATCACCGCCAGTGGATGCAGGTGAATGCCCTGGCCAATCAAACGCGGATAGACAATGTAATCCTGAACAATGCGCAAGACGACCAAAAAAACTATTACCAGGAAAGCCGAAAACAAGCCGCCGTGGAGCAACGCCGCCAGCGCCGCTACGACCAGCACCAATACTGGGCCCACCAGCGGAACAAATTCGCAGACCCCGGCAATCAAGCCCAACACCAAAAAGCTCGGCAAGCCCAGCACAGCGAAGCCAAGAGCACATACGACGCCGATAAAAAGGCACGCAGTCAGTTGCGCGCGAATATAAGCAGCGAGCGTGCTGTTGATGTCCTGGAAAAATTCGTCACCGCGCCAGCGCCAGCGTCCACGCGGCAGCATTTGTAGCGCTGAACGGCGAAAAGTTTCCACGTCTTTGAGAAAGAAAAAACTCAAGATGGGAATAAGAATCAGCCAAGGAATATAAATGACCCAGCCGGCTACACTCGCCAGCATCGCGCTCACCGTGTGGCTCACGTCTTCAATCACCCTGGGAATGGCGCCATTGATCGTGTCCAGCAATGGTGCCGGCATTCGATGACTGCGGAAGTATGCGACCCAGGCCTGCAGCCTTGTGCCGAACGATGTCCAATAAAGCCGGGCTTGTTCAGTAAACTCCGGAAACTGGCTGCTCAGCTGAGGCGCCAGCACGTAGATGGCGACCACAATTGCGGTAACGATCAGTAAGTAAGAAAGAATAATCGCCGCCGTGCGCGGAATAGCAAACTTTCGACCGGCGATTTTAATTGGCCTGCTAATGAATTCGACGAGCGGTGAAACAAAATACGCAAAGAAGATCGACAGGATTATCAGCAGGATGACACCGGTCAGCTTGATGATCATCCAAAGCGCGACCGCCACCACCAGCACAATCACGATCACGCGCAGTATGACACGCGTTTGCGGCCAGGTAGCTTCGGCAACAATCCTTGCCGCCGTTCGCGGCCCATCTTTAGGTTCTGTCTTTTGCACTATTGTAATTAAGGCTAATGGTAGAGGCGCCGAATTATTCCGCCCACCGCAAGTTGATCCGCAGCCGAAATACTGTGGAATTCAACGCCAAACGTGTCCGGAGTTGCGTGATGTACCACCTCGCCGCGTAGAGACAAAGCATCTTCCTGATCCACAAGCAGCAAACCCAATTGATCTCCAACTCTGACATTAGGACAAGCCGGCAGGCTCGTCACGCGCAGGCCACCAAGACTTATATCCGACGGTTCACCGAGGCCGATCGATTCCTTCAAACTTTCGTCTTCAATGGCCAGCGTCAGCCGCGTGTTGACATAGTAGCGTGGAAACTTTCGTCGCTCATGATCGGGTAAGGTAACTTCGGGTGTGGTCATCCAGAGCTTCCCTTTCAGTTGGCGAAGATATCCTCATCTTCATCGTCCTCAACCGTCTCCTCGTCATCTTCAGCCGCTGCGGGCGGCGGTGTTATCACGCGTGGAGCCGCCGGCTCCCAAATCAAACCCCGCCATTCGTCCGTCTCACCCAGCAGTTGCAACGCTGCAAGCGGATGGCCGGGATTGCGCTCTACCCGCAGCACTTCGGCGATGACCTGCAGAGTCTTGCCATCTTCGCCGTGTACTTCGAGACGCACGCGACTGCCAACGTCAGGCAACTTCCTTGGCAGGTGAACCAGCGTGCCGTCGGGTCCGACGTTTTCGGTAATGCCTTCAGACATGATGTGGGCCCCGCCGGCATCGTCCCATTCAGCACGTACCTCGAAAGACACTAAATAACGTGGACCGGACCGAGTGTCTGATTCCATTTGGCGGGCCATGGCAAAACTCCTTGTAGGGGGAAGAGCAGCAGCGGCAGTTTATAACGTTTACGATCAAAAGTCTCTGAACCAGTCTCAAGTTGCAAAATGAGGGCATGACAACGGGAATGAAGTCAGTGCCACCACGCGGTAGCGGGTGGGTCTGCAGACCAGCACATACCACCGTGCACCCACCCGCTACCGCGTGGTGGTACTGACTTCATTTTGCAACTCGGAACTATTCTTCTTCCGATCGTAGTTTCTCCAGCACCGAAAAATCCTCGAGCGTCGTGACGTCGCCTGCGACTGTCCCGCTGGTGGCAATCTCGCGTAACAGCCGGCGCATAATTTTTCCGGAACGTGTTTTGGGGAGCATATCGGTGAAGCGGATTTCGTCGGGACGCGCCAGCGCTCCTATCTCTTTGGTAACGTGACCTCGCAATTCGGCGTTCAGTTCCGGCGACGGCAGGTGCGATCCTTCCAGGGTGACAAAAGCAATTATCGCGGACCCTTTCAACTCATCGGGACGAGCCACGATCGCTGCTTCCGCGACCGCCGGATGGGACACCAGCGCACTTTCAACTTCGGCAGTGCCGAGCCGGTGGCCGCTGACGTTTATCACGTCATCGATGCGGCCCATGATCCAAAAATACCCGTCGCTATCGCGCCGTGCGCCATCACCGGCAAAGTAGATGTTTTCAATCTGCGACCAATACTGGTCGCGATACCGTTCGTCATCCCCCCAGATTGTCCGCAGCATCGAAGGCCAGGGTCGCTTAATGACGAGATAGCCACCCTCGTTTGCGCCGACTGGATTGCCATCGCGCGTCATCACGTCAGCTTCGATACCGGGGAAAGGTTTTGTGGCTGAACCGGGTTTTGTCGGTGTCGCGCCCGGCAGCGGGCTAATCATAATTGCGCCGGTCTCAGTTTGCCACCAGGTATCAACGATAGGACAGAGACCGTGCCCGATAGTTTGGTGATACCACATCCACGCTTCGGGATTGATCGGTTCGCCCACCGTGCCCAGCAAACGCAGACTGGAGAGATCGTGTTTCAGGGGCCATTGCTCGCCCCACTTGATGAAGGCGCGTATTGCCGTCGGCGCGGTATAGAAGATGTTGACGCGATGGCGCTCGATGATGTCCCAGAAGCGATCGGGCTCGGGATAGTTTGGCGCGCCTTCATACATCAAGACGGTGGCGCCATTTGAAAACGGACCATAGACCACGTAGCTGTGGCCCGTCACCCAACCAATGTCGGCGGTGCACCAATAGATGTCTTCGTCTTTGAGATCGAAGATCCATTTCGTTGTCAGGTGCGTTTGCAATAGATAACCGCCGGTGGTGTGGAGAATGCCCTTCGGCTTGCCGGTTGTTCCGGAGGTATAAAGAATGTAGAGCGGATGTTCACTATCCAACTCTTCAGCAGGGCAGACGGCGTTCACAGTTGCCATCAACTCATGCCACCAATGATCACGTCCGGCTTGCATGTGCACCGTTCCGCCGCTGCGGCGAACCACTACGCACGACTCGACTGAGGGCGTTTGTTTCAACGCCTCGTCAACCGCCGCTTTGAGTCTTACTTCGTTGCCGCGACGCCAACCGCCGTCAGCTGTTACTACCAGCTTGCAGCGTGCATCGTTGATACGGTCGACCAAAGCGGTACTGGAAAAGCCGCCAAAGATCACGGAATGCGTTGCGCCCAGACGAGCGCACGCGAGCATCGCGATAGCAAGTTCGGGGATCAGCGGCAGGTAAAGCGCGACACGATCGCCCTTCTCGACGCCCCGTTGCTTTAAGACATTTGCAAACCTGCAGACTTCAGAATGAAGTTGTTGATAGGTGAGCGTGCGCTGATCGCCGGGTTCACCTTCCCAGATAAGCGCGGCCTTGTTGCGGCGCGAAGTGGCCAGGTGTCGATCAAGACAGTTGTAAGAAATATTGATCTTGCCGCCGCCAAACCACTCCGCGTGGGGCGGATCCCACTTCAAAACGGTGTCCCACTTTTTGAACCAATGAAGTTCTTCAGCCATACGGGCCCAGAAGCTATCCGGGTCAGCGCTCGCCTCCGCACGCAACACTTCCAGCTCTGCCATCGACTTGATGTGCGCCTGCTCAGAAAAGGCCGGTGGCGGCGGAAAGACTCGATCTTCTACTTGCAGCGATTCGATGTTTGTAGTTATTGAAGACATACCTGGGCTAGAATCTTTCAGTTAAGAGTTCGATCTTGCGTGCCTGTGTTTACCATACATCGGCTTAACGCGACAACAACGCTGACACAGAGTTCTGAACGGTGAAACCGGCATGAGTTCTGAAGCAAAACATCTACATCCCGAGCCTCAGTACAAACCGCGTTCTTATTACGGCGTGGTGGCCTCTCTGCAACCACTTGAAGATGGCAAAGTGAGGCTTGTTCTTGACGACGTTTGTTCACAAACAGATTATTGGCCGCAGATGTGGCAGTCTCATTATCCATTTACTCAAAACGATTTCGAAAGACAAAAATTTCTGGCCAGTGAACTCAGCGAGCAGCAACTAGCACACATTGGATTGATTCTTGTCGCCCGTCTTTCGGCCCTAACGACAAATAAACAAGAATAGGTTATGGCCCTTTACGTCGGCACCAGCGGTTACAGCTACAAAGAGTGGAAGGGAAACTTCTATCCCGAAAAAATTCCGGCGAAGGATATGCTTCGTTACTACTCCGAGCGCCTGAGCACGGTCGAGATTAACGCCACCTTCTACCGCATGCCGCAGCCGAGCATGCTTGAAAACTGGAAAGAACAGGTGCCGCCGGAGTTTCGCTTTTCACTCAAAGCCTCGCAGCGCATCACGCATTTCAAAAGACTGAAAGAGACAGACGATGAAACCAAGTATTTCCTCGAAACGGCTTCTGTGCTTGGAGATCAGCTCGGAGTCGTACTCTTTCAGCTGCCGCCAAACATGAAAAAGGATCTGCCGCGTCTGGAAACATTCCTGGCTCAACTGCCGCAGGCAACTTCCGCCGCCTTCGAATTTCGTCATCCAACCTGGTTCGACGATGACGTTTTGGATCTACTGCGCAGCCAGAATCGTCCACTGGTCGTGTCTGACACTGACGACATGCCGACGACGCACATTGACAAGACAGCAGACTGGGGATACCTGCGCCTCCGTCGCGTCAATTATTCGGAGGAGAATCTGAGTGAATGGGTGGCGCGCATTCAAGCTCAGAACTGGAAAGAGACTTTTCTTTTCTTCAAACACGAAGATGCCGGTACAGGACCAAAGCTGGCGGCTCAGTTTCTGAAACTCAGTAACGGCAACTAGTGATGGCGGGCAAGATGGGAGCAAACAAAAAGGAGGCGCCTGAGGCGCCTCTGTTTTCGTTAGATTGAGTGCGGTTAACCAGTTAGAAGTTTCCAGTACATTCCGGGTGACCACAGTCGCAATCGATCTCAATTGTCTGGCCAGAGCCTTCGCATGAAGCGCTGCAGTATTTTCCGTCAGGCGGCGGAGCACAACCGCATACCGGATTCTTACATGTCTCTTTGTCGTCTGCCATGAAGTCCTCCTGAACTAAGTTTTCGACATAGATTAACACACCAGCGTCGAAAATTCGCTTGACCTCGTTCGGAAGAGACCTGCAATTCAGAGTTTAAGATTTAGCTTGCGTTCTTCGAAACTCCTAATGCCGAGTTGAAAAACGTTGTAAATATTTTCGTACGCGGATACGGAAATAGTGGAAAAGAAATCGTGGCCTGACGTTGAACAAAAAGTGTTTGGGCCGCTCTTCGCTGAGTCGAACTATTTTCTTTGTAAAGCTTCGTGCCCTCAGGTTTGGCTTGCCAGCAATTGCGCTATCTGCGCCGCGACGCGCACATTGTTCTCCAGCAGGGCAATGTTTGCTATGAGTGTCGTGCCTTCGCTTTTTTCCGACATGGATGACAGAAGAAACGGCGTCAACGCGCGGCCGTTAATCTGCTGCCGTTCTGCTTCAGACAATGCTTCCTGCAGGGTACCGTCCAAATCGGATGCGGGAACTTCAAACTCCTTTGGCACCGGCACTGTTATCAGCAAGGCCCGTTCGATCCCCAGAGCCTGCTGCGCCTCAAAGATCTCCACGACTTCGTCAGGCGAATCCACTCGTACGTCAACAGGCAATCCGCTGGTACGCGAATAGAAAGCCGGCATCTCATCACACTGGTAGCCGACAACCGTTATCCCATACGTTTCGAGCCACTCCCGCGTCGCCGGCAAGTCAAGCACGATCTTCGCGCCTGAGCACACGACGATGATCGGTGTAGCGGCGAGCGCGGGCAGGTCTGCCGAGACATCGTTTAAGGCACCGCGATGGACCCCACCGATTCCGCCAGTGGCAAACACCTTGATGCCGGCGCGATGTGCGATCCAGCTCGTGGAAGCGACTGTGGTGGCGCCGTTCCATTTTTGTGAAACAGCTATCGGCAAATCACGAATACTAATCTTCTTGATGTCATCAGTCTCGGCGATAAATCGCAGCTCGTCGCGATTGAGACCGACCGTAAGTTGACCATCGACTATGGCTATAGTCGCCGGCAGCGAGCCTGCATCACGAACGATCTGTTCCAACGTTTGCGCCGTTGCGAGATTCTGCGGACGCGGCAAGCCGTGAGCAATAACAGTCGACTCAAGCGCGACGACACCGGCATTTGACCTAAGCGCCGATTCCACTTCGCGGCTAGTGAAAAAAGCAGTCTTTTGCATGCGTTACCTGCTTGGACAGAACAAGCCATCCTTCATCATCTTGATTGGTAGGTACTGGAGATCGGACGAACCACGAAACCACCCGAAACGAAATGCACCATGAAGTCACACGAAAGAGCCATCGCCGTTCGCTTGGTTTTAGCTTCGGTTTGTTTCGTGTGTTTTCGTGGTTCGTGCTTTTATTTCTCTGTGCATCCTCAGTGTGCTCGGTGTCTCGGTGGTGAGTCTTCCTCTTAAAATAAAATCCGCCACAGAGGCACAGAGTTCACCGGAGAATGCACAGAGACCTGAGATTTTACAAACTCTGAACGGCTTTCAGAGTGAACTGTGCGTTCAACACGAATAGGCTCGGGGTCAGGAAGGCGGGCTTGCCCCCGCTTTTTTTAGGTGCAAAGTAAAAACCGTCCCTCCTTCAGGAGATTTCTCCCATGAGATCTCGGCACCGATCAAACTTGCGCGCGCGCGCATATTGGCCAGTCCCCGGCCCTGACGATTGATCTGTTTGCCGGGATCGAAGTCCCGGCCATTGTCTTTCAACTGCAAAACAAAATCACCATTGGAAATTACCTCGACCGTCATCTTCACATGAGTTGCGCCCGCATGTCGCCAAACGTTGCTCACCGCCTCCTGGACCATGCGATAAACCTGCATCTGCACATTGGGCGGCAGTTGAGCTTGTTCCTCCAATGATTCGTCGCAAACAAATTCATACTCGAACCTGCGATCGGCAGGTGCATCGTTGACCGCGTGCGAGAGCGCAAACTCCAACGCCGCCGCGAAGCCCACATTCTGAAGTACCGAAGGGCTCAAGTCTTCGCAGATGCGACGCACCTCCTGCGAGATCGATTCGATCTCGGTGCGCAGTACGGCGGGATCGAGTTGTTTACCTGCTTCCTCATTCGCAGGCAGTTGATCGCTGAGCAACAGCAGGTGGCGCAGGTCGGCGAGTGTTTGATCGTGCAAGTCGCGGGCGATGCGACGACGTTCGCGCTCGGCTTCATTGGCCAGATTCAAACGCGCGTCGGCTAGTTCATTGTTGACCGCCACCAGCGTGGCGCTCGTACGTGCAATGCGGCGCCTTTCCAGGATCGCCCACAGCAATGCGAGCAGCGCCAGTGCCAGCAAAATTGCGAGCGCGGTTGAGGTCCAGGGAAACGGCGCTTTCGCGATACTCAGCTCAAACGACAAGGATCCTGAGGCAACGAGGTCCTTGCTGAAGGCGCGCGCGGTAACGCGATATTTTCCGGGAGGCAGTCCTTCCATCGTGAATTGTGAATCGCGCGACAACCTCTTCCCGATCACCGAACCATTCGCGTCCAGCAGGGTGAATGCATACTGAAACTGCTCGGGAAATGTGCGGCTATTGATGGCAGCCACGTCCAGCAGCAGACTATTTTGCGGATACTCCAGATAAAGCCCTGACTGCAATTCACCCGGCGAGTGGACGCGTTTGCTGATCACGCGCGTAGCGTAAAGCGTCGGCGGCACCGTTCCCGGTTGATAGCGCGCAATACCGCGACTTGTTCCGATCAGCAACGATTCACTTTCGTCGGATTTGAATCGTGACCTTACTGTGAAAACATTTTGCGACGGCAGTCCCTGCTCCGCATCGAGTTGGGAAACAACCGGTCCGACCTGATCGTCAAGTCTGATTTTCAGAAGTCCGGCGCCGCTGGTTGCGCACCACACCTCATTTTGTTTGCCCTCAGGACGACTCGCGAGAAAACGCGCCTCATAGCCCGGCGCAGCCAGAATACAATCGCTATCAGGTCTGCATGCATAAACTCCGCGGTTGGTGGCGAACCACAACGTCTTGTCCGGCGTGCTTTGAATCGAGCGCACGGTGCTCCCTTTTAGTTTCACAAACGCCGGATCCGCTTTTAGCTCGGTTCCATCATAGGTAAATACGCCATCCGTGGCCGTGCCTATCAGGAGCAGTCGCTCACCATCGGCGAAAAGAGAGATGACGTCGCGCGGGATGGTGGAATTGACGCTCCAAATATTTGTCAAGCGATTGGCTTCAAACTTTTCCACGCCGCGGCCGTAGCTGGCGATGTAAGAGGTGAGATGAAATTGCGCGATTGCACGGATGCTGCCGATCGCATCAGCATTGCCGGAGCTCGATTCAACTCTGCTAAAACTGAGATGCTCTACCTGCGGCATTCTGGACATTAGTGGGCCGACAAAAAAACCCGCAGCTGATCCGACCAGCAACCTGCCGGAATTGTCCTCGTTAAGACTGTAGATGATGTTGCCGCCAAGTGCCGGCACTGGAATCCAGACAGACGACGTTTCGTTGTAGGCAAAAAGGCCCCGATTGGTGCCCGCCAGAAGCTGACCCGCGGAAGTTTCATAGATCGTGCGAACAAAATTACTTTCCGAACTGCTGCCGACAGTTTCTATGCGGGCGGCGTTTGGATCATAACGGCAAACGCCACGGTCGGTTCCAAACCAGATTACTTGTTCGCGATCCTGAAAGATGACATACACATGATCGGAACGAAGGCCGCCGCTGGTGCCATCGAAGGTGAAGCGTTGTGGCTTCTTCTGCTGCGAAAAAAGAAAGACGCCATTACCGTCGGTTGCCACCCAAACATCGTCACCCAGATTGCGTATGGTTGTGACTGTCCCCGTCGCCGTCTCATTGCGCACCAGGTCGGCGGCCCGACTTCCGATAAGCAAACCGGGTTCGTCTTTTCTTACGCGAGTACCTACCCAAAGTTTGCCGTTGCCGTCCACCGCCAGCGCTCGCACGAAAAACG
>DATLBQ010000068.1:0-5336 GCA_035526805.1 Pyrinomonadaceae bacterium
AACGCCACCGGCGTTCAGTGCGATGTTTGGAGGCGCGCTGACGGCGGCCAAACACACGTTGTCAATCAGTGAGAGTTCAGCAAACGCCCCGGATTGGCCGAGAAATATTAGTTTGTAAGAGGCTGTATTCGGAAATGTCACGGACAACGAGCGCGGAACCCAAACACCAACGCCACTCACGTTATTTGCGTCGAAACTTGCGCTGGTGATTGTGGCATTGGCAGAATCTTGAACGATGACGGTGTACGGCGATGTCTGATCCGGTCCGTTGAATTCCGTGCTATCGAACCACGTGAGTGTGTATGCTCCCGCGGTGGCGATATTGAAAACTTGAGACAAGGCGGAACCATTCTTAATCCCAAGATACTGCAGACCGTCTTGCGCCGGCCCGTAACGGCCGTTCAAAACGTAAGCCTCAGATCCAGTTCTCTGCCACGTATCTGGAACAGCCGGTGTAAGAACGATTGGCGGAACAGTCGGGGATTCGAAACTGCCGTTTTGTATGGTATCGCACCAAGTTTGCGGCAAAAACGCGAGGTGCAGGGAGAGCACAAACGATGTTTGAATCGTCCGGGAGAATGTCAGAATTTTCATATGGTAGGGATGGGTGGTTACTGCATTCAGGATCAGTACGACGAATATCAACTTTCGATAAGAACACAAGATAAAATTTATTAATTTTATTAAGACTACAGTGAATCGAGGGGTTACGGTTCGGGCCGTACGCGAAGTTGGCAGGCGAAGCTAAACCGAACGAACGCTCGGCAAGCGTATAGGATTTGCCTCTGCCTGAAGACGTTCGGCGTGGAAAGACGGCGTTTTTATTGACTTTCTGGGGGTTTATGGTGAGCTATTGAGCAGCAGCCTAAGCTGTCTTGCCTTCCTGCAAGGCGGCGCGGGGGAACCAATTCCTCGAGAAATCGGGGATGGGGCGAACGATGACGCGAACCGTTGTCGAGGTCACCTTTCCGGACCTAGCCCGTCAGCTAACCTCGTCGGCATTTGGAAGGGTGATCCTCCGGGCCCGCCAAGTCGCGGACCATGCGGTCTCCCAAATTAAACCATGCGCAAGGCGTGTATTCACGCGCGGCGCAGCAGTGGAGATCGTTATGAACATACTTTGGTTAAGTCTGGCGGCGGCACTGATTTTCGGAGTTGTGGTGGTTCCATTGCTGCTCGGCGCGCAGTTAATCGGGGAGCGTGAAGTGGGAATTGTCGTTAAGAAATTCGGCGGGCGACCGCTCGAGCCGGGGCGGCTGCTCGCGTTGGGCGGTGAAGCGGGCTACCAGGCAGACACACTGGCGCCCGGCCTGCATTGGGGTTATTGGCCGTGGCAATTTCGAATTATCAAAGCGCCGGTCGTGGTCGTGCCGCAGGGTGAAATCGCGCTGGTGATGGCGGCGGACGGCGAGGCAATTCCGTCCGAGAGAATTCTCGGTCGAGTTGTTGATTGCGACAATTTTCAGGATGCGCGCAAGTTCCTGACCAATGGCGGCGAAAAAGGGCGGCAGTTGGGGATTCTAACGAACGGCACGTATCGGATTAACACGGCGCTCTTTACGATCATCAGTTCCGCGCACGCCGAACACCATGCGATGCATCCGTCGCAATTAATGTTAACGCATGTCGAACCGGACAGGGTCGGCATTGTGACCACGCTCGACGGCAAACCAATTGACGCGGGCGAAATCGCGGGGCCGACTATCGTCGGACACGAGAATTTCCAGGATGCGCAGGCGTTTCTCTCTGGCGGTGGAAGCCGTGGTTTGCAGGAACAGATTCTATTGTCAGGCACGTGGAATCTGAATCCATGGTTCGTGCAGGTCGAGCAGGTGCCGATGGTGCAAATCCCGATCGGCAGTGTTGGTGTTGTCATGTCTTTCGTTGGCAAGGCGCATGAGGATGTGAGCGGAGTGGACTTCAAGCACGGGGATCTTGTGAATGTTGGGCACAAAGGCGTATGGGTGACGCCGCTGTATCCGGGCAAACACCCCATTAACACGCGCGTGATGAAGGTTGAGCTGGTTCCGACAACGAACATTGTCTTGAACTGGGCGAACCGAACGGAGTCGCATCATTACGACGAGAAACTGTCATCGATCACGGTGCGATCGGCGGATGGGTTTGCGTTCAACCTGGATGTTTCACAGATCATTCACGTTGGAGCGCTCGACGCGCCGAAAGTGATTTCGCGAGTGGGTTCGATGCAGAACCTGGTGGATCACGTGCTGCAGCCGATTGTGGGGAACTATTTCCGCAACTCGGCGCAGGATTTCACGGTGCTCGATTTTCTGAGCGCGCGCAGCGAACGGCAGGAGGACGCAGCGGAACATATTCGCGAAGCGATCGGCGCGTACGATGTGCAAGCAATCGATACGTTGATCGGCGATATCACGCCGCCAGCGGAATTGATGCAGACGCAGACGGACCGAAAGATCGCGGAAGAACAGCGCAAAACGTACGAAGTGCAGGAAGCCGCGCAGAAAGAGCGGCAACAACTCGTGCGGCAAACGTCGCTGGCGGATATCCAACGGCAGGTTGTGGATGCCGAGCAAGGAGTTCAAATCGCGGAACTGCATGCGAACTCGAACATCAAGAAAGCGACAGGCGAATCCGAAGCGACACGTCTGCGCGCGCTTGGCGAGGCTGAAGCGATTCGAGCGACCGGGCTGGCGAAATCTGAAGCGTACCGCGCGGGCGTCGAAGCGGTGGGGGCACAAAGCTACACGGTGATGCAGTTGATGCAGATCGTCGGCGAGCGGAATGTGCGAATCGTTCCGGACGTGGCGGTAACCGGACAAGGCGCAAACACAGGGATGGTGGATGGACTGCTGGGTGTCATGTTGCGCGAACGCACGGCCGGCCATGGTCACGAACAGGCAACCCAGGCAAAAGGATGAACAGCCGAATGCGAAAGCGCGCCGAGTGTGGAGGGACGTCCCTTTTCACAAGGCGCGCGTTAATTCGAGGAGAGTTGAAATGCGAATGCAGGTGGAGATTTGATTTATGATGATTCCGGCAATCCTCATGGTGGCGGGCGGGTTGGTCGTGTTTACGAGTTGCCAACCGTTGATTCGACGAAAGATTCCGATGAACTGGTTTTACGGGATACGAATTCCCGCGGCGTTCGAGTCGCCTGAGCGGTGGTACTCGATCAACGAATTCGGTGGACGGAAGCTGGCGAACTGGTCGTGGCTGATCACAGCGTTCGGTGTGATCGGCTTGTTCATGCCGCAACATTTGTTGACAGCCTATACGATCGCCATTGCGCCGGTTACGTTGATCGGCGCTGGCGTTCCGGTGATGCAAGTCTGGCTTTGGGCGCGGAAAAATAAGAGGTATTGATTTAAGTCAGAGTTTCATCACGTCGATTCCAACGCGGTTCTTTACGAGCCTCGCGGACATTTGGAGGCGGCGGGTTAGCGCTACGCTTCCGCGTTGAGTTGATTCAGATTTCGACATCCGGAGCGGCAGATTCACACTTAAAACATCCTACAACGTCTATTTTGCGCGTATTGGCGAAAGACAAATTTGCGAACGTCGTGGACCGAAGCAGCGACTGAAACTGTTCTGGCAACTCTGAGACATGAATCGGTTTGCCAGGTTCCGAAAGCATCTCATACCGATTCTTTTTGAATTTGGTCCGATGGACATCCTGCCAATCGTAAGCAAAAAATCCGCAAGCCGCGAAATGAATGTAGTCATCAGGAGTCGGTAGAGATACCAGCATGGTCGCCCGACCTCGTGGTAACATCTTCCCCACGGCCACCGCCAGCGCATCTTCCAAAGAACGTGCGGAGAGCACTGAAACAGGAATAGGACCAATACCGGCCGTGGTAAAGACAGCTACGTGTCCGACCGTATCCGTGGCGTACCATTCGTAATCCTCCCAAGGATACAATTCTGAGGGCTTGGCGCACGCTCGGGAGATGTGGCTTCCGCGATTCATTGCCCGAAATGTCCATCACTACTGTCGTAATCGGAAGTAGGAACATTTTTACGGTAGCGTTTCGGCACGTTCAACTTCGGTCAGGGTGGCGATGGTCGTCAACCGGGAGTTGATTGATTTGTGGACGTTGTTATGCTCAACGTAATGAAGCCACACTCTGTCCTTTTGTGCGCAGTTTTTAGCGCTTTCCTCCTTTGTTTCATAACCGCGGCGCAAGGGATCTCACAGGTGCCCGACGGTAATTATTTGCTCACGGTTGAACTCAACGGCCAACAACAACGCCTCAACCTTAAGATTCAAGGGGGCCGGGCGAAGTGCATAAAAACGACCGATTCAACTCTCGCGATGGTTGAGGGCCAGTTTCAGAAACCGGATCCAAAGCTTCAGGCTCCTGCTAATAGTTTCATCGCTAGGTTTCGGAATGGTTTAGGATCGCAGCTTTGGATCGCTCGTCCCGACGGCAGCTTCGCTGTTCGTGAGGTGCCTGACCGTGGCGAGCAGCAGAGCGCAGTGCCAATGAAAGGCGACTCGCTTGAAGCGCCAAAGACGAAATAGGTCATGTTCACGGCGTGAGATTCCGAGGATTCAGAGTCGGTGAAGGACTTGCCCTAAGACACCACGGTAACGGGTTTATAGGCGCCTTTTTCGGGCGGGACTTGATGTTTCAACGGCTTCCATGAGCAGCTTCCGACGCTGTTCCTTGGCTTTCTCCAGCGCGGCGGCGAGAGATTCTGTGAATTCCCGCCGACAAGAAATTTTTTGTTCAGCGGTGACTGTTTTTGCGATGGTGATTGTCCCGGGCTTTAGATCAATGCCCGACCGAAGAGTCGCTTTCTTCTCTTCTTTAAGCGTTGAAACAGCAGCAACGTCGGCGCCGCGGGTCGAAGAGAACAGGAGCAGCGCGGCTGCAAAGATGATTCTTAAAAAGGCCGTTCGGGCGATCGGCTTGATCACCAGAACCTGGAAGCTCTTTTGTTGAGGAGACCGTGGGATGCAGAGCATAGCGGCGTCAACACGTATGGTATCGGTAGCTCATATAGGGAAGGGGAATCGACCTGATTCGAACCTTAAACACGAATCGGGGTGGGACCTGAAAGGAAGCGGACATCGAATTCGGCTTCAACACGCATCCAGGTTAGACGGGCGACAGAATGAAAGCGCAGTTGACAGGTGGGGGGAGGTCCAGCATCCTTTTGGAAATCCGCTGGAATCAGCGGTCTCATTCAGAGTGGTCGAGGGACTGGCCCTAAGACACCACGGCAACCGGTTCGAGGCGCGTCCTTGAGCGTCCAGGTGCCAAATCCAGCTCGCGTCGCTTGCCGCCGCGGGGAAGATGAGAAGAGCGCGCGACTGTTTCAACCTCTTCTTATCCGCGAATGAGAAGGGG
>DATLBQ010000069.1:0-8694 GCA_035526805.1 Pyrinomonadaceae bacterium
GACAGCCGACGGATGGCTTAATCGCTATCTGCAAAGTAAAACTGATTCGGAGCGCAGCCTTTTCCGTGCAGTGTCTTTGACACAAACGATGCCGCGCGTTTTGCAGGGCAAGGCATCGGCGATAGCGATGTCGAACCTCGCGGACTTTACGATACGCGCAGGACAAGGCTCTGCGAGCGTGCAAGATGGCTTCGAAGCCATCTACGGGCAAACCGTTAATGATGTGCTCAGCGGCACAGGCAAAGAAACTTTCGAAGCCGTTAACTACCTCAAGAAGGTTAATCCGGCGCAGTATCAGGCGGAGAACGGCGCGCAATATCCGCGCACGCCCTTTGGTAATTCGTTGTTGCAGATCGCGCAGTTGATCAAAGCGAGAGTAGGCCTTGAAATCGCTTTCACTGACGTGGGTGGGTGGGATACACACGTAAACGAAGGTAGCGCGCAGGGGCAACTTGGCAATCTGCTGCGGCAGTTCAGCGCGGGGCTGGCTGCGCTCTACACCGACCTGGGCCAGCGGATGGACGACGTGGTGATCTTAACGATGTCGGAGTTTGGCCGCACAGCCAGAGAAAACGGAAATCGCGGCACTGATCACGGCCACGCAAACGCAATGTTGGTTATTGGCAACGGCGTCCGTGGCGGCAAGGTCTACGGTCAGTGGCCGGGACTAAAAGGCGACGAACTTTATGAAGGACGCGATCTCGCGTTGACGACAGACTTCCGCGATGTCTTCGGCGAAATAGCTCGAAGACATCTCAGAACATCCAACCTGCTGACGGTGTTTCCGGGTTATGACGCAAGCGACGCGAAGTTCAAAGGGTTTCTCGCATTGCGGTGAAAAGTGAAGAGTGAAGAGCGAAGAGTGAACGGTGAAGAGCATGACTGGACCCGACGTCAGTCCGAAGCTTGAAGGTTTCAGCACGCCATTCCGCTCATCATCGCAAATCACTCATCGCCCTTCCCGTAGCATTTCACCTATCACTCTTCACTATCTTTTCACCATCTCAATCTCCCGAAGCGATTGATGAAGTAAAGCATTACCACAGCGATCAGCGACACGATCACCGCGAGGGTAAATGCTTCGTTATCGCGTCCGGCCTGCACCGCGTCGTAGATCGCCACGGAAGCGGTTTGAGTTCTGCCGGGAATGTTTCCAGCAATCATGATCGTGACGCCAAAGTCACCCAGCGCGCGTGCAAACGCGAGCGCGGTTGCGGCCAGCACGCCGCGCGATGCCAGCGGCAGAGTTATGCGAAAGAAAATCATCCGACCGCCAAGGCCAAGTGTGCGCGCGGCAGCCTCGAGTTCAATGTCAACTCCCTCAAACGCAGCACGAAGACTCTTGGTTACAAGTTGCAACGCGTGAATAGTAGCCGCGATGATCGCCGCACCTACGGTAAACGTCAGTCGAATCCCCAATCGGTGATACAGGAAGCCGCCAAACGAGGAACGTGTGCCGAGCAGAACCAGAAGGTAGTAGCCGAGCACTGTTGGCGGCAAAACGAGTGGCAGCGTGATCAGGGAGTCGATTAGATTACGGCCAGGAAATCGCTTCCGCGCGAGCAGCCACGCCAACACTGAGCCGGCAATGAGCGCAATCAATGTAGCGGCGCTCGCGACGGCGAACGATAACTTGATAGGGAACCAGTCGATACTACCGTCGAAAATCATTTTGCTATTTGCTTCGCGGAATAATGGCAACTATTCGTAAGGGGCCGCCGCTGCCGCCCTTGATTTTCATTGGTAGGGCTATCACGGAAAATCCGTTAGCGGGAAGCTTATCCAGATGGGCAACATTTTCCAGAGCCGGAATATCTTTGGCGAACAACGTGCGATGACTTTCGAAGAGCGTCGATTGCCCGTAGTCGATACTGGCAGTGTCGAGACCAATAGCTTTAATCCGTCTGTTTTGAGTTAGCCAGCGCGCCGCATCCGGATGCAGGCCTGGGAAATGAAGATTTGGGACTGCGGCAGCGCCGCGCTGGTCGGTCCCCAGGTATCTCTTTCGATCAGGATAGAATCTTCCGAAGCCGGTACGAAGCAACACGATGGTTCCTGCCCGTATCTTTCCATGTCGTTCTTCCCAATCCTTAAGGTCACGCTCAGAAATTAGGTAATCGGCGTTCCGGTCACACTGCTTTGTTACGTCTACTACTATGCCCGGTCCCATAAGCTGGTCCAGTGGGATTTCGTCTACGGTATTTCGTCCTTTAGCAAAATGTACGGGCGCGTCGATATGCGTTCCTCCGTGTTCGGCAGCGGAATATCGGTAAGCCGAGTAGTAGTAGCCCTTCTCAGTAATTCCCTCAAAATCTTTCTCAAGGTGAAACGCCTCGGCAGTGGGCCAGTAAACGGTTGAGGCATCGAAAGGGTAAGACAGATCAACAATCCTTCCGGATAAAAAATCCGCCGTTTGATGTTGAGCAATAGCGACGTTGGTTGCAAAGCTTAATAGAATCAAGAATAGAAGGACGAACCGTTTCATTGCGAATTCTCCTCAGGTAAGCGTCGTCTTTGTCAGATTGCAGTGGGCATGTTAGCGCAAGGCGAGTGTTTGTCAGAACCGCTTACAGAACCGAGTGCGGTAGCGCCAGATCCTTGAGTCTACTTTCGTGATAGTTTTAGGCACACAAGAGCACCATTACTGAAGTTGCTTTTAGGATCCGGCGCTACCGCGCTCGGTTCTGTAATTGCGTAGTCTTCCAGTTACAATCGCCTCGGTCTGCCCGTCATTCCAACTAGCATCGCGTGCCCGGAAGGTCTAACAATGATTGACTTCAGCATTCCCCCTGAGCTCGAAGCCATTCGAGAACGCACCACAGCCTTCATGGAGGAGTTTGTCTATCCCAACGAGGACAAGATTGTGGAGGAGGAAGGACTTCCGGTCGAACTCGAAAAGGATTTGCAAAGGCGCGTAAAGGAGTTGGGCTTATGGGCCCCTAACCTTCCGCGGGAATGGGGTGGAATGGGCGTCGGCTACATCGGCCAGGCGCTGATGAACGAGATTATCGGGCGCTCGGTTTTCGCGCCGCGGCTGTTTGGCAATGCCGCTCCCGACGCCGGCAATGCAGAGTTGCTGCTCATCGCGGCCAACGAGGAACAAAAGGACAAATATCTTCGTCCACTCGCCTCGGGCGAAGTACGTTCTTGTTTTGCCATGACTGAACCGGAAGTTGCCGGCTCCGACCCAACCGGACTAAAAACGACCGCCGTGCGTGAGGGCAACGAGTGGGTTATCAATGGGCACAAGTGGTTTACGAGTGGAGCCATCGGTTCGGCGTTTGCGATTGCGATGACTGTCACTGACACCACGGCGGCCTCACATTCACGCGCCAGCATGATTCTCGTGCCCACAGCTACTCGGGGTTTTAACATCATCCGTGCCGTACCGGTGATGGGTTCGGGCGGCGTTGGCGGTCATTGCGAAATCCGCTTCGAAGATTGTCGCGTGCCGGCAGGAAATCTGCTTGGAGGTTTAGGTGATGGGTTTAAGCTGGCCCAGGCGCGGCTTGGGCCCGGCAGGATTCAGCACTGCATGCGTTGGATCGGCGCTGCTCAGCGAAGTTTCGAAATGATGTGTGCTTATGCACTCAAGCGACAATCTTTTGGTGAGCCACTCGCGAAAAAACAGACCGTACAAAACTGGATTGCTGATTCGGCGGCCGAGATAAATGCTGCTCGCCTGATGACCCTGAACGCCGCCTGGAAACTTGATCGCGGCGACGACGCACGCATCGAGATTTCGCTGATCAAGTTTTTTGGCGCCCGAGTGCTGCATGATGTTATCGACCGCGCGATACAAGTTCATGGCGCACTCGGCTACTCAAAAGATACGCCGTTGGAAATGTTTTACCGCGACGCGCGCGCAGCCAGAATCTACGATGGGCCCGATGAAGTGCACCGGCAGGTGGTTGCGCAACGCATACTGAAAAGTTTCGAAAGCTAGTGCAACGTGTTGATTGGAACAACGTGTTTACTGGGACCGCGGGCGTCTCGCCCCGCTTACGTTGAAGGCCTCGGTGTCGGCACTGACAGATGCAAACCAGCTTGAGTGAATGCGCTGCCAGGCGGGCGGGTCGCCCGCGGTCCCAGTGAAATGGTTGACTGGTAACAACGCGATTAAATGGTAAAGCGAGTTGACAAAGACAGTGCAGCAGTGAGGGCTGGTGAGGAGTTGGATCTCGTATCCCTGGACAGCTATCTCCGCGAACAGATGGCAACACTGTCGCCCGAGTTTGATCCAAAAGCAGCCATTGAGATTACACAGTTTCCCGGCGGACATTCGAATCTAACGTATCTAATTTCCTATGGCAGCCGGGAATTTGTGCTGCGCCGTCCACCGCTTGGCCCGGTAGCGCCGACGGCTCACGATATGCCGCGCGAGTACAAGTTGCTTTCGGTGATTAATCCCTACTTCCCTCTGGCTCCGAAACCAGTGCTCCTCTGCGACGATAGTTCCATCATCGGCGCGCCTTTTTATCTGATGGAGCGGCGTCGCGGACTTATCGTCAGATTAAAGGTGCTAGAACAAATTGGCGAGGACCAGGTGCTGCGTCGGCGTCTAAGCGAAAACGTGGTCGACACGCTGGTCGCGCTTCACGCGGTGGATATTGAAACGACTGGCATCGCTCAAATCGGTAAACCCGTCGGCTTTGTTTCTCGTCAGGTGCGCGGCTGGGCCGATCGGTGGCAACGCTCGAAGACTGGCGAACTTGCCGAGATGGATCAGGTTATCGAATGGTTAATAACTCGAATTCCTTCGGACACTGATAGTGATGCGACCATCGTTCACAATGATTTTAAACTCGATAACATCATGCTCGACAACGAAGACCCCACTCGCGTGATAGCGGTGCTTGACTGGGAAATGTGTACCGTCGGCGATCCGCTCATCGACGTGGGCCTCTTGCTTAGTTACTGGACGATGAAGGGCGCGGACAACAAACGTGATCCGAACAGTTCACTGCGCGCCGTTACTAACGGACCAGGCTGGTTGACTCGGGAAGAAATTATTGAGCGATACGAAGCGAGGACGGGCCGCGATCTTTCTCGCATCGTCTTTTACGAAACGTTTGCCCGTTTCAAAGTGGCCGTCGTCATTCAGCAAATCTACTTTCGGTATGTGAGGGGCCAGACGCGGGATGAACGCTTTCACAATTTCGATCAGTTAGTGCGTGAACTGACCCGGGACGCCCTTGAGTTAGCTGAACGCTCAGGAATTTAAGAATTCACTAAATCAGGAGCGGGGCAAGCCCGCCTTCCCAACCTCGAGCTGATTCAAATTGAGTGTTGACCTTCGCTTGAACGCCTTCAACCTTCGAGCTATCGGCGGGCTGAATAGTCTCTCAGGTAGGGAAGGCGGGCTTGCCCCGCTCTTCGTTGAAGGCCACTTCGGAAATATGAAACAGCTGGTTCCTGAGATTCTGCGCTTTGAATCGCTGCCTTCGACCAATCTCGAGGCAGCCCGGCGGGCCAGCGAGGGCGCGCTGGAAGGGTTATGTATAGTTTCGCGTGAGCAAACAGCAGGTCGTGGCCGGCTTGCTCGCCGTTGGATGTCTCCAAAGGATGCCGGCCTCTACTTCAGCATCCTCCTCCGCCCCCAATTTCCGCAAAGCGAATGGCCGATGCTGACATTGATGGCGGCCGTAGCTGTGCACGACGCCTTACTTGACGCTTGTGCAGTCGAAGCTGACGTAAAGTGGCCCAATGACATTTTGGTGAACGAAAAAAAGATTTGCGGCATTCTCGCGGAGACGGTTGAAACGCCCTCGGGCCGCGCCGTTGTGGTGGGCATTGGCATTAATCTCACGAACCGTTCACATCCGGAAGCGCTTGAGCTTGAGGCCATCGCTGTAGAAACGGTGACCGGTCGATGTGCACAGATGGAAGTAGTGCTAGCTGCCCTGATTGCCGCTTTAACAAAATATTATGCCGTGCTGAACGAGCCGGGCGGTCGACAAGTCATCATTGAGGCGTGGCGCGAACGTTCGTCTTACGCTGAAGGTAAAGTGGTTCGTGTCACTGAAAGCGAAGACAGTTTTGTAGGCACCACACGCGGGCTTGAACGCGACGGCGCGTTGCGTGTAGAAACCTATGATGGAAAAATCAGACTAGTACGCGCGGGCGATGTCACAAAAGTGCGCCCCGAGTAACACTCTCATGACCGCGGCCAAACGCATTGTCCTGACTACCTTCGGTTCGTATGGCGATATCCATCCCTACATGGCAATCGCGACGGAGCTGCGCTCCCGCGGACACAATCCGGTGATTGCCACCAGCGAACTTTATCGTGAGAAGATGCAAACCGCCGGCCTTGATTTCATTCCAGTACGACCGCACATTCCGCCGCCGCAAGAACAGGATGCGGCAATGATGGAGAAAGTAATGGATCCGAGGTCGGGCAGTGGCTTTCTGCTCAACGAAATGCTCTTTCCTTTTGTGCGAGACGGCTATGAAGACCTGTTGCGGGCCATTGACGGCGCTGATCTGTTGCTCACCCATCCGATCTCGCTGGCGGGTCCGCTGGTCGCACAGAAGACCGAGATTCCCTGGGTCTCAAGTGTGCTGGCGCCGGCTTCATTCCTTTCCGCGTACGATCCGCCAGTGCCGCCTTTTTGGGCCTGGATGCGGCATGTGCAGTTGTTTGGCCCACGGTTCGTTGCAGCGTTCTTCAGTCAGGCAAAAAAATATTACAGGAACAAGCCGTACGAGGAGTTTCGCAGCGAGCTGGGTTTGCCTGATCGCGGCAATCCGGTGTTTGAAGGCCAGCATTCGCCCACCTTAATTCTGGCGCTCTTTTCCGGGTTGTTTGCGGCACCCCAACCAGACTGGCCGCCACAAACGCGCGTTACTGGTTTTGCTTTCTACGATGGGCGCAACGAGCTGGAGATGCCGCCGGAGTTAATTAACTTTCTTGACCAAGGACCACCCCCGATTGTCTTTACACTTGGTTCTTCAGCGGTTTGGGTGGCGCGCGACTTTTATCGGGAGAGCATCGCCGCAGCAAAACTTCTTAACCGTCGCGCCGTGCTGCTTATTGGCGACGAACGCAATAAACCTCAGGAGTCGTTGCCGGCGGAAATCATGGCGGTCGACTATGCACCTTTCGGATCACTGCTCGCGCGCGCTTGTGCGATGGTGCATCACGGTGGAGTGGGGACGACTTCACAGGGCTTGCGTGCCGGAATTCCCACGCTGATTGTCCCCTTTGCTTTTGATCAACCAGATAATGCCGCGCATGCCGCACGGCTCGGCGGCAGCCGTACGTTGCCGCGCCCAAAGTATAGAGCGGCGCGAGTGTCGAAAGAACTCGACATTCTGTTGACAAAGCCTGAACATGCTAACAAGTCACGGGAGACGGGCCAGTTCCTACGAAAGGAAAACGGCGCAGTTGTCGCTGTCGATCTAATCGAACAAGTATTAAAAGATGAAGATAGTTTAACGAAGGCGCAGGGAGTCGGGGAGCCCATCTATGCTGCTTGTGATTGATGCCGGGAACACCAACACCTCGTTGGGTGTTTTCAATGGGCCCGAACTCGTCGCGCACTGGCGTCTCACCACGGCCCGGTCTCGCACCGTCGACGAGTATGGTGTTCACGCACGTAACCTATTCGAACTTGCGGGTGTCGATTTCAAAGCCATTAAGGCGATAGCGATTGCGTCTGTTGTGCCACCATTAAACTACACGCTTAAGACGATGGCGGAGACCTATTTTCATTTGAGTCCGCTGTTTGTAGATCACAGCACCGATACGGGCCTGAAAATATTGTATGAGCCGGCCTCGGACGTGGGGGCTGACAGGATTGTGGATGCGGTGGCGGCAGTTCAGAAATATGGCGCGCCCTGTATCGTGGTTGATTTCGGAACGGCTACTACTTTCAACGCAATCAATGAACAGGGCGAGTATGTTGGGGGCGTCATCACTCCTGGCATCATGATTTCAACCGACGCACTGTTTGAGCGGACGGCAAAGCTGCCGCGTGTCGACATCAGACGCCCGCAAAAGGTGATCGGTTCCTCAACCATTACGGCAATGCAGTCCGGGCTTTATCACGGCTTCGTTGGGTTGGTGGACGGGGTACTGAGAAAGATGGTTGACGAGATGGCCGGATCGTCGCGAGCTCCGCGAGTAATCGCCACGGGCGGTCTCGCTTCGCTTATCGCGACTGGCTCTGAGTTTATCGAGCTGGTGGACGACACGCTGACGCTCGAAGGTTTGCGAGTTGTTTACGAACGCACAACGAGTTCAAAGTCCAAGGTCCAAAGTCCAAATTCGGGAGTGTAGTTCGCGCTTTTGGTTTTGACGTTGGACGTTGGACCTTGGACTTTGGACTTTGGACTTTGGACTAACGCACTTGAATTACTTCAATTACTTTACGGAAATCGAAGACGCTTTTATTCGACGCCGCGCGAAGCATCTGCTGTTAAGCCCAATGGATTGGGCGCTGATTGAGAGTTGGAAGGAAATGGACATGCCGCTTCATGTGGCCTTGCGTGGGATTGAAAAGGCGTTCGATTCGTGGGAATCCAAGCCGCGCAAGCGCTCCGTGAAGAGCCTGCTGTATTGTCAGGAAGAAGTCGAAGCTCAATTTGCAGAGTGGCGCGAAGCGCGTGTGGGCGCGCCGGACTCAATTAAAAACGAAGAAAATGGAACTCGAGCAACTGCTAACGAAAGTCTCCCGTTTTCCCGCGAAG
>DATLBQ010000070.1:0-14508 GCA_035526805.1 Pyrinomonadaceae bacterium
GTAGCGACCGGGTCGGTACGATGTATCAGTCGTTGTTTGAGCAAAAAAATTTATGATACTTGGCGAAGGTGAGCGTCTCGAAACGACCCGGTCGCTACGGCTCCCGGTTCTGACTTCGTGTGTCCCCGCAACTTTAATCTCCATAGCTGCCGACTAAACACTTTTTGTGCATAGCCGCGCTGACAGGTCGGCGCACTCCAAAAGCTGATCCTTCTCTCGTGGAATGTTCCAGCCGCTGGCAAATTCGCGCTGGTTGCCCTACCGTTGTTCATCGAACTAAAGAAAGCGGACGGGAAACGCAACGGCCGCACGTTGCCGAAAATGACTTTGGAAACTGCGTCACAAATCGAACCACAACGCGAGACCCGTCCCGCGGCGCTGCCTTTAGTGGCCGTCGTGGGTCAGCCGAATGTCGGTAAATCAACTCTCTTCAATCGACTGATCGGTCAGCGGCGTTCAATCGTGGGCGACGAGCCTGGCATTACACGCGATCGTATCTACGGGGAAGTGGAATGGGGTGGCAAGCGTTTTTCCATAGTTGATACCGGCGGAATTATTCCTGACGACGACGCGGTAATCCCCGCGAATATTTTCAAACAGGCCGGGTTCGCGATTGATGATGCGCAGGCAATTATTTGGGTGGTTGACGCCCGCCTCGGTCTGACGCCGCTGGATGAAGAACTGGCGAAGCTGCTGCGCGCGACCGGCAAGCGCGTCCTGGTAGCAGCGAACAAATCAGAAAGGGCGCGGGTCGAGGCGGAGGCTGGAGAGTTTTACCGGTTCGGTTTTGAAGAAGTGTTTACGGTGTCGGCGGAGCAGGGAATTGGTCTTGGTGATCTGCTCGATGCGCTGGTCAAAGATTTGAACTTCGAGATCTCAGATCTCAACTCTGAAAGTTCAGAGGCCGGATCTGAAACCTCACAGCGTGAACTTCGTTTAGCAATCATCGGCAGACCGAACGTAGGAAAATCTTCTTTGTTAAATCGACTGATCGGCGAAGAGCGTGTGATTGTCTCTCCATTGGCCGGTACGACGCGCGATGCAATCGATACGCTGCTGGCAACACCCGAACAAAAAT
The DNA here is from genome assembly GCA_035526805.1 of Pyrinomonadaceae bacterium. Lineage (GTDB taxonomy): Bacteria > Acidobacteriota > Blastocatellia > Pyrinomonadales > Pyrinomonadaceae > PSRF01. The sequence goes on from DATLBQ010000070.1 coordinate 1,079, forward strand.
TTCGACTGATCGATACCGCAGGTATTCGTCGCAAGGGTAAAACTGGAGAGATGGCTGAGAAGCTTTCGGTCGTTATGGCCATGAAGAGTTTGGCCCGCGCCGACGTTGCCATCGTGATCATTGACGCAGAAGAAGGACCGACCGCTCTCGATGCGCACATCGCAGGTTACGCCCACGACGCCGGTTGTTCAATCATCATCGCCTGTAACAAGTGGGATGCGGTGAAGAATAAAGAGACCAGCACGTCAATGCAGTTTGAGCGAAAGATTCGCGAGAAGATGAAGTTTCTGGAATGGGCACCGGTGATCATGATTTCCGCCTTGAACGGTCAGCGGGTTGAGAATCTGTTGGGACTGGCAGTCAAAGCAAATGAGGCACGGAACCGCCGTATCCCGACCTCGCAACTGAATGCTTTTTTCGAAGCCGCGGTCTCGCAGCCGCGCGGAGGCAGCGCGCCCGCGCCCGTCAAGGGCGGCTTGTCCAGGCTGCATGTGCAATACATGACGCAGGTCGGAGTGCGGCCGCCGACTTTTGTGCTGTTCACTTCGGGTGGGAAGTCTGGCCTGCATTTTTCCTATCTGCGTTATCTGCAAAATCGTCTGCGTGAGGAATTTGATTTCTTTGCGACACCGCTGCGGATTATTGAAAAGCATAAGGTGCGGAAGAGGAGATAGGTTGTACAACGGGTCCAACGTCCAAAGTTTAATCTCTGTTAGGGTGAAGTGGACTTTGGACTCGGAGGTGGGTTCTTCGACGCGTAGCGTTGGTATGAGTTTAGCCCGGCGTTTTCACGCCGGGATCAAGTGGTTTTCAGGTTCTCGTCGCGTAGCGACGATTGAACCAGCCTAGTTCAGGCGTCGCTACGCGACGCCAAGATCATGTCGAGAACCCGGCGTTAAAAACGCCGGGCTAAACTAATAACGACGCTACGCGTCGAAGACTCGAACAGAAGTGAGTAACAAGCCTGCAATCAAATTTGAAGTGGCTGCTCGCGATGGCGAAGCGCGAGTCGGTCTGCTCACAACGCGTCGCGGTCTTATCGAAACACCTGTGTTCATGCCAGTGGGCACCGGGGGAACAGTTAAGGGCATGCGCTTCGAGCCGCTCGAAAGCGAACTCGACGCCAGGATCATTCTCGGCAATACCTATCATCTGTGGTTGCGGCCGGGTGTGGAGGTGATACGAAACTGCGGCGGCTTGCACCGATTCACAGGTTGGAAACGTGCGTTGCTGACTGATTCGGGTGGTTTTCAAGTTTGGAGTTTGGGAGCCTTGCGAAAAATAACTGAGGAGGGCACTGAGTTTCGTTCACATCTCGATGGCAGCCTTCAATTCCTGTCTCCCGAAGTATCAATGGATGTTCAGGCAGCATTAGGTTCAGAAATCGTGATGGCATTTGACGAGTGTGCCGCGGGCGAGGCACCCGCTGACGTTTCGCGACGCAGCATGGAGTTGACTGCTCGCTGGGCTCGACGTTCGCGAGCGCGGTTCGACATTTTGCAGTTAGAGGCATTGGATAGTGGCCGCACCGAATCTACGGCGGCTATTACTGGTGCACAGGCTCTCTTCGGAATTGTTCAGGGCGGCCCGCACATGGACTTGCGACGCGAGAGCTTGAACTACACAGCGGAAATAGGCTTCGACGGTTATGCAATCGGCGGTCTGAGTGTGGGAGAGGAGAAGAGCGTAATGTGGAACGTGGTGAACGATATCGCTCCGAAGTTACCAGCAGATCGACCGCGTTATTTGATGGGTGTCGGCACCCCTGAGGATTTGGTTGAGGCGGTGTCGCAGGGCATTGACATGTTTGATTGTGTTTTGCCGACGAGGAACGGAAGGACCGGGCAGGCATTCACGTCCGGAGGCAAGCTGAACGTAAAGAACGCGCGTTGGGTTATGGACACGGGACCACTGGATGAATCGTGCGAGTGTTCAGTTTGTCGGCGTTATTCCCGCGCCTATCTGCGTCACCTTTACGTCTCTGGCGAAATGCTGGCAAGCATCCTGTTAACACACCACAATTTGGCCTTCTTCCTTGACACTATGCGACGCGTGAGGCAATCTATCCGGTCTGGCGATTTCCCCAAATTTCGACGAGAGTTCACCGAGGGGCTGAACGCGCACGAAGAGGACAAGGCGCTCAGCGGCGCTTGAGTGTGGGATCCGGAAAGCTCCTCCGATAACTTCTGCTACAAGCGCAACTGAATCATATCAATGATACTTCTACTAACGATATTTCAAGGCGGCCTCGGGGCACTGGGCGGATTCATCCCCATGCTCCTAATCATCGGCGTCTTCTATATGCTCTTGATCCGGCCGCAGCAAAAACGGCAGCGAGAGTTGCAACAAACCATTTCTCAACTTAAGGCTGGGGATCGCATCGTTACCAACGGCGGAATAATCGGAACGATTACGACGGTTCGCGACACCAGTTTCCTAATCAGAAGTGCGGATAAGTCGATATTGGAAATCTCTCGCTCGGCGGTTGCCGGCATTCAAGAGGAAGAAAAGAAGTAGTAGTCCGCCAAAGTCAAAATTTTTTTGCAATGAAAAAGAAGAACCTGCTGCAGCGTACCATCATCATTGTTCTTATAACCCTCGTCGGTATTTACGTAGTTATCGGCCCACGTCGTCGTCCTACGCTGCATGATTTCACCTGGTCGGGAATCAAAGCTACGCTGGCGTCGAACATTCACCTTGGTCTTGACCTCAAGGGTGGATCGCACCTGGTGATGCGGGTTAAGACAGATGAAGTACTAAAAAACCTTACTGTGGCAGACGCCGTCGCCATCGAAAAGGCAGCTAAAGACGCCGGCCTCCCGGTGACGCATGTAACACCGGAGGTTTCCTCCGGAACTTATCGCATTCGCCTCGAAGCAACCGACCCCGCAAAGCTCTCTGAAATTGAAGAAGCGGTAAAGAAGAAAATTGATCTTTCGGACTGGTCTTCTTCAATCAGCGGAAACACTGTTGCGTGGACATTGCCGGCGGCAGCGCAGAGCGCGATTGCCGAGCAGGCCACCGAACAAGCACAAAAGATTATCGAGAGCCGCCTGGATGCTGTAGGCGTTGCGGAACCGCTGGTGCAGCGTCATGGTTCGCAGGCTTCACATCAGATTCTCGTGCAAATGCCGGGCATACAAGACCCGGAACGCGTGAAGCAGCTATTAAAGGCTGAGTCGAAACTCGAGCTGGTCCACGTGATTAGTCCAGCCAATCCTGCCCCTTTCCAGACGTACAACACTGAGGAGGAGGCAAAGGCCTCACTCGGTGGAACAGTACCAACGAATCGTCGGGTGTTACCGTACTCGGAACGAGACGAGCCAACTGCCGCAAATACCCAGCCGGCCACTGATGCAGCGGAGAAGCCAAAGAAATGGGTGGTAGTCGAATCGCCGGCCGTAGTTGATGGCAGTGAACTGCGAAATGCGGCAGCCACACAGTCGCGGGCTGGCGCTGATGACTACCAGATCGCGTTTGCCCTAAAGCCTGCAGGCGCGGAGAAGTTTGGGACCTGGACTGGCGCCAATATCAACGAGTATATGGGCGTGGTTCTGAACGACGAGGTCAAGTCAGTCGCGTACATTAAGTCCCAGATTTCCGATCAAGGCGAGATATCGGGCAGATTTACCAAACAATCAGCGGACGATTTGGCCTTGACGTTAAGATCCGGCGCTTTGCCGGCGCCCATTGAATATCAGGAAGAGCGGACCGTAGGACCAAGCCTCGGTGCCGACTCCATCCGCTCCGGCGTTCGCGCATCGCTGGTCGGTTTGATACTCGTCGTTTTCTTTATGTTGGTTTACTACCGCGGCTCCGGCGTCAATGCTGTAGTCGCGTTGCTTTTGAACATGATCCTGATGCTTGCCGGCTTGATACTCTTCAACGCAACACTGACCCTGCCGGGAATTGCGGGCATCATTTTGACAATTGGTATGGCCGTAGACTCCAACGTGCTGATATTCGAGCGCATTCGTGAAGAGTTAAAAACAGGAAAGACTATTCCGTCTGCCATCGAACAGGGATTCGCCCGTGCCTTCGTGACCATCATCGATACCCACGTCACGACGATCATCTCATCGTTGTTCCTCTTTGTTTTTGGCACCGGACCTTTGCGCGGTTTTGCAGTCACCCTGGTTCTGGGCCTGTTAATCAACCTGTTTTCCGCGGTCTACGTCTCGCGCACAATTTTTATGTGGGAGATAAGTCGAAAACGAAAGTTGGAGAGGTTGAGCATTTAGTGCTCTTGGTTGTTTTTGGTGGTTCGCTGGGTCGACTTTTGGATTGACTACAATATGGTTGAAGTTTTTACGAACGTTAAGATCGACTGGCTGGCAAATCGCCGGCTATTCATCGCGATTTCAGTGCTGCTGATGCTGGCCGGCCTTGGCTCGGCTATCTTCCGTCAATGGCAACATCCGAACGGGACCGAAGCCTTTAACCTGGGCGTAGACTTTAAGGGCGGAACGGTGGTTACAGCCCGGTTCAAGCAAAGACCCTCACCGGAAGCCATTCGTGATGCGCTTAGCAAGATTGGGGCGACCAACGCGATCATCCAGCCGGTAACCGACAAGAATGATACGGTGCTGATCAAACTGCCGCTCGGGGGCGGTGGTACTGATGCCGAATCCCAGGCGGAGGTAGAGCGCGGGCGAGATGTGGTTAAGAAGGGTTTGACTTCGTTCGGAGCAGAAGGTGATGCCTTCGAAATCATTGGAACCGATGCCGTGGGCGCGGTTGCTGGAGCTCAACTTCGCAACAAAGCAATTGCAGTAACACTTGCCGCCCTGGTAGGAATCCTCATCTATATAGCCTTTCGGTTCGAGTGGACTTACGGCGCCGCGGCTGTAATCGCCGTATTTCACGACGTGCTGGTTACCCTCGGTTTCTTTTCTATATTCCAGTGGGAAATAAGTCTCACTGTGATTGCGGCCCTGCTTACCCTGGTCGGCTTTTCGGTCAACGACACAATCGTTGTCTTTGATCGAATACGCGAAAACCGCCGGCTACATCGACGCGAGTCGCTATACCAAATCACAAACGACGCCATCAACCAAACTCTTTCGCGAACGACCATTACCAATGGCTTGGTTTTTCTTTCCGTCCTGGCGATGGTGCTATTTGGCGGAGAAGTGCTGCGCGGCTTCTCACTGGCCTTGCTGATTGGTGTGATCTTCGGTACTTACTCTTCCGTCGCTATCGCTAGTCCCATAATGGTGTGGTGGGAGCAGCGGCTGGATTCGGCTAACAGGGCTGCGATCACGGCGGCAAACCGCGTTGAGCCAAGGGCGCCCCGTGTCAGCGGTGGACCAAAACGCGAACCTTTGTCGAGCGGCGCGTCCAAGCGCTCCAGAGGTGCGCGGCGCGCGTAAACCCCAGGCTTCCAAGCCGTTCGCCAGAGCCCTGTTTTCGCATTAGTTAATTTAAATTCGCTCTTGACTTTGGCGCGGGATGCGGCATAGACTGCTGCCGTTGCTGGCCAATTAAATACTCAAGAGTCGACCCGCGTTGTAAAAACGAAGGTTGGTGCGCGGCAGTCTGTTGAGCGGGGCCAGCGAGTTTTTTCTCGCACAGTGGCTTTTCAATTTGACTCGAAGTACTCAAGATCATTGAGCTGCGGTAATCCCCTTCATTTGTAACGACTCGGGCGAGACGGACGATTGACGATCGTCGCTTGAGAAGCAATTAATTAGTTTCCCTGGTATTTTGCACCCTGATCCATTTGGCACCGGAATAGGGAGGATAAAAATGTTTGAGAACCTTGTAGAGTCTGGTTCGCACAAGCAAGATCTGTCGCGTAAGGGCTCATTTCTCTTAGGGACGGTCGCTATTTATGCCGTCATCGGCACTACCTTGCTGGTAATCGGCATTATGTATGCACAGGCCGACCTCGATCGTCAGGATTTAGAGTTAACGACGTTGGTAGCGCCGGTGCCCGTGCCGCAACAGCAGAACGAACCTGAAAAACAGGAAGAGGCCAAGCCACAGAATAAGGATCAAAACGTTGACGTCAGGAAAGAGCTGATAGCCGACGTTTCTGAATCGCGCGTGGCGCCAAAAGAGATTTCCGCCAAGGCGAGCGACATTCCTCCCGTTAGGCGTGGCGTTCAAACTATCATCGGCACCGAATCATCAAATGCGGCTGTTCCCATTGCTTCCGGTCCAGGTACTGGACTAGGAACTGCTACCGGTCCGACCAGGATCGACGTGGGCGAGGCGCCGCCGCCACCGGAGCCGAAACCGACGCCGCCCAGGGCGCCGATCTCAGGTGGTGTGCTCAACGGAAAAGCCATCAGTCTGCCAAAACCTGCATATCCACCGATTGCGAGGCAAGCCCACGCGTCGGGTACGGTTGTCGTTCAAGTGACGATCGATGAAAACGGCGGCGTGATCTCGGCACGCGCGGTCTCTGGTCATCCGCTATTACAAGCGGTGGCTGTGGCCGCGGCGCGTGGGGCGAGGTTCTCGCCTACTAAGTTATCGGGGCAGCCGGTGAAGGTGACAGGCGTCATCACATACAATTTCGTGGCTCAGTAAACTGTAGAGGTTCAGCGCCGTCCGAGCCTCTGTGGGCTCATTCTGCGGGTTCCCTGCGAGCTATCAATGTAAGAAAACCTTTTGGAGGGTTTACCGTGACTATCTTAACCAGTCTTCTAGGAACGAAAGCGCTTGGCTTGTTGGTCTACATGTGGCAGGCCGCGGAAGCTACCCCGGCCGCAACGCCCGGAGTGAATCACTTTTCACCAATGCAAATGGTCAAGAGTATGGGCGCCGTCGCTATTGCGGTGGTGGTCGTGCTGCTGATCATGTCAGTTTATTCGATTGCCATCATGGTCGAACGCTACCTGACCTATACGGCAGCCAAGAAACAATCGCGCGAGTTCGCACCGCGCGTGGCCCAGGCCCTGAAGAATGATCGCATCGAGGAAGCGATCAATATCAGCGACAAGCATCGCAAGTCGCACCTCGCCATGGTGGTGAGCAGTGGTCTGCAGGAGTTTCGCGCTCATGAAGGATCGTCTGACATATCGGGCGATGAGATCGAAGCCTCAAAACGTGCGCTGCAACGAGCAATCGCCATTAAGACTGCGGAGTTTAAGCGCGGCTTGTCGGGTCTGGCGACAATCGGATCGACGGCGCCCTTCGTAGGATTGTTCGGCACCGTCTTTGGAATTATCAACGCTTTCAGTGCCATGGGCGATGCCGGCCAGGCGGGCATTGGCGCCGTCGCCAGCGGCATTTCTGAGGCGCTTTTTACCACTGCGCTGGGATTGCTGGTGGCGGTCCCCGCGGTATGGCTTTTCAATTACTTCACGGGCAAGGTTGACGGCTTCATCGTCGAGATGGACAACTCGGCATCTGAACTGGTCGACTACTTTATCAAGAACCGTACGAAGCAATTGAAATCGTAATCGACTATCAAGCGCAGCGCTGGTGGGACCGTGGGCGTCCCACCAGTGCTTATGCGAGTAAGTGTGTTGTTGAAAAGGAGATTTAGTTATGTCAATGGGCGCAGGGACAGACCAAAGTGGCTTCAACTCAGAAATTAATGTCACCCCTATGGTAGACATCATGTTGGTGCTTTTGATTATCTTCATGGTTGTTACTCCCATGTTGCAACATGGCGTCACGGTAAACCTGCCGAAGGATCTCCAAAACCCTGAAGAGGATCAAAGAATTATCAAGGACAACTCAATTGTCATTGCCATTCCCACTGATGGTGAGTACTACCTTGGCAAAGACAGGATTACCAAGGAACAGGTTAAAGACAAAGTCGAGAAGTTGCTGGATAACATCAAGAAGGAAGAGGACAAGGTTGTTTACATTAAGAGCGGCGTGGGCGTTAGTTACGGCGACGTAGTAACGGTGATCAACGAAGTTAGAGCTCTGGGCGTAGACAAAATAGGATTGGTTGCCGACAAGAAGAAGGACGGAGCAGCGGCGCCTGCTAAGCCTGCGTAGTCTGAACTGATAGTCGAAAAGTTCAAAGGAGTAAGCTGATGTCAATGGAAGGCGGGACGAAACCTAAGTCCGCGAAGGCGGTTCCCTATATTAATGTGACGCCTCTGATCGACGTGCTGCTGGTGATGTTAATCATCTTCATGGTGATCACACCGCTTAAGCCCAGCCGCTTCCAGGCAGATATTCCCACCCAGAGGGACCCGAACGAAGATTTAAGTCAATTGAAACCCAATCCTCTAACCCTCGTGGTATCGATTTCGAATGATCTTCAGTTAAAGCTCAACCAGGACAACATTGGATCCGTTAACGACACAGCGCCTTTGAGCCAGAAACTTCTTCAGCTATTCCGTCAACGGGCCGAGACTCGCGCCTATAAAACGGGAATGGAGACGCGTACCGATTTACCTGAAAACGAGCGAATAGAAAAAACCGTTTTCGTGAAAGCTCCGCGTTCTGCAAAGTATGGCGATGTTGTTAAGGTGATCGATGCCATCAAAGGTGCTGGCGCAAATCCTGTCGGACTACAGGTGGACGATCTGCCGCAATAGAGTTACTCGCCGGTTGTAACGGTGCAAAGAGGCTCTAGCCCCAGTTGGTGTTTGGCCGAATCACTCAAAATGGAGCTGCTGATAAATGAAACTCTCTCAAACTAGAATCGCCATAGCGTTGGCGATTCTTGTTGTCTCCACCTCTGGTTGTGGCCTGGTAAGTCGGATTCGGGCAAAGAACCAACTCAACGAGGCCGCACGTGCTTACCACGAGGGGCATTTTGACGAGGCCGAGCAATATTCAAGGAAGGCCCTGGAGCTTGATCCCGATAGCAAAACAGCGCCTTTGTTCATCGCTCGCACTATTCACGCCCAATACCGCCCCGGAGTTGCGGCTCCCGAAAATTTAGCAAAGGCAAAAGAGGCAATCGACGCATATCAGAAAATACTTGAGAAGGATCCCAAGAATGATGAGGCGTACAAGGCCATCGCCTATCTCTACGGAGCGACCAAGGATGAAGAGAAATTGCGTTCCTGGATTTCCGCGCGAGCTAATGATGCAAGCGCGCCACCAGAAAAACGCGCCGAAGCTTACATCGTCATGGCGAGCAAGGATTGGGATTGCTCTTTTAAGATTACTGAACTTCCGACCAATAAAACCACCACTCTCTCCGCCGGCAACCGCGCGACCATAACCTTCAAGAAGCCTCAGAATCAGCAAGATTTTGAGACCGCACAGGCGTGCGTGAAACGCGGATTGGAAGAAGCCGAAAACGCGATTAAGTTTGATCCGAATAACGAGTCGGCCTGGTCTTATAAAACTAATTTGCTCATAGAAGCTTCCAGACTTGCCGAGATGGATGGTAAGGCTGATCAGAAAGCGCTATTCGACAAACAGCGCGAAGAAGCCCAAAAGCGCACGACTGAGCTGAGTCAAATAAATCAGAAGAAGAAATTGGAAGAGGAAGCGAAAAAGGCAGCTTCTCCCGCGAAAAGCTAGACCAGTAGCTTCCTGGCGCCGACTCTACGTGGTGGTGCTCGACTTTCGAGTCGAGCACCACCTTTTTGTTATACTCAACGTCAAACTGATCGTGTCTCCCGTAAAAACAGCGGCTCATCAATGATTCGAATCGAAGAAATTGTCGAAAACGTCGCGCGTAACCATCCGCAGGCCAATCTTGATCTGTTGCGTCGCGCGTATCTCTTCTCCGCCAGGGAACATAAAGGTCAAAAACGGGCTTCCGGAGAGTCGTACCTGGTTCATCCACTGGAAGTGGCCAATATTCTGGCCACCATGAAACTCGATGAGGTCTCAGTCGCCACTGGCTTGCTGCACGACGTCGTTGAAGACACCTTAGTTGACCTTGACACTATCCGCGAATACTTCGGAGAAGAGATTGCCCATCTCGTGGACGGCCTCACTAAGATCGCGCAGATAAGTAACATCTCACGCGAAGAACAGCAGGCTGAAAATGTGCGCAAGATGCTGTTGGCGATGGTTGACGATGTTCGCATAGTGCTCGTCAAATTGGCCGATCGTCTTCACAACATGCGCACGCTTCAATACCTCAACCCCGAGAAGCGAAAACGCATCGCCGAAGAAACCATGGAAATCTTCGCTCCTATCGCGCACCGCCTCGGCATGGGTAAGTTGCGCGGCGAGCTCGAAGATCTCGCGTTTCGCCATCTTCACCCGGAGGATTATCGCGAGTTGGCGGAGCAACTCGAAAAACGCCGGGCGGAGAATGAAGCCTTCCTTAACGGCGTGACCGAACGAATTGAAGCCAGGATGATGGAAGCCGAAGTTCCTTTTGTGCGCATCGAAGGCCGGGTGAAGCGTTTGTATTCCATTTGGAAAAAACTCAGGAGCCAAAAGATAGAGTTGGACCAGGTGTACGACCTGGTCGCGGCCCGAGTGATAACGCCAAATGAAGTGCGACATTGTTACGCAGCTTTGGGTGTGATTCATAACTCCTGGCGCCCGGTGCCCGGACGCATTAAAGATTGGATAGCAACTCCGCGGGACAATCTGTATCAGTCGCTCCACACCTCTGTGATCGGCGACGACGCGCAATCGTTCGAGGTTCAGATTCGCACCGAGGAGATGCACCAGATTGCAGAAGAGGGCGTGGCTGCCCATTGGAAATACAAGGAAGGCAAACGCGGGGCGCGCGACGACGATAACGCTTTTCAGGCCTTGCGCTCGCTTGTCGAGTGGACTCAGGAAGTTAAGGATTCGCGCGACTTTCTGGATTCCCTGAAATTGGATCTTTATCCGAAGGATGTCTACGCCTTCACGCCGATGGGTAAAGTCATTCAATTGCCTCGCGGGGCAACACCGGTCGACTTCGCCTACATGATCCACTCCGAAGTCGGAAACACCTGCACCGGCGCGCGCATCAACGGCCGCATCGTTCCGTTGCGCAATCAAATTCAAAACGGCGATGTTGTAGAGATTCTAACGTCGGCGAACTCTCATCCTTCGCGCGACTGGCTCAATTTCATTGTCACCTCCCGGGCGCGCAATCGGGTGCGTCACTGGGTAGCCGAGCAGCAGCGTGCGGAATCGATCGACATCGGTCGCAAACTCTTTGAAAAAGAGGCGGCCCGGTTTCAACTGTCGGCTAAGAAATTGTTTGGCGATAATGACAAGGATATGAAGCGTGTCGCCAGTGAATACGGCTATGGGCGCGTCGAAGATGTTCTGGCCGGGATCGGATATGGCAAGCTCATTCCGCGGAATGTGATTGCGAAGTATCTGGGTGCCGAGCAGTTTGAGCACCTGGATAAACAGAAAGAGTCGCGTTTGCGGAGCGGCGTTCGCGCCGTGAAGCGACTTATTCGCTTAGGCGACGATTCGATCGTGGTGCGCGGCGTTGATGATCTGATGGTCATTCGAGCACGCTGCTGCAATCCGCTTCATGGCGAGGAGATTGTTGGCTACGTCACCCGCGGGAAAGGCGTGGCGGTCCATGAAAAGCGCTGTAAGAACGTCGCCTCGCTGATGATCAATCGTGAGCGAATTGTTGAGGTTGAATGGGCTGGACGACCTGAAAAGACTGCTTACGCGGTCAAGCTGTTGGCGGTAACAGAGAACCGTACCGGCATGATCGCCGGAATCACTGGGGCGATCTCAGATCTCAAAACCGGTATTCGCGACGCACGCGCGTCGGTAGCTTCTGACGAGAAGGGACATGTCGAAGTCACGGTCGAAGTCTTCGACGTCAAGCATCTGGATAAAGTCATCAATTCGATAAAAGGCGTACCCGGTGTCCTGGACGTGGAACGAATGCAAGGCGCGGTTTGACAAGATTCCATGCCGCGGTCCGTTTGAATTCTGCAGGCAACTATACAGAACCGAGTGCGATAGCGCCGGATCCTAAAAGCAATTATTTTTTCGAAGGTTTTCGTGTGATTTGGTGGTTCGGTCTTGTCTATTCGGTCGTGTCTAAAAGAAAGCACCCGAAATCAAATTAGCCGCTATCCCAATCCGAGGAGTGGGTCAGGTTGAAATCAGTGAGGCAAGCTAGTTACAGAACCGAGCGCGCCGGATGCTAAAAGCACTTCACCATTAAGTACGCTTGTACACCTAAAGGAATCGCTAGAGTATCCCTAAAGTAGACCTTCGGATCCGGCGCTACCGCGCTCGGTTCTGTGAGGGCCTCCCTCACTTTAAAGTACCCACTATTCCAATCCTTACGACTTTGGTCTTCTATGAACGTTTCTGATAGAATCCCCCCTTTGTTTGCACCACCAAAAAAAGGCAATCGCAACTGTGAAAGAGATCATCCAAACGGAGCATGCTCCGCAAGCAATCGGTCCGTATTCGCAGGCCGTAAGGGCTAACGGACTAATTTTCGCCTCTGGTCAGATCCCAGTCGATCCGCAGACAGGCGAATTTGTCGTTGGTGGAATAGAAGAGCAAACAGAGCAGGTTTTAAAGAATTTAACGGCGGTGCTTGAGGCTGCCGGCAGTAGCCTCGTTAACGTCGTAAAGACCACGGTATTTTTGGTCGACATGCAGGAATTTAAGGCAATGAATGAGGTCTACAGTCGGTTTTTTAAGGAGCAGCCACCGGCGCGTGCGACTGTCGAGGCAGCCAGGCTGCCGCGGGATGCGCGCGTGGAGATCGAAGCAATCGCTCTGCCCGTGTGATAGATAGGCAACAAAAAACCGGCGCTCGATCGCTACGGACCTTGCCGGTTGTTTATTAGGATGGAAGCAGATTTAGGCGGCTTTTGCGATCTTGCCGGCCTTAATACAACTGGTGCAAACCTTCATGCGTTGCGCGCCACCCTTTGGCAACTGCACTCGAATGGACTGTAAGTTAGGATTAAATCGTCGCGGCGTTCGGTTGTTAGCATGAGAGACATTGTTTCCAAATTGAGGACCTTTACCGCAGACTTCGCATCGTTTAGCCATGATTATTATGAACCCTCCAAAAGCTTGGGATTGCCTGAGCTCATAGGATTGAGTAACAGGCAATAATCGAAACGCAATTTATAACAAACGGTTTTCAGGGTCGTCAAGCAGGCATGACCTGTAGAACGAAGGCAATTTTCTAAAGGAGTAACAATCCAAAGTGCAAAGAACTGCGAAACAAACTATCACAGCCGCTTTTCTGGCAGTGACAATTCTCTCCCTTGGGGCCTGCAGCAGCGGCGGTGGAAGTTCACAGAGTAAAGACAACACGGTTGCGGCCACCGTCAACGGTAAAAACATCATGCTGCGCGAGGTTGAACAGGGCGTTAGTGCTCAGTCTGGTGGCAAGCAGGCCCAGCTTTCGCCACTTGAACTCGCCCAGGCGCGTTTGCAGGTGCTGGGCGGCCTCATCCAAAGAGAAGTGCTGTTTCAGCGAGCGGAGCGCGAGAAATTGCTGCCTACGGAAGATGAAATCACAGCCATCATAAATCAACAGAAGCAGCAGTCAGGCATGACTGATGATGATTTTCAAAAGAACCTGACCGCGCAGAATCTCA
>DATLBQ010000071.1:0-6162 GCA_035526805.1 Pyrinomonadaceae bacterium
GAATACATTCAGGTACGTTGGTCTTCTAGGCCTGGGGCGGAGGGTTACCTCGGTCGACGTCGCCTCGTATATGTCAGTCTCGAAAGTCTCGATAAGATAATCGCCGTCTGGCACACGAGTGAATACGAACCCCCCTTCCGGACGACTAAAGGTCTCGCCGATTGGTTCCATCGAATCCCTTCGGATCAGTCGAACACGCATTCCAGCCACAGTGCCATTCTTATGTTGAAGCCGTCCCTCAAGCTGATGAACTGGATCGAAGGTCTGTGACTGGGCTGGATAAGCCATTGCCAGCCCGCCTGCCAGAGCACAGACCATAGTTATCAGCCAAAGCCGCACTTTTGTCATCACAAAGTCCCTATGCAGCCGCAATGGCTATCCTTAACCAGGTTAAGGTAGATCTGACAACGTACCGAGAAGGAATCATCTGACAATCTCTAAACCGATCCACTGCGTTGCGGTGCTGTACCTTTTGTCTTTTGCCCGGGCATCAGTGACCGTAATTTGCAAGACGTACTCCCCTGGTTCAAGGTTACTGCCGACAAGCAGTCGGCCGGCTGCCTCAAGTCGCTTCAAGTCCGTTTGCTGGTCGACATTAAACGGTAGCACTTTGCCGATAAAGGCCTCCTTGCCCTCGCGAAATAATCTCATCTGCGTTTGCAGTTGCGGGCGGCTTGCGTCGTCTAACTGTGCGTTATAAATGATATACGAATAGTTTAGGACCATACCTTGGCGCAAACGACGCACAGCCGGACCTGCTGTCGCATTTACCTCCGCTGCTTTCTTCTCGTCGCTTCCCGCCGGCGAGCTATTCGCTGGCGCTGGGGTGGAACCGCTCACATATATGCCTGACAACGCCAGCCGGTTCGTGCTCAAGTCAGGCACTTGAACAAACTGGGTGGCCGACCCCAGGCGCTCAGAGGAGCTATCGCGTACAGCAACCCTTAGTTGCGTAGGTCCGGGTTTCTTAGCGGGTACATCGAGAATAAAAACCAGTCCGTTCTTGAGCATCTGTTGGTAAGCATCTTCGCTGACGTTGATGGTCTGCGTATCGGAGAATTGATCTACTACTTTTCCCTCGCTGCCGAAATTGACGGCTACTACATCCATAACGGCTTTGCGTGAACCGTCCGGCTGTGCTGAAAAGGCCAGGTTTTCTGTGTTGATGTGCAGCAGCACGCGCAAGTATGAGCCGCTGGTTGGATTGTTGCCGAACAATGGAGTGAGGCGCAGTCCAATCCCGCCGGCAGCGAAAGGAGAAGTGAGAGCGGCCGCCAATTGCTGGTCGCGAGTGCGGGGTCTGGAAGTCGCTGTCGCTTCCAGATTGACACCGTAGAAGCCGGCGCGCGAGCGAACGTGCAGGCCAGGCCGTTTAACCTTGACCTTAATGTCATGAAAGCTCCTTCGTCCTGTGGCCGGATCAATAGTAGTGTCTTTTGGACGGTAGCCGATAAGATAATATCCGCTCTCATTTTCCAGCATGCGCTGGGTTCCGCTGCTGAGATCGTTAGTATTCTTGGTGAAAGTCCCGCCCGTTTGTTCCGCCAAAAGAGAGAGCACAGTCTGAGATTGATACTGCGAGTTCTCTTTTTGCTGCATCAGTCCTTCAAGTCTACGAAAGGCCGCGGCAGAATCAGTTTCGGCTTGCGCTGAAGCTGATTGCGGAGAGTCTATGCGTCGCGATGCAATGCGATTTCTCGGCTGCAGTACGCTGCCGAAAGCCTCTGGGTTAAACGTATACGACTGCCCGCTAACTCTATCCGACGCCGTGAGAGTAAGTGGATTTAAGCCGCTGGCATCTATCGTGTAGATGACGGTTGAACTCTGGTTGGCCCTGTCTGTGAGTTTCTGCAGAGCGTCCAGCAGTTGCGTGTTCCGACCCTGCGAAGTGAATAGCATGAACGATTCTGAATAAAGCATGAGGACTTTACGACCGGGGAGGTCTTTCAGACCTTGAAGAATTCGGCTCAGCGTTTGAATAGTCCCGACCGAGTAAGCGGCAGCGCGCTGCTCTTCCGCCTCGTTAATTAGCTGTGCACCTTGAGTTGAGTCCTGGCCAAGTTGCGTGTCTATCTCCTGACCTGGGCTGGGGCCGGCGCGTCCTGATGGATACCAGTTAATACTATTTATTGCAGCCAACAGTTGGCGCTTGTCGGAGGTAAACTGCTGCAAAGAGCCAACTCCACGACTGGTGCGAAGCACAGCCACCAGGTCATTCGGCTGCATCTGCTCGTTAACAAACTTCTTGAGCGCTTCTCTGACCGAGATAATTGATTCGAAAGAGATTCCCAGATCATCAACCACGAGTGCGATAGTGCGATGCACCTGATCGGCCCTCAGGGGGGCAGGAACAACAGGAGTTGTTCCGGTTTTGCCAGGCGTAATGTTAGACACAGTAGGCTGAGAGATGGTAACTGGTGGCCCAAGGGTGACGTGGGAGAAGCTGGTGATTTGTTGTTTATCTCTGTCCTCGGTAATTTCGAAATCCTCCGGACCCAGGTCGGTCACCTGCTTACCCTCTTTATCGGTTACTACAACATCCAATTGCACCAGGTTGGTAGTGACACGCAATACATCTTCGTTGGGAGTCTTTTGCGGCGATGGTGACGGCGTTTGACTCTGACCAAGAGCGGAACTCAAAGGGACCACCGCCAACAAGAGCAGAATCAATGATCTATTCTTCATAAAAACTCTCCGCCAAGAGGTAGTTATTAAGGGACGCTTAATAGCGCGAACAAACGGGTAAGCGAATTTCTTAGGGTGAATTCTATCACAGAGCATCGCGGCAGGCGATCCGCTCCGATCGGAAGAGAAAAGGAAATGCGTCAAGACGCAAGGAGGTGAGGTATCATCTGCATTGAGTTTCGAAAACTTAATAATGTTCTTAGAATATCCACCCAACTATTTCGATACGGTAAGCCGTAAGCCAGGTTAACCTGCGTCCCAACGCCCACCTGCTCAACTCCCCCTATTCGTCACCATGAAGGATTAACGATGAAGCGATCTCTGCTCGCGTTGCCAACTATCTTTAGCTTGATCATAAGTGTTTCGGGGCAAAAGCCGACCGCCTCGCCCGCACCGCAGCCGGAACAACCTGATTCGGATAGTGTTGTTCGAATCACTGCCAATCTGGTGCAAGTTGATGCAGTTGTCACAGATAATAAAGGCAGACTAGTCACAGATCTTCGTCCTGAAGAAATTGAGATCCGCGAAGATGGTCAGAAAATCACACACTTCTCCTTTGTTTCGGTCGAGCCCTCCGCGATTAAACCAAACGCCGGCAATCCTGGCCCTCTCGATAAGAATGGACCGCCCGCGCGGGGCGCCACTCTACGGCCAGAGCAGGTGGGGCGCACGATTGCGCTCGTAGTCGATGATCTCGGGATATCTTTCGAGAGTATTGGTTTTGTGCGCAAGGGCCTGAAAAAGTTTGTTGATGAGCAAATGCAGCCCGGCGATCTGGTTGCGATTATTCGCACCAGTGCAGGAATGGGTGCGTTGCAGCAATTCACTTCGGATAAAAGACTTCTCTACGCGGCCATCGATCGGGTGCGCTGGAATCCCCGGGGTCGCGGTGGCACGGGCGCGTTTGCAGCATTTGAGTCGAATCCCTTGACCCGGGTATCACCCGAGACGCCTGGGGCTGGTGGGCCTCCTCAGTCGCCAATATTTAACAGCGATGGCAGTCAGGCCAGTGGGAATAGCGCGGTCGATTTGAATGACCGCCACATCGGAGACGGGTTGGCCCAGTTCCGTAACGAGGTTCTGACTGTCGGAACGCTCGGGGCAGTTGACTACGTAGTGCGCGGATTGCACGAATTGCCGGGACGCAAGTCTATCCTCTTAATCACTGATGGCTTGCAGTTGTTTAATCGTACTCCATTCGGTTTTGCTGCTCTTCAGAATGCTCAGATTGAGGCGAAGTTGCGGCGGCTGGTGGATCGGGCCAATCGCGCCTCGGTGGTTATCTACGTGATGGATTCCCGGGGATTGCAACCGCTCGGCCTGACGGCGGAAGACAGCACTACCAATCAATCTCCCGCTCAAGTTCAGGCGCGATTAGACATGCGGCGGCGCGACTTTGTCGAATCACAAGAAGACATGGCCTACCTCCCGGACCGAACAGGAGGTTTCACCGTAAAGAACCGGAATGATTTGGGCGCGGGCATCAAGCAGGTGCTTGACGATCAGCGAGGCTATTACTTGGTCGCCTACCGCCCTGACGATTCCACCTTTGATCCTAAAACGGGACGGAGGAACTATCACACGCTAACAGTCAAGGTGAAAGGGCGACCCGGCGTGAAGGTTCGTTATCGCTCCGGGTTTTATGGCTTTACGGATAAGGAGCTGAGCTCCGATTCCAGCACGCGCGGGCAACAACTAATCAAAGCCATTTCTTCACCGTTTGCGTCAACCGGGGTCAATCTCCAGCTCACGTCTTTGTTCGGCAACGACAAGCAACTAGGGTCGTTCGTGCGCTCATTGCTCTACATACAGGGGAGCGATCTGACCTTCACAGAAGAAGCGGACGGTTGGAATAAAGCCGTTTTTGATGTGCTCGCTGTCACCTTTGGCGATGATGGCCAGATCGTTGATCAGATTAGCCGCAACCACACGCTACGTGTGCGTGGAGCGGAGTACGGACTTATCCGCCAAACTGGCCTCGAGTATCCGATAATTCTTCCGATCAAAAAGTCGGGTGCTTACCAGTTGCGCACCGCAATTCGTGACACGGCAAGCGGACGCATCGGCTCGGCCAGCCAATTTATTGATGTCCCGGACATTGGCAAGAATCGGTTGACGCTGTCCGGCCTCGTCTTAAGTGGAGTTGATTCGAGACATGCAGGTAAAAGTTCGCCTGAGATCGCGACGACAAATGGATCTACTTCTATGCCAGGATTGGGATCGACGGCAGGCGATACTTCCGATCAAGTTGATCCACAGTCGGGTCCGGCTGTTCGTAGATTTCGCCAGGGCATGATGTTGCACTACAGCTTTCTGGCTTATAACGCACAGTTGGACAAGGTAGCATTGCGCCCCCAACTACAAGCGCAGGTTCGTCTCTTCCGCGATGGTCAGCCGGTATTTACCGGCAAAGTGCAGCTAATTGATTTCCGTAACCAGGCAGACTTAAAGCGGCTCGCTACTGGTGGGACCTTACGGCTCGGCACGGATTTGAAGCATGGTGAATACGTCCTGCAAGTTACCGTCACTGACACTCTAGCTAAACAGAAGCACAGTAGCGCAACCCAGTGGATTGATTTTGAGATCGTCAAATAAGGCCAGCGACAAGGGTCAATGACCAGAGCGAACTTTGAGCAGAGTTAGCAATGCGGCTCCAGCTCAAAATGAGAAAGCTGGGAAAGAAGTGTTTCCATCACTCTCCCAGCCACAAATTGATCCAGCTCGATGATCCCAGACCGCTACTTACTCCATAGAACGGGAAAAAGTGCGCCGGCTTTATCCGGATCTAGTTTGAGTCCCACGAGCGAGGCGGCGTATGCGAGTACCGGGTCATGCTTCGCAGCCAGATCCGCTGCAGTCGGCAGTCTTAAATCATCGGGAATAACACCTACCCCCTCAAGGCTCTTACCATCTGTCATTATCAAATTAGCATCGGTGATAGTCGCCCCATAAGCGACAAATATGTCAACGCCAATGGTGTGGTCATAATACTTACTTCTCATTACAGCGCCAGCAGTCTGATCGCCGATTACCATACCACGTTTCTCCAGCTGTATAACACGCGCGAATATTTCCGCCGATGATCCAGATTCGCTATCAACCAGCACTGCGAGTTGGCCGGTGAAACCCTTACCGCTCCGTTTCTTCGCGACCAGTGGTTTTTTCTCTTTGCGACGTTGAATCTCGCCTACGGAAACTTCCTTGTCGTAAAAATGGCTGATAAGTCGCAGCAATGTGGTTTCGAAGCCACCACCATTGCCCCGAAGATCCAGAATAAGCGCCTTATGATTACTGGCCTTACTAATCATCTCGTCTACTTTACTTTCCGAAAGGTCGAACCGCGGCATCTTCCAGATGAATACATCCTGGTTCTCGTAATAACGATGGGCACGGAGAGGGCGTTCAGTTTCGGATTCTCTAAGCGCTGTGATGTAGTTATCGTAATTCAGATCCACAGTCGTCTTAAGCTGCTTAACG
>DATLBQ010000072.1:0-13640 GCA_035526805.1 Pyrinomonadaceae bacterium
TAACGACCACTTACTAACTCAGTTTCATGTCAAAGAACCGAACTATACCCAACCCAGGAGCGCTGTTGGCGTTACCCTTAAGTTGTGTGTTGACACCGGTCACCGTTTCATAGATGTAAATAAGCTGCATCGCTAGATTCAAATGACCCGCTACTTGGCATCTGACGATTTTCCCCTTTTTCCCGGTTTGCCGTTATAATGCCCCCACTTGCGAAGCAGCCTTACACATTTCCAATCGATTAATCCGAGAGGCAGACGGAGGTCTGCGTCGGGTCAGATGACCGGCACTCCCGTGTTTTCGTTGAAGCAGCCGATCTAGATACTGGACTGGCTACGCGAAAGCGCGGCCAAAGGGGTGAAATATGCCTTATCTCAAACCTGAGCGGCCCGAGAAAGTAAACGCGCCTTCGCTCAAGGCGAGCAAACAACGCGGTGAGCGATTGGTTTGCCTGACAGCCTACGACTTTCCCACCGCCCGCATTGTTGACGAAGCGGGCATCGATATCATTCTGGTCGGCGATAGTTTGGGTAACGTGGTGCTGGGTTACGGCAATACTGTTCCAGTCACGCTAGACGAGATCCTGATTCACTTAAAGGCTGTGCGACGGGCCGTGCAGCGCGCCCTGCTGGTCGCCGATATGCCTTACGGTTCGTTTCATACGGGCGCTGATGACGCAGTTAGAAATGCATTGCGGCTGGTAAAAGAAGGGGGCGCAGAAGCAGTAAAACTCGAAGGCGGTCACAAACGCGTTCAATTGGTAAAGCGTTTGGTTGACGAAGAAATCGCCGTCATGGGCCACATTGGATTAACGCCTCAGTCCATTAACAAACTCGGCGCCTACCGCGTCCAGGGCAAGACTGCCGTTACCGCCCGCCAGTTACTCGATGATGCGCGGGCGCTGGAAGATGCTGGCGCCTTTGCGATCGTTCTCGAAGTGGTGCCGCGGGAAATCGCAAGCTTGATTAGTGAAACCATTAGTATTCCGACCATTGGCATCGGCGCGGGCGCAGGTTGCGATATTCAGGTGCTGGTGTTACACGATATGCTCGGTTTATCGTTCGGGAAACTTGCTCGGTTCGTGCGACCCTACGCAAATCTTCATGAGGTGATAACGGACGCAGTCAGCCGGTATGCGGATGACGTGCGCAGTGGGACGTATCCCTCGGAAGCTGAGTCTTACGCGCTGCCTGCCGAGGCGGCGCAAGAACTCAAGATTGAAAAGATCGTGAATCGTAAATAGAAGTCGCTTCCCTTTAACGGTCGAATGTCTATGGTCCGTCTGTTTCACTACTGACTTTCACCCTGCTTTTTCTATTCACGATTTACGATTCACTATTTACTAGCCACCAACTATGGAGATCATCAGTCGCCGCCAGCGCATGAGTTCCGTCGCGCGCAAACTTCGACGCGAGCAGGACAGAACGCTTGGACTTGTTCCTACGATGGGAGCGCTACACGAAGGCCACCTGAGCCTGGTGCGAGAAGCGCGTCGAATGTGTGACAAAGTAGTTGTCTCGGTTTTTGTAAATCCGACGCAGTTTGGTCCCAGTGAAGATTTCGAACATTACCCGCGCGACCTGACTAAGGACACGGCGCTGCTTACCGACTACAACGTCGATTATATTTTCGCACCGAGCCCGGAGGAGATTTATCCCAAAGACTTTTCCACTTACGTGAACGTGGGCGGACTCTCGAAGTTGCTGGAAGGCGAGTCGCGGCCGGGTCACTTTCGCGGCGTGGTTACGGTGGTGGCAATTCTTCTCAATACCGTGCGCCCCGACTTCGCTTTTTTTGGTCAGAAGGACGCGCAGCAAGCGGTGATTATCAAGCGCATGGTCAGGGACCTGGCGTTTGATACGGAGATCGTTGTGTTGCCAACTGTGCGCGAGGATTCGGGACTCGCAATTTCGTCGCGAAATCTTTACCTTGATCCGGAAGAACAACAGTCGGCAGCAGTGATACATCGCGCACTGAAGCAAGCGAAGGAGGTCTTCAAAAAAGGCGAACGGCACGCCGGCAAGTTAGCCGAAGTCGTACGCAACACCGTTGAGACTGAGCCTCGCGTGCGGCTGGACTACGTCAGTGTAGTCGACGCAGAAACGCTCGAGAAGCTCGACAAACTTGACGAGCGCCCAATCCTGATCGCCGTCGCCGCCTATGTCGGCAAGACTCGTCTCATCGACAACACCATCCTCAATAAAGCCAAGAAAGATGCAATTAGTGCAAAGGGTTAACAGTTGCGCACCTGCGGTTTCTTTCCTGCTTTGCTAAACTCCTCAATTGAGTCATGTCGAATTCAACAAAGCAGAAGTCTCAAATAATCTTCAGGTTAAACGGAGAAACGGCGGAAGTTGCGTTTGCGCCACACAAAACCCTGCTCGAAGTGTTGCGCGAAGATTTGGGACTGCTGGGAACGAAGCATGGGTGTGAGCTGGGAGAATGTGGCACCTGTTCGGTGTTGGTTAACGGACGCGCGATCCTCTCCTGTTTAATGTTGGGTCTGGACGCTGAAGGACAGGAGATAAAAACAATTGAAGGAATGGCTGACGGCGCGGAGCTGCATCCGCTGCAGGAGACGTTCGCCGATCTTGGCGCCGCGCAATGCGGTTATTGTTCGCCGGGATTTCTGCTGGTCGCTGAAGAATTGTTAAAAAAGAACCCGAATCCTTCACGCGACGAAATTAAAGAGGCGCTGTCGGGCAATCTTTGCCGATGTACAGGCTATATAAAAATTTACGAAGCCGTAGAGTTGGCTGCGGCACGCATGCGTGGAGAAGAGATGGAGCTGCCGCGCGAAAGCGTGTATGGCTTGGAATAAAACTTTAGCCGCGGATTAACGCGGAGTCACGCGGATAAGAAAAATAAGCCCAGTCAATTTTGACAATTTGATTTCTGATTCGCGTGCATCCGGGTTAATCCGCGGCTTACAAGTTGATGAGTAAAAACGGAAACAATAACGGCAAGCCTCTCAAAGTCGTCGGCAAGCCTTTTCGCAAGGTTGACGCGCGCGCGAAGTGTACCGGCCAGACCAAGTTTGCCGATGACATCGTGCTGCCGCGTATGCTCTTCTGCAAAATGCTGCGCAGTCACCTGCCCCACGCCGTAATCAAGAGGATTGACACTTCGAAGGCCCTGGCTTTGCCGGGTGTGTTTGCGATTATCACCGGCAAAGATCTTCCGATTTCCTATGGCATTCTGCCCGTGAGCCAGGATGAACACGCGCTCTGCATCGACAAAGTTCGATTCATTGGCGATCCGGTGGCGGCGGTGGCGGCCATTGATGAAGACGCTGCCTTCGATGCGATGAACCTGATTGAGGTGGAATACGAACCGCTGAACACCATCTCTTCTATTGATGAGGCTATCTTGATCGACGAACCTCGCATCCACGAATATGGAGACGAGGGAAATATACACAAAAAGGTCTCACTTGAATTTGGCAACGTCGATGATGGTTTTGCACTGGCGGATTTAGTTCGCGAAGACACTTTTTTCTATGAAGGCAACACCCACCTGCCGCTTGAACAACACGCCGCCGTTGGCAACTTCGATCCGGACAACAAGCTGACGCTTTGGAGTTCAACGCAAACGCCGCATTACGTCCATCGTGCGCTCGCAAAGGTTTTAGAACTACCGGCCAGCCACATTCGCGTTATCGCGACACCAAACGGAGGCGGCTTCGGCGGCAAGAGCGATCCGTTCAATCACGAGGTTGTCGTTTGTAAACTGGCAATGATTACCGGACGGCCGGTAAAGGTGACGCTTACGCGCGAGGAAGTCTTCTACTGTCATCGCGGCCGACACCCGGTGTTAATGCACATCAAAACCGGCGTAAAAAAAGACGGCGCCATTACCGGAATGCACTTCCAGTCATTTCTCGACGGCGGTGCGTATGGCAGTTATGGCGTCGCCAGCACGTTCTACACGGGCGCGTTACAAACAGTCACGTATGACGTGCCTCGTTATAAATTCCAGGGGTTGCGCGCGTTCACTAACAAGCCGCCATGCGGGCCCAAGCGCGGACACGGAACGCCGCAACCGCGCTTCGGCTTGGAAGTTCAACTCGACAAAATCGCGGAGGAACTGAAATTGGATCCGGCGGCCATGCGGCGCGCGAATTTGGTAAAACCCGATACCGTAACGGCTAACTATCTGCGCATCGGCAGCATGGGTTTGGGCCAATGCATCGATAAGATCGTTGATGGTTCTGATTGGAAGCATAAATTCTCTGGTTGGGACCGAGAGAGTCGGAAGCTTCCCTACGGTAAAGGAATCGGTATCGCCTGCAGCTCGTACATCTGCGGCGCAGGTCTACCGATCTACTGGAACAACATGCCCCAGTCCGGCGTTCAGCTGCGGCTGGATCGACAGGGCGGCGTCTGCGTGATGTGCGGTTCAACTGACATCGGCCAGGGCTCCGACTCAATTCTCGCCTACATCGTGGCCGAAGTGCTCGGCATCGATCCATTCGATATTCGCATAGTCACAGCGGATACGGATTTGACGCCGGTTGACCTCGGCAGCTACTCGAGCCGGGTTACTCTGATGACGGGCAACGCCGCCATTCAAGCGGCTGAGCGCGCGCGGGAATTGTTAGTGCTGGCTGTTGCGGAAAAACTCAGCGTGCCGATTGAGAATCTTGCGCTGGCAGAGCGGCGCGTGTTCGACGTTGAGAATCCGGAAGTTGGCGTTTCGTTCGCCGAAGCCGTAGTGCTGGCGGAATCAAAGTTTGGAACGATCGGCACGGTCGGCTCCTATTCGCCGCCTCGTTCGCCGGGTAAATATAAAGGCGCGGGTGTTGGACCGTCGCCGGCATACAGCTATTCGGCGGCAATTGCCGAGGTCGATGTAGATCCATCAACGGGTATTGTGATTGTCGAGCGCATATGGATTGCGCACGACATCGGCAAGTCGATCAATCCGATGCTGGTGATGGGACAGGTTGAAGGTAGCGTCTACATGGGACTGGGCGAGGCGTTAATGGAAGAGATGACTTATCGCACGAATCGGAACTTGGTGCATAAATTTCCGTCAATGCTGGAATACAAGAGTCCGACGACGATGGAGATGTGCGACGTCAAGACGTATTTGATCGAGGATCCGGATCCCAATGGACCGTACGGCGCGAAGGAGGTTGGACAAGGCCCGCTGCTGCCGGTGCCGCCGGCTGTTGCGAATGCTGTTTACGACGCAGTGGGCGTGAGGATCGACGAAGTGCCAATCACGCCGGAGAAAGTTTTGAAAGCTCTGAAGGAAAAAGCGCGCGGGCGAGAAGGACGATTCGGGCCAGGAGCAGTGCCGTCAGTTGAATGGCCCGAGCCGCTGCGCGTGTTGACGCCGGCCGAAGGCGGCGACGGAACAGAGATGCCGCGCGTAGCCGTGCACTCTTGAGATGTTTACCAGAGACTTTGCATGATAAAGAAAACGACGCCCATCGAAGACGAATTGCGTTCCCAACGCCCCTTCCGCACCATGGCGCCGCGAGCAAATGCCAGCCAGGAAGGTAAGACGTTCATGGGAGAGGTGCGAGTAAAAGTCACGCTCACCAACGCCGTTGACGAGGCGCTGGTGCGGCGAGGATTGCTGTCCGCCGATAAAGTTCGGCATTACGAAGCAGACGCACTAGTCGATTCCGGAGCTGTAAGATCCGTGCTGCCAAGTCACGTTGTCCAACAGTTGGGCCTTGAAATAGTTCGCACGACCAGAGTTACCTACGCAAACGATGGCGCCGAAGACGTTGATATTACCGAAGTGGTCGGCATCGATATCAATGGACGCCGCACCACCGAGGAAGCCCTCGTGCTCGGTTCAGAAGTGCTCATCGGACAAACTGTTCTTGAAAGCCTCGACCTGCTGGTTGATTGCACCAATCACCGGGTCGTGGGCAATCCAGCGCACCCCGACCAGCCGATGATCAAGATCAAATTTTTGGTGACAAACAACAGGCCACGATTTGAGCGACAAACCTTATGATGCGACTGCCCAAGTTTGATTACCGCACGCCGCGAGAAATCGCGGAGGCGGTAAAAATCATGGCCGGCTCCGGGCCGGAAGGGCAGTTCGTCGCCGGCGGCACTGATCTCTATCCAAACATGAAGCGCCGTCAGCAAACACCGCGCACTGTCATTTCTGTAATGCGCGTTCCGGAGTTGAATCAAATAACGGGTGACGGGAAGACAGGAATTCGAATCGGTGCTTCAGTAACGCTCACCGACATAGTCGAGCATCCGATCATTAATCGCGACTATCCCGTCATCGCTCACGCCGCGCGCACGATCTCAACGCCGATACTTCGCAACATGGGAACCATCGGCGGTAACCTGCTGCTCGACACACGCTGCAACTACTACGATCAGAATTACGAATGGCGCAAAGGCATCAACTTTTGTTTGAAAAAGAATGGCGACGTTTGTTGGGTGGCGCCGGGAAGCGCCAAGTGCTGGGCAGTGCAGTCGTCGGACCTCGTGCCGGTGATGGTGGCGATTGGCGCTAAGTTTCGTCTCGCTTCCACGCTCGGTGAGCGAATGATCGACGCGGCTGGTTTCTACAATGACGACGGCATCGACTATCTGAAAAAACGACCTGATGAGCTGCTGGTCGACATTCAGCTGCCGCCCCTCAATGGCTGGCGCGCTTCCTATCAAAAACTTCGTCGCCGAGGAGCCTTTGATTTCCCGGTACTTGGAGTTGCTGCCTGGATTCAATTCGACGAAGGAAAAACCGGTGCCGGCGAGGCGCCCGCGGTCCCAGTAAAAAGCGCACGCATCATTCTGGGTGGCATTGCTCCCTCGCCGATAGAAGTTAAAGAGGCCAGTGACGCGCTAATTGGTCAACCATTCGACAAGGAACACATCCAGGCCGCTGCCGAGGCGGCTTACACTAAAGCTCGGCCGCTCGACAACACCGACTTTGTGATGAATTGGCGCAAACAGATGACTCGCCAGTACACGCTTCGCGCGCTCACGGAACTAGCTGATCCGCAGTAGTACTGGTTGGGCTGGGTCTTTGATCTTTGGCCTTTCGTCTCAGGTCTTGGTGAGCTCACCGTAGTCCGAACTATGACCCAGGACCTAAGTTCAAAGACCGAACACCAAAGACCAGGGGCCAACGACGTTTCTGCCATCATCCTCGCTGCCGGCCGTTCAAGCCGTATGGGCGCGTTCAAACCCCTGCTACCCTTCGGTCTAAAATCTGTAATTCAAACCTGCATAGACAACATGCGCAGCGGCGGTGTTCAGGGTGTTGTCGTTGTCGGTCCAGAAGGACCACGATCTGCTGAGTTAAAAACTCATCTCCGGGAGTTCAACATTACACTTGCCATCAACCCGGATCCGGATAGCGAGATGAGCGCTTCCATTGCTTGCGGCGTTCTGGCCGTGCCCGAAACGACAAAGGCTATCGTAATCATTCCTGTCGATCATGCGGCGGTGCCCGGTGAAGTAGTGAGTGCGTTGATTCGCACGTGGAAGGAAGGCGCGCTGCTGGTAAAACCGACGATCGCCGGACGCGGGGGACACCCCGTCCTGATCGACCGTGCGTTCCGTGATGATTTACTAAGCCTCAATCCGGAGCGCGGTTTGAAAGGCTTCTTTACAGAACATCAGGACCAGGCCAGGCGCCTCGAGGTCAATTCGAATTACATTGCACGCGACATGGACACGTGGGATGATTACCGCACTTTGCATCAGGAGATCTTCGGGTTTCCGCCGCCGCCAGGATAGTGAAGGTTGTCGGCTAGAACTGAGGGGGCTTGTGTTTGCTTTACAGGCAGATATTCGTCATTGTGACCAACTAAAACGCTGCTCGATTCATCTAACGCAGTGTCTGGTTATTGAAGCCGGGCAAAGGAGAGCAAATGCTTCTGAAAAATCGAATCCCCCTATCCAGTCTGTTATTGATGGTTCTGCTCGGCACTTCGCTTACGCTGGCCCAAAATCGCGCCCCGGTCGACTTTTCGCTGCGCACACTTGATGGTCAAACAATCACCTCCGACAGTCTTCGCGGAGAAGTCGTTGTACTCGCGTTCGGCGCTTCGTGGCTTCCGCTCTCCAAAACGCAATTGCAGGGTGTGAGAAAACTTGCTGATGAATACAGCGACCGCGGCGTCGTTGTTTACTGGGTGAGCACCGAGTCGGAAGATCCCAAATCGAAGAATTTTGCCAGCGATAATCAACTGCGCGGATTCGCTCAAAAGTATGGTCTCAAAGTCACTGTATTGCGTGATCCTGACGGAGCGACTTCGAAAAAGTTTGGCATCGATCAGTTGCCTTCCATGGTCATCCTGGACAAACAGGGTAACCCCAGCGAACCAATTGGAGGTCTGGATCCAAACGGCAACCTTGCGAACCAACTCGCTTCGCGACTCGACAAAGTACTGGAATAGTCCGCCCTTAAAATGCCGATCCATCAAAGCCGCCATTCAAAGTGGCGGCTTTTTCGTTTCCCATGACCCATGTTTCCTCTTGCCCCACACCGCGTAATCTAATAACTTGCTAGCGCTTTGCCTGAAACTCCGATGCCATTTGATTTCATCAATCCTGAGTCGCTCGGGACACCTCGAGGCTACTCTAACGGCGTTCTAACTGATGCGGGTGGCCGGTGGCTGTTCGTCGCCGGACAAATTGGTTGGGATGAGAATCAAAAAATCGTCAGCGAAGATTTTGTAGCACAATTCGATCGCGCGCTCCGGAATGTTATGGCTGTTGTCACTGCGGCCGGCGGCGCGCCACACCAAATCGCGCGACTCGTCATGTATGTTACTGATAAGACGGAGTACGTAGCTCGGCGCGAAGAAATCGGTCTGTGCTACCGCGCGCAGCTCGGCAAACATTTTCCCGCGATGGTGCTGCTTGAAGTGAAAAGCTTGCTTGACGATTCCGCAAGAATAGAAATCGAAGCGGTCGCGGTGCTGAACTCATAAGTCTCGTCCCATTGCCGATGTTAACTCCCAATAGTTTTCTTTACGAAACAAGCGCGAATGGCGTCGCGAAGATCACGCTTAACCGTCCTGAGCGCCTCAACGCCTTAACCTTCGAAGTCTATCGCGAACTCAGTGACGTCTTCGTCGCGATAAGAAGTGAAACCGACGTGCGGGCAGTGGTTATTACCGGCGCCGGCCGGGCCTTCTGTTCGGGTGGCGACGTACACGACATTATCGGCGAACTCTTCAAGCGCGATATGGGAGGGCTGCTCGAATTTACTCGCATGACGTGTGAGTTGGTGCGAAATATTCGAGCCTTACGCAAGCCTGTAATCGCGAGTCTGAACGGCACCACTGCCGGCGCTGGTGCCTGCATCGCGCTCGCGTCAGACATCCGCATCGCCGCAGAAGAAGCGAAGATTGCGTTTTTGTTTGTGAAGGTCGGACTCTCCGGCGCCGACATGGGCGCTGCCTATCTGTTGCCGCGTGTCGTTGGTCTGGCTAAAGCCACGGAGCTACTTTATACCGGCGACTTTATTTCGGCGCGGGAGGCCGAACGACTGGGACTCTACAATCGCGTCGTGCCCGGCGAGCAGTTGGCAGCGACGACCCGCGACTTTGCCGAACGGCTGGCTCAGGGCCCGGCCTTCGCACTTGCTAAGACAAAAGAGCTGCTTGATCGCGAAGCGCATATGAGCCTTGAGGCGGCGTTGGAATGCGAAGCTCAGGCCCAGGCTATCTGCATGCAGCATCCTGATTATCGCGAAGCGTATGAGGCATTCGTTGAGAAAAGAACACCGCGGTTTAAATAGGGGAAAAGGGTAAGTGGGGAAAGGGTTAATGAGGATAAGGAATAATGACAAATGAAATAACCCACTCTCTCCTTTTACCCATTACCCTTTTCCCTTTTACCCTTGGGCCATAGCCTTGAAACATCATGAATAGTCTTGTAGAGCAACTTCCTTTTTTCACGCCTGAGCATCGCACCCTGGCTGCGAACATCGAGTCGTTTGTTCAACGTGAAATTGAGACGCGCGCGGTTGAAGAGCGTGATCTCGACGCTCAGCTGCGCGAATTTGTCGGTGTCCTGGCGAAGGTAGGTGCGTTGCAGTACGCCGTAGCTTCGCCCGGCACAAAAGTGGACGTACGGGCTCTCTGTTTGATCCGCGAAGCACTCGCGTATTCTTCCGCCCTGGCTGACCTTGCATTTGTAATGCAGGGTTTGGGTACTTACGCCATCAGCCAGGCTGCTCCGGAACATGTGCGCGATTTCTGGATTTCTCGCGCAGTCGAAGGTAAGGCAGTTGCCGCCTTCGCGCTGACTGAGCCCGAGGCCGGCTCTGATGTGGCGGCGATCAAAACCACTGCCGTCCGTGACAACGATGCTTACGTCATCAATGGCCGGAAGCGTTTCATTTCAAATGCGGGCGTCGCCGATTTCTATACCGTGTTCGCGCGTACCGGAACTGACGTGAACGGCCGCGCAGCGCTATCCGCATTTGTTGTTAGCGCCAGGATGCCTGGCTTCAGCGTGGTTGAGCGAACGGCAATGATCGCAGCACACCCGATTGGTGAGATTGAATTCAAAGGCTGCCGCGTGCCGGCGGAAGATATGGTCGGCGGCGAGGGCGATGGATTCGTGTTGGCGATGCGCACGATGGACACGTTTCGAGCGAGCGTGGGTGCGGCGGCCTGCGGCATGGCGCGTCGCGCGCTCGATGAATCGATTCGGTATGCGACGGTACGCAAGCAATTTGGCCGGCTGCTCGCCGAACATCAGCTCATTCAAGAGAAACTCGCGGACATGGTGACGGAACTCGATGCGGCCCGACTGTTGGTCTATCGTGCTGCGCATTTAAAAGACGCGGGAGCCGCACGTGTTACTCGCGAGGCAAGCGAGGCAAAACTTTACGCAACCGAAGCAGCCTGCCGCATCGTCGATCAGGCAGTGCAGATTCATGGCGGCTCCGGACTAGTTCGTGGCAGCGTAGTGGAACGGTTGTACCGCGATGTTCGCGCGTTGCGGATCTACGAAGGAACTTCCGAGATTCAAAAACTGATCATCGCCGGCCAGCTTTTGAAAGAGTAGAACAGACATTCCGGTCTGTCCGAATGTTTTGTGTAGCGCTGGTCGGGCTAAAGAGATTTTTTATTTTTCATTTCTCATTTCTAGTCTTTCATTGCCGCCATAATGCTGGCCACAACGTCCTCTTATGGATGGCAAATGAGAGCTGAAAAATGACATATGGAAAATTTCTTTTTCTTCCTGATTGAATGACGTCTACCCAGACAGGCAGGAATGCCTGTCTTACTTAAATGAAGATCAATATCATCGGCGGCGGCCCCGCGGGAATGTATTTCGCTATCCTCATGAAGAAGGCCGACGCCTCACACGACATTACTGTTTTCGAACGCAACGGCCCTGATGACACGTTTGGTTGGGGCGTGGTGTTCTCGGGAAAAACTTTAGCAAACCTGCGAGCGGCGGATGAAGAATCACACGCAGAAATTACGCGCGCCTTCGAGGCCTGGGATAATGTTGACGTGGTGTATAGAGAGGAAAAGATTTCTATTCACGGCAACAGCTTTTCAGGCATCGCTCGTCTGGAACTCCTTAAAATTCTGCAGCGCCGTTGCGAACAGTTAGGCATGCAATTGCTGTTCAGAAATGAGGTTCCTGACGTTGATGCGCTGCGCGCGAGCTGCGATTTACTGGTGGCTGCCGATGGCGTCAACAGCACTGCGCGAAAGCAACATTCAGAACACCTTAGGCCGACGTTGGATGTTCGTCCGAATCGTTACATCTGGTACGGCACGAATAAACTCTTCCATGGCCTAACGCTGACGTTTCGCGAAAACCAGGCTGGTGTGTTTGCCGCGCATTCTTACAAGTTCAATACGACGACCAGCACCTTCATTATCGAATGTGACAGCGAAACGTGGCATGCCGCGGAATTTGCGGCTTTGAACGATGATGAGACGCGTGTTTATCTCGAGAAAGTGTTTGAGGTTGATCTCGAGGGACGGCCGTTGCTTTCAAACAATTCGAAGTGGATCAACTTTCTGTTAGTGAAAAACGAAAGGTGGTTTTTTGACAACCTGGTGCTGATTGGCGACGCGCTGCACACTGCACACTTCTCTATCGGGTCAGGCACCAAGCTTGCGCTTGAAGACTCCATCGCGCTCTTCGAATGTTTTGAAAAAACAGCGATCGTCGGCGACGCACTTGAAAGATTCGAGTCCACCCGCAAACCCGTAATCGCAGCGTATCAGGCTGCGGCGTATGACAGCATGTGCTGGTTTGAGAACGCTCGAGAGTATATGAAGCTGAGTCCACTGCAGCTGGCTTTCGCATTGATGACGCGCAGCGGCCGCGTGGATTATGAGGATTTGAAGCGACGGGATCCGGTATTTATCGCGAGGTATGAAGCACGAACATTCGGAAGTAAGCAGTAAGCAGTGAGCAGTAAGCAGAAACGAAAGCTATTTCCGTTTGTTATCGTTCGCGGAAGCGTCCTTCTCCGGCGATGACAAGTGAGAAATGAAACGTTTTCGTTTCTACTTATTGCTTACTGCTTACAGCTTACTGCTTACAGCTTACTGCTTATTGCTTTGTGCCTACTACGCTTTCCAATCAGGGGCCAGCAGCCGACGCCGTCCGTCATCAACCGTCGCGATTCCTGGCTCATGCAAATCCACACGATCCCAAAGCTTACAGGTAACGGCTCGATGTGCTTGATCGAGCGCTTCACAATAGTTCGTGTAAGTGCAGCGTCTGATTTCTTCACCCCGCCCTAATTTTACTTTGACGAACCAGTCGGGGTCCGCGAGCGCCTGTCGAGCAAATCCGGCAATGTCAGCTTGCGCGTTTTTAAGAATCGCTTCGGCCTGTTCAAAAGTGGTAATGCCACCCGTGGCTACAATCGGCGTTTTAAATCCAGCCTCGTTGACCGCTCGCTTGATCGAGGCTACCAAAGGCACGGCGCGGCCAAACGGACCCGCCGCATCGGAAAGAACTGTCGGCATACATTCGTATCCACTTTGGCCCGTGTACGGATACACCGCCTGTCCAACCTTAGGCTGTTGTGCGTCTTCGAATTTTCCACCTTTCGAAAGCGAAAGGAAATCAAAGCCGGCCCGAGCAAATTCAACTCCAAAATAGATTGCGGCATCAATTCGATTGCCACCGGCAATTACTTCGTCAGCCAAAAAGCGTCCACCGACCGTGTAATCCGACCCAACTGCTTTGCGCACGGACTGAAATACTTCCAAAGGCAAACGTAAGCGGTTTTCGCGCGAGCCGCCGTAACCGTCATCGCGGTCATTGAGTGCGCTCAAAAATCCAGCCATCGTGTAGGCGTGAGCGTAGTGCAGTTCGACGCCGTCGAAACCGGCTTCGCGCGCGCGTCGCGCCGCAGCTGCAAAAATATTCGGCAACACTTGGGGCAACTCGCGCACGTGGGGCAGGTGCATGTCCGTTACGTGCTCGCGGTAACCATAACGAAGTGATTCCAATTCGCGTGCATCGAGTATCTGATCGAGTTCTGCATCGGTCGTATTATTAAGACGCTCGCGCACCTTCGATTCAATGGCGTCCAGCCAAACATCGTCTTCAGTCAAATCGGCAAGCGCGCGTCGATGTCTGGCACTGACTTTCAGGAACCTTGCGAAATACTTTTCTCTTTCGGGACGGCGCTTTACAGATAAGAAGTCGATGAT
>DATLBQ010000073.1:0-8725 GCA_035526805.1 Pyrinomonadaceae bacterium
ACACCCGTATCGTTCATTCAACCGATTCAGAATCCTGTCTATCGTTACCGCCCGGTTGTTCCGCTTCCAGATGACTTGAACCTCAAGCCGCAGATTTACGAGCCAGGTGAGGGCGGCGGCAGCAGCGGTTCGTTAACAGGAAGAATCACTGATCCCAGCGGAGCGGTCGTGCCGAATGCCAGTGTCAGCGTCACCAATTCGACGACAAATCAAAGCTTCGAAATCACTACCGACAGCAACGGGGACTATCGGGCGCAAAACCTTCCCCCCGGGACGTACACTCTCAATGCGTCTGCGCCGGGTTTCAAAAACTTGATCGCGACTAATCTAAACGTGCGGCCCGGTATGCGCTCGAAGTTCAATGCGAACCTGGAGGTTGGAAATGTTTCCGCGTCCGTCGAGGTAACGGCCAGCGATGAGAGTTCGACGACAATGGACAGCACTCAGACTGTCGAGTTGGCGAGCCAGTCCAGCAACTTTTCGAACTTTGCCGCGCTGAGTCCGGGACCAGGCGGAGGAGGTGGCGGCGGCGGATACCGTGAGTCGTTGAGCAATCTCGTTTCGCGCCGCGACTCAGGCGTAGAAGAGAAAACAACTGCCAGCGAGGTGGGCGATCTGTTTCAGTATCATATCGACCAGCCAGTCACCGTGCTGCGCGATCGCTCGGCGTTGATTCCAATTCTGCAAACGCGCATGGAAGGCGAACGCGTTTCCATATTCAACGACCAGAGCCCGGCCCATCGTCCGATGAGCGGCATGCTGCTTAAGAACACTTCGCCGCTCACGCTGGAAGATGGTTCACTGACCGTGATCGATGGCGACGCGTATGCGGGCGAAGCGCTGCTCGAACGCCTGAAGCCGGCGGAGGAGCGGCTGATCTCTTTCGCAGTTGACCTGGGAACGTTGGTGAACGTGCGCGACGATGGCGAGGAACGGCAACCAGTGTTTCTGGTGCGCTCTGTTAATGGAGTACTTCAGACTTTCTTCTATAACACTCGTCGCAAAGTTTATACCCTGGTCAATCAAACAGATCGTCCGCGCACGGTTTACCTCGAACATCCACGCGATGAAGACGATGAATGGGAACTGACGGAAGGCACCAGCGCGCCTGTCACCCCTGTCACCACGACCGCCAATTACTACCGCTTTCGCGTTACGCTCGGCGCCCATGAGACGCTGGCGTTTCCCGTCGGTGAACGGGATGAGCAGTGGGATACGTATCAGCTTACAAATTTCACGCGCGACAATTTGCAACTGTTCATCGCGCGCAAATACATTGACGACAAAACTCGCGCCGCGCTGGAAGCGATCATCGCTTTGAAGGATAAGGTTGCGGCTGCCGATGCGCGCTTGCAGGTAATAAACAAAGAGACCACGGAGATTGAGAAAGACCAGGAGCGCCTGCGCGAAAACATCAAAGCGCTTACTTCGACCGCTGAAGCCAAACAACTGATCGCGCGCTACGTCTCAAAAGCCAACGAACAAGAAACCCGTTTGGAGCAACTCGAAGCGGAGCGCCGCACCACCACTGCCGAGCGGGCCCGCTTACAAAATGAACTGGATTTCGCCATCCGCACTCTCTCCCTCGACCGCAAGCTTTGAGCTGTAAGCTGTCACTGTGCGAACCAAAGTCTCCCCCTTCACTCTGGTAGTGGTCAGTTGGGTTTAGCGGAGGCGTTTACAGAACCGAGCGCGGTAGCGCCGGATGCTGGAATCTACTTTAGTGATGATTTATGCATACAAGAGCACTTATTACTGAAGTTGCTTTTAGAATCCGGCGCTACCGCGCTCGGTTCTGTAATTAGCTGCCTCACTCAAGTCAAACTGACCCACTACTCTCCGCTCTTATGCTCCTTACGCTTTATCTCGCGAATCGTCCTGCTCCTGCTTATCCTCTTTTCCTGATCCGCGTTTATCCGCGTAAATCCGTGGCTAATTGTCTTGCATTTCTAATCGGTATAATCTGCGCAATCTGCGGACACGACCGATTTCAAATGCAACCTGATTCGATAACTCATCGACCTCGCACGCTCGCAAGCTACCTCGATGACTACCTTCAGCGGGGGGACGCGATTGTGTTCGTGCAGCGGCGGGGGTTGCGCTATGTGCGCTGGTCCTACGAGCGGTTAATACTAACAGCGCGCAGAACCGCTCGTGAGTTGGAGTCGCGCGGTGTTGCGAGGGGCGACCGCATCCTCTTGTGCGGGGAGAACAGCCCCGAATGGGTGGCGGTTTTTTGGGGCTGCCTGTTACGTGGCGCCGTTATCGTACCACTCGATAAAGACAGCACTGAGGAGTTTCTGTTCGCAGTGCAACAACAGACTGATGCGAAACTGTTTGTCGCCGACAGCGATGTGTCTGCTGTCCAACGTTTAGTCGAACGTTTAAATCTGTCTGTTCTTCTGCTGGATGAGCTGAGCGAAACGGTCGCTTCCCAGTCCGCCGAGCCATACCCGCTTGAAGGTGTTGATGAAAGCACACTCGTCGAAATCATTTTCACGTCCGGCACCACCTCGACGCCGAAAGGCGTGCTGCTCACACAGGGGAATCTGCTCGCCAACCTGCTGCCGCTCGAAACTGAGATAGCAAAATACATTAAGTGGGAACGGTTCTTTCATCCTCTTCGCTTCCTGAACCTGGTGCCTTTGAGCCACGTGTTTGGACAGTTCATGGGCGTCTTCATCCCACAGCTTTTGGGTGGTGAAGTTCACTTTCATAACACGCTCAACCCTGCGGAAGTCGTTCGCCGGACACGCGAAAGCCGCATCTCCGTGATCGTCCTCGTGCCGCGCATGCTCGACAGCCTGCGCGAGTGGGTTGAACGCAAGTACGATTTGGCTAAGTTAGAGGAGCGCCTTGCTCGTGCCGAACACGCACACTTCCTGCGGCGCTGGTGGATCTTCCGGGACGTGCATCGACATTTTGGTTGGAAGTTTTGGGCTTTTCTGTCTGGCGGCGCGACGCTCGACGAGCGGACAGAAGTGTTTTGGCGCCGGCTGGGCTTCGCCGTTTTGCAAGGCTACGGCATGACTGAAACCGCATCGCTCATCACGGTCACTCATCCGTTCAAAGGAGGTCGCGGTTCGATCGGCAAACTGATGCCCGGTTATGAAGTCAAACTCGACGAGTCGGGCGAAATCATCGTGCGCGGCGCGAGCGTATCGCCCGGCTACCTGACCGCCGAGGGTTCCATCATGCGAGATGCCGGCGAGTGGCTTCATACCGGGGATGTCGGGGCAATGGATGACGCGGGCAATCTTTATTTCAAAGGTCGCAAAGGAGACGTGATCGTCACGGCTGCCGGATTGAACATCTACCCTGAAGACCTCGAAGAGGCACTCAACCGGCAACCTGAAGTGCGTGCAAGCTGCGTTATCAGCTGGAGCCGCGCGCATGGTACGGAGCCCGTTGCGCCGCTGGCTGTCCTTATCCTGCGCGACTCAGGTACGAGCGCTGCCGCCGTTGTCGAGCGCGCAAATCAAAGCCTCGCCGAACATCAACGGATTCGTCGTTGGTACGTATGGACCGAGCCAGACTTCCCACGCACCGCCACGCAGAAGGTTTTGAAACGCGAAATCGCGGAAAGATTAAAGGATGAAGGCGGAAGGATGAAGGATGAAAAGAGTGAGTCCGATTCATCCCTCATCCCTCATCCTTCATCCTTCGCTACCCTGGACTCTTTAGGGCGAATCGAATTGCTGAGCGCATTGGAAGAGCGATACCAGATTGAAATTGACGAGTCCGCGTTTAGCGCGGCTACGACCGTCGATGAAATTGAACGAATAGTGCGCGGCGAAACGTCAGAGAGTGGGAGGCGGTACCTTTACCCTTACCCGAAATGGTCGCGGAAGTTTCCGCTGTCGTGGCTACGTGTTTTGCTCTTTTACTCGATCATCCTGCCGATCACGCGAGTGATGAGTCGAATGCAGGTTGAGCATGTCGAGCATCTCGACCATATCACTGGTCCAGCTTTGTTTGTCGCCAATCACGTTACCCTTGCCGACCACGCGCTTATACTTGCCGCTCTTCCACCACGCATTCGTCACCGCCTGGCGATCGCGATGGAGGGCGAACGTTTGCGCGACTGGCTTCACCCACCTGCGGGCTCAAGTTGGTTCATGCGCCTGCGCTTGCTGGCCCAGTACGCTTTGGTTACCACGTTTTTCCACGTCTTCCCGCTGCCTAAGCAAAGCGGCTTTCGACGCGCTTTCGCTTACGCCGGCGAGTGTGTCGATAGAGGCGAGAGTGTGTTGGTATTTCCCGAGGGAGAGCGTGCAATACGCGGACAAATGCACATGAGTCCATTGCGGCCCGGCATCGGATTGCTGGCTAAGGAACTGAACATTACCGTGGTGCCCGTGAAACTTCACGGCCTATACGAACTCAAACAGCGACAACAATACTTCGCGCCGCCTGGCATGGTGTCGGTTGTTTTCGGTGAGCCTGTCAAATTCGATCCGCGCCTGGAGCCAACCGCAATTGCCGAAGAACTCCAACGCCGCCTCGCGGCAATGTGACTTAGCCGTGCAGACTCGACGTTTAGTGGTTACGACCCCATCCTTCCAACGTTCCTGATCATAATTCGAGGCAGGTTTCACATCCTCTTCGTGCAGCCGTTTGGCGCGGCGGGTGGCTTTTTTCGGCGATGCATGTGAGTGGATCGGTGTATCGGCGGTCAAGAGATCGAAGAGGAATTCGAGGGGTTTCAATTTTTGTCTTGAAGCGGCGCGTGCCCTCCATGGCGTCACTGGCTTGGTCGTCGGCGCGGTGCGCGTCTACGGGAGGCTTTGGCATTGCGGAGGTAGAATTCTCAAGTGAGTTAGTGCAAGATATTGCTTCCTTCTGGTTGTTGATTGCTGCCAACGGCCTCAGCCTCCGATCATATTTGATTCGCACTCATGGCAAAAGAAGCAAAAGCTAGAATCCGTATCAATGAGCTGCTCACCAGGGCGGGTTGGCGGTTCTTTGACGACCATAACGGCCCCGCTAATATTTCGCTCGAAACCGACGTTAAGCTTAAAAAGAAACAACTGGATGAATTGGGTGAGGACTTCGAGGGAACGGCGAACGGATTTATCGATTATCTCCTTTTGGAGCCAAGCGGTTTTCCAGCCACAGTGCTGGAAGCAAAGTCGGAGAAATACGATCCGTTAGTTGGCAAAGAGCAGGCGCGCAAATATGCGCAATCCCAAAACGTTCGATTTGTCATACTCTCAAACGGCAATCTGAGCTACTTTTGGGATTTAGAGCAAGGCAATCCCGCGATTATCACTGAATTTCCGACGCAAGATTCGCTACATCACTTCCACTCCTTCAAGCCAAATCCAGACGCACTTATCAAAGAGAACGTTGAAAAGGACTACATTGCTGTCTCACAGAATCCTACCTACGATAGTGATCCTCGCTGGACGAATGAAGCCGAGGGTGAGTCTTTCATCAAGGATACTGACTTAAAGTTTCTTCGTCCCTACCAGCTCCGCGCCATCGAAAATTTGCAGCATGCTGTGAAGAAGGGTGCGACACGTTTCTTGTTTGAGATGGCGACGGGTACAGGGAAGACGCTTACTGCTGGCGCAGTTATCAAACTTTTTCTCCGCACTGGTAACGCGAAGCGCGTGCTTTTTCTCGTTGACCGCCTTGAACTTGAGGACCAAGCTTGGAAAAACTTCGTTCGCTATTTGAAGAATGACTTTCGCACAGTCATCTACAAGGAAAATCGAGACGACTGGCGGAAAGCGGAAATCGTTGTGTCGACTGTGCAGAGTCTGCAATTCAACAACAAGTACCGCAGCTTGTTTTCGCCGACTGACTTTGACCTGCTGATCTCTGACGAAGCGCATCGGTCGATTGGTGGCAACAGCCGCGCTGTTTTTGAGTATTTCATCGGTTACAAATTGGGGTTGACCGCCACGCCAAGGGACTACCTCAAGAAGGTAGATCCCGCCAGAATTGATCTTCGCGACCCACGAGAATATGAACGCCGGCAACTCCTGGATTCGTATAAAACCTTCGGTTGCGAAAGCGGCGTTCCGACGTTTCGCTATAGTTTGATCGATGGAGTTAAAGACAAGTTTCTTCTGAATCCCATCGTCGTAGACGCTCGTACAGAGATCACTACCGAACTCCTGGCCGAAGAGGGCTATTCAATTACGGTTGATGATGAGAACGGCGACCTTCAAGACCAGACTTTCTTTGGCAAAGACTTTGAAAAGAAATTTTTCTCGGATGAAACTAACCAGGTATTTTGCGAGACGTTTCTCAAAAAGGCTCTACACGATCCGCTCAGCGGAGAGGTTGGCAAGAGTATCGTTTTCTGTGTGCGCCAACCTCATGCAACCCGGCTCACTCAAAAACTCAACGAACTCGCAGACAAGCTATTTCCCGGAAAATACAACTCAGACTTTGCCGTTCAGGTGACTTCCTCGATCTCAAATGCCCAACAAATGTCCGTAAGTTTTGCGAACAACAACCTCAACGGCCATACGCGCTTTCTCGAAGGTTACATCAGCTCAAAGACGCGTGTCTGCGTTACCGTCGGAATGATGACCACCGGCTATGATTGCGAAGATCTTCTAAATGTCCTGCTGCTACGTCCCATCTTCTCTCCGACTGACTTCATTCAGATTAAAGGTCGCGGGACGCGCAAATACAACTTTCGCTATGCCGAAAAAGA
The DNA here is from genome assembly GCA_035526805.1 of Pyrinomonadaceae bacterium. Taxonomy (GTDB): domain Bacteria; phylum Acidobacteriota; class Blastocatellia; order Pyrinomonadales; family Pyrinomonadaceae; genus PSRF01. The sequence continues at coordinate 6,674 of DATLBQ010000073.1, forward strand.
AGGCGCTCAAGTAACACAGCACGAGAAACCTAAAGAGGCCTTCAAGCTGTTCGACTTCTTCGCGGTCTGCGAATACTTTGAAGAACATTTCAACTACGACGAGGAAATCAAACTCCCACCTATGCGAATCGGTCCACCAGCGCCGCCGGGACCATTTCCGCCCGGTCCGCCGAAGCCACCGCTTGGAGGTTATGCGAACGTCGATCCCGATCCGCTTTCAACCTACGTTGAGAGCCCGGTTCCTGTTTATGGAATGAAGATCGACCGAAAGTTTTATGAGCAGTTTGAAGAAAAGGTGAAGCAGGATGAAGTCGCGCGAGCGCTCTATGAAAAAGGCGATATTCGATCCGCCGAAGAGCACGTCCGCACATTCCTGTTCGATAAACCAGAAGACTTCGTCAATCTCGATAAGTTGCGCAAAGCATTGCACCTCGATCGACGCCTGTCTTTGCGTGAAGTCATTGAAAAGATTTTTGGCGGATTGGATCGGTTTAAGACTAAGGAAGAGTTACTGGACGAAGAACTGGCGAAGTTCGTATCTATTCATAAACCCGACTCACAGCACATGCCGTTGATCCGGCAATTTTTCAAAGCCTACGTCACCGACAACGAGGTGCGTGATATCGTTGAGAAGCGCGAGTTCAATCGGCTGGCCACGAACCCCAAAGTAAATCTCGCGGATTTCAAAGCTTTGAACAGTTGGCGCGACGTTATTCCGGAGTATGTGAAGGATTACGTGCAGCTCAATCAGTTCATGTAACTAAGCGAAGCCTAGAGGAATAAATGAAACGCTCTCAACGCGCCATGCAGATATGGCAAATTCTCATTTCCGCCGCTCACAATCGGCAGATTCTGACATACAAGATTGTTGGTAAGTTCACGGGCATGGGTTCCGGAACGCAGTCACAGACGCTGGACATGATCATGCGTTATTGTAAGAGAAACCACTTACCGCCGCTGACTTCATTGGTGGTAAAGAAAACGACGGGCAGGCCCGGTACCGGATTGACGACAGTTGGAAACCTTGATCGCGACAGAGAGAGAGTGTTTGCTGAGAACTGGTTCGGACTTCCGCCGGTGACGATAGCCGACCTTGAAATAAAAGACTAAACAATGCTCGACGATCAAACCAAAGCAAGAATCAATTCCGCTCGCGACATTCTGGTGGGCAAGGTGCCGGACCCCAAGTCGCAAGTGGAGCAGATCACGATTGCTCTGATCTATAAGTTCATGGACGACATGGATCGGCAGTCCGAAGAACTCGGCGGCAAAGCTTCATTCTTCTCTGACGGCTTCAAGAAATATGCCTGGCACAAGCTGATCGACCCGCGCTTGAGCGGTCATGAGCGCCTCCTCATCTACGCTGAGGGGCTTGAGAAGATGAACGAGAATAAGCACATTCCCCAGCTCTTTCGCGACATCTTCAAGGGCGTGTTTCTGCCCTATCGCGATCCGGAAACGCTCAATCTATTTCTCAAACAGATCAATGAGTTCAGCTACGACCATAGCGAGCGGTTGGGCGATGCCTTTGAGTACTTGCTATCAGTGCTCGGTAGTCAGGGCGATGCCGGGCAGTTTCGCACGCCGCGGCACATCATCGACTTCATCGTAAGCATTGTTGACCCGAAGAAGAATGAGACCGTACTTGATCCTGCCTGCGGCACCGCTGGCTTTCTAATCTCGGCCTACAAACACATCCTGGCGGCTAACTCAAAAGAAGGAAAAGGTGATTTGCTCACAGGCGATGAACGCAGTCGGCTAATGGACAACTTCTGCGGCTACGACATTTCACCTGACATGGTACGGCTGTCGCGCGCGAACATGTATCTGCACGGATTTCCGCAGCCGCGTATTCACGAGTACGACACGCTCACGAGCGAAGAACGCTGGGATGAACGTTGCGACGTGATAATGGCTAATCCCCCATTCATGACACCGAAAGGCGGGATCCGCCCGCATAACCACTTCAGCATAAAAGCAACGCGCAGCGAAGTGTTGTTCGTCGACTACATTGCGGAGCATCTCAACGTCAAGGGGCGGGCAGGCGTTATA
>DATLBQ010000074.1:0-4477 GCA_035526805.1 Pyrinomonadaceae bacterium
AACCGGCCGCGAGTTCTCGTTTGTAACAACGATGAACGAGCAGGACGCGTACGCTCAGCGCGTCATGTCACAAATTAACGAGCAAGGCCTTCAACGCTTCTTTACAAATCTAGGCCCCGTTCCGGCATCCGATTGTGCATCGCTAATTGACGCCTGTGATGCTCTGCTCTGTCTCAGCCGCCTGGAAAGTTTTAGCAATAATTTCGTTGAGGCCTGGACGATGCAAAAACCATTGGTCGTCACTGATGCGGATTGGGCGCGAGATGCCTGCGGGGAAGCGGCTGTGTACGTCGATCCGACGAACATCAAGCGAACTGCTGAGACTTTGGAACGGCTGATGGCAACGCCTGCGGTGCAGCAGGCGACGGTTGATCATGGAACTGCGAATTTGTCGCGCTACCATGATGCTGCTTCGAAATATCGCGATTACTGGAATGTGATCGCGCGGGCGCGGGAAATGGGATTCTGCTCTAGTGCTGACCGCCGACGAATCCGTTGGCAGTCGTAGCTGCGTTCACATGCGAAGGACTGCCGTAATTTGGGTAGAAGCGATTTTGCGAATTCTCTTTTCGTTGCCTCGTTTTCGGCTCTGCAACTCGCTTAAGGCGGTTTTTCTTCGCGCCGTTGGCGCAAAGATCGGCAGGCGATGCGTCTTTTACCCTGGTGTATGGATTATGACGGGACGTAATTTGGTTTTAGGTGATGACGTTGACCTCGCGTTAGACGTGCTGGTGACCACCGACGGAGGTGTTTCGATTGGGGATCGCTGTCTAATCGGATACAGAACACAAATCATTTCGGGTAATCATCACGTCCCCGGGAAAGGTGAACGCATCTTTGAAGCGGGGCACGTTCATCGGCCGGTTCGCATTGAAAATGATGTTTGGGTTGGCGCGAATTGCGTCATCCTTCCAGGAGTGACGATCGGTGAGGGAGCTGTTATCGGAGCGGGGAGCATTGTTACAAAATCCATTCCGCCATTCTCGATGGCAGTCGGCAATCCCGCGCGGGTAATCCGGACTCGGGACTGAGTTATTTAGATGAAACAGATTTTACAGAATCTCGGGACCGGTGAGACCATTCTAGCTGAAGTTCCCAGTCCTGCGTGCCGGCAGGGCAATGTTCTGATTCGCACCAGCACAAGCCTGCTGTCGGTGGGCACCGAGAGGATGTTAATTGATTTTGGAAAAGCGGGTTGGATTGAAAAAGCCCGAAAGCAGCCAGATAAGGTCAAGCAGGTCATCGATAAAATCAAAACAGATGGCTTGTTTACCACGCTCGAAACAGTCAAAGCGAAATTGGATCAACCGATTCCGTTGGGATATTGCAACGCGGGCCGAGTCATCGCGTCCCAGATCGAAGGCGCCGACAGAGTTGCTTTTGAACCGGGTGACCGCCTGGTCTCGAACGGCGCACACGCGGAAATCGTCTGTGTTCCCAAAAATTTGTGCGCTAAAATCCCGGAAGGGGTCTCAGATGAGGAAGCTGCGTTTACTGTGGTCGGCGCAATCGGGCTTCAAGGTATCCGATTGCTGCAGCCAACACTTGGAGAATCGATCACTGTTACTGGGCTGGGTCTGATCGGGTTAATTGCGGTGCAGTTGCTTCGGGCTAGTGGGTGTCGCGTGCTTGGAATCGATTTTGATCCGGCGAAATGCGCGCTGGCAGAGCAGTTCGGCGCCGAGGCTGTCACTTTGTCCAAAGGCGAAGACCCCGTTCAGCGCGCGATGGCATTCTCCCGGGGTCGTGGGATGGATGGCGTCCTAATTACGGCATCCACTCAGAGCAATGAGCCAGTGCATCAAGCAGCTTTGATGTGCAGAAAGCGCGGCCGCATTGTGCTGGTTGGTGTAACGGGACTCGAACTTTCACGCGCGGACTTCTACGAAAAGGAACTTTCGTTCCAAGTCTCATGTTCGTACGGGCCTGGTCGGTATGATGACGATTACGAACAGAAAGGCCGTGACTACCCGGTTGGTTTCGTTCGGTGGACCGAGCAGAGAAACTTTGAGGCGGTGCTTGATCTAATCGCAAATCGGCAAATCGACTTGCGACCTCTGATTTCTCATCGTTTCAGCTTTGATAACGCTTTGCAGGGGTACTCTCTTATCGCCCAGGGGCAAGGGCTCGGTCTATTGCTTCAGTACGGTGACAGCGCGACGGCGGTGCCGAGAGAGGCTGTTCAATCCACGATCGAACTCCGGCCCGCTCCTGCCGTCGATCACCTTCGTCCTACCGTCGGACTCGTCGGTGCGGGAAACTTCACCGGTTTAGTGTTGCTTCCCCATCTCGTAAAAACTGGCGCTCGATTGAAGACCATTGTGTCCGCTGGCGGCGTAACTGGGACGCATTTTGGTCGGAAGTTCGGGTTTGAACTCTCTAGTACTGATGTAGCCGCGGTGTTTGATGACCCTGAAATCAACACGGTCATGATAACAACTCGACATAATAGCCACGCCGCTTTTGTGTTGCGCGCCCTCAGAGCACGCAAACACGTGTATGTCGAGAAACCACTCTGTCTTACACGTGAGGAACTGCGTGAGATTGCGCACGCAAGTAATTCCGCAAAGTCGGAAAATAGCGGGCCAATTCTCATGGTCGGGTTTAACCGGCGCTTTGCTCCGCAGGTCGCTCGAATGAAGTCATTATTGGATGCCGTGTCCGAACCAAAGACATTGGTGATGACAGTCAATGCCGGCGCAATCCCTCTCAATCATTGGACACAGGACCCGGCAGTCGGCGGAGGAAGAGTCATCGGTGAGGGTTGCCACTATATCGACCTTTTGCGGTTTCTTGTGGGCGTCAACATCGATTCGGTTTTCGCTTCGCAGATTGACACGAAGGATGCCGGGGGTGTTGCGGATGACAAGATGACGATAACCATTTCCTTCACTGACGGTTCACTGGGCACGATCCACTATTTTGCAAATGGTCATAAATCGTTTCCAAAGGAGCGACTCGAGGTGTTCTGCGCCGGCCGCGTGTTGAAACTCGACAATTTTAGGAAACTGCAGGGTTACGGCTGGAGGGGATTCAACAAAATGAATCTTTGGCGACAGGACAAAGGCCATTCTGGGGAAATAGCTGCATTCATTTCCGCAATCACCAATCGAACCGGCAGCCCAATCCCATTTCACGAAATCGTGGAAGTCACCGAAGCAACTTTTTCGGCCGTTGAATGCGCGCGAGCTCCACGCTCAAATTCACCGGGACGAGAATGTAATCTTGGCGTCGTCGTGGAACAGGGTGCTGCGCACACAGTCGACGCAGCCCGATAGGCGGCGGATGTGTATGAATGCCCTGTTGCGTGGTTTGTATCTTTCTAAGCATCTCGGCCCTCGCTGGGTCGCGTTCCGTGTTTCGCACGCCGTTCGCCAGAAACTCCGATCATTTGAGCGCCGCTGTCCGAAAGCTACGTGGGAACAGCGGCCGCTAAGTTCCTTCACTTCTGATTCGAAATTAGCCGATCCAAACGTTTTTAAGGAACGCCGCGCGACAGGTTCGCCGCGGTTTTTCTTTTCACCGGATAACCGGGCCACATTTGCCCCTCTCCTTGTTGCGTTTGACAGCGAAGCTTCTCCTGTGGCTATTGCTGACGATCTCTTGAGCGGACACTTTCGGTATTTCGAATTTCACAAAGTATCCGCCGGATTCCCTCCACAGTGGCACCGCAACGCCTTCACCAGCACAGAAATTTCGAAAACGCAGCACTGGAGCCGCATCGCCGATTTCGGTTATGGCGACATCAAATTGATTTGGGAGCCCAGCCGATTTGCGAGTGCATACACTCTCGTTCGGGCGTGGTGGAGAACCGGCGACGAAAAGTACGCTGTCGCATTTTGGAATCTCGTTGAAGATTGGCGCCAAGAGAATGAACCCAATAGCGGCGTTAATTGGAAATGTGGCCAAGAGACCGCTCTGCGCGTCATGGCGTGGTGTTTTGGCCTGTACGGTTTTTTGGATTCCGCGCATTCCACCCCAGAGCGGGTTGCAATGCTCGGCGGCATGATCGCGACCTCCGCCGGACGCATTGCGTCGCATATAAAGTATGCGCTGAGCCAACGAAACAACCACGGCATAAGCGAAGCCGCCGGATTGTGGACTGTCGGCGTTTTGTTTCCGGAATTTGCACAAGCCGCCAATTGGGCTGAAGCCGGTCGCAATCATTTGGAGAATCTTGCTCGTGACTTGATTTACGGTGATGGCGCTTTCGCACAGCATTCAGCGAACTATCACCGGTTAATGCTGCACGATTACTTGTGGGTCATTCGTCTGGCAGAACTTAATGGGTGTCCGTTTTCAGAGGAGCTAAAACGCCGAATTTCGGTGGCCGGCGAGTTCTTGTTCCAGATTCAAGACCGGAACTCTGGTCAAATACCCTGTTTCGGACAAAACGACGGGGCTCTAATCCTGCCCCTCAATAATTGCGAGCCACAAAACTACAAGCCAATCATCCAGGCGATCCGCTATTTGACTG
>DATLBQ010000075.1:0-3706 GCA_035526805.1 Pyrinomonadaceae bacterium
AGAAATTATGAAGGATGAATGCGGAGGGATGAACGAAAGCAAGATTTCGGTTTCTGTTCATCATTCATAATTCAGCATTCATCATTGAGGAGGATTAAATGCCCAGGGCAAAACGTGGAAACAAGCGCCTCGAAAGGCGCAAGAAAATATTGAAACTGGCAAAGGGCTACCGCGGCACCAAGTCGAAGCTTTATCGCTCGGCCAAGGAGTCGGTTGAACGCGGATTGAACTTTGCTTACACCGGACGAAAGCTCAAGAAACGTGATTTCCGAAGTTTATGGATCGTGCGAATTGGCGCTGCCGCGCGCTTGAATGGAATTAACTATTCGCAGCTCATGCACGGCTTGAAAGTGGCCGGCATAGAGCTGGATCGAAAGGTGCTTGCTGACCTCGCAGTTAACCAGCCAGACGCATTCTCGGCGGTTGTACTGCAGGCAAAAAATGCACTCGATTCGCAGAAGGAACAGGCGGCTGCCTAACCTTTTAGAACCGGTTTGTTAGTAATCGTAGCAGCGGGAGCGATACCGCCCGGACAACTCGACTGATGGTAGAAGGTCAAAGTCAGCAAGATCCAACACTCCAGGTTGAAGCAGCACGCAAAGCGTTCGAGCAAGAGTTCGAACGCTTTGCCAACTTAATGGAGTTGAACGCACTCGACCTGCCTGTCGCTGAAGCGGAGCAGCGCTCCCTGGCTGAATTGCGCACGCGACATCTTGGCAAGAAGAGTGCTTTGGCTGCCAGTAAAAAGATGATCGGGCGAGTTTCGCCGGACGAGCGCGCAAGTTTTGGTCAGCTCGTTCAACAAATCGAATCTGACATCACGGGCAAAATTGAGCAAGCTGAACAATCATTAAGAACGCGAGTCGAGTCCGCGCGCACAGCACGTGAAGCGATCGATGTCACTCTTCCGGGCCGGCGTCCGCGGCGCGGACATCTCCATCCGATCACAGTTGTACGTGAAAAGATTGAAGATATTTTTGTCTCCCTCGGTTATGCAATTGAGGACGGGCGCGAGATTGAAACCGACTTTTACAACTTCGATGCCCTGAATATTCCTCAGAACCACCCGGCGCGCGCTTCGCAGGACACGTTCTACACGACCGACGGCTACGCGTTGCGCTCCCAAACTTCGACCGTGCAGATCCACGCGATGCAACGCCGCGGCGCGCCCTTGCGCATGATTGCTCCGGGGCGTGTCTTCCGTCGCGATACGCCTGACCCGACACATAATCCGATGTTCTTCCAGGTTGAAGGCCTGTGCGTCGACCGCGGCATTAGCATGGCGCACCTGAAAGGCACCGTAGCGGAGTTTTTGCGCCGCATGTTTGGCGAGCAGACTGTCACCCGCTTTCGTCCCTCATATTTTCCGTTTACAGAACCGAGCGCCGAGTTTGATTTCAGTTGCTTTAAATGCGGCGGCGCTGGCTGTCGTATCTGCAAAACTTCCGGCTGGATAGAACTGGGCGGCTCGGGCATGGTTCATCCGAACGTCCTGCGCGGCGCCGGCGTCGATCCTGAGGAGTTTTCGGGTTTCGCATTCGGCCTCGGCATCGATCGCATGGTGGCCTTGATGTATGGACTCGACGATATACGCCTGCTATTCGAGAATGACGTGCGATTTCTCCGGCAGTTCGACTAAGGAAAACCGTCTTTGGACTTGGGTCTTTGGCCTTTGGCCTTAGTTCTTGTTGCGCGCGTTGAGTGTCGCTCTTAAAGACGAGAAGTCGACCACGAGACCAAAGACCAAAGACCCAAGGCCAAAGCTCAAAGCACTAAGAACAAAGTTCGTCTTATGTTAATTAGCTACACCTGGCTGCGCGAGCTAACCGACACTAAGCTGTCTCCGCTGGAATTGCGGGAGCGGCTGACTATGGTCGGCCTGGCAATTGATGCGGTCGACGAAATTGACGGCGATGCCGTGCTCGATGTAGAGGTGCCCTCCAATCGGCCCGATTGTCTTTCCCATATCGGCATCGCGCGCGAAGTTGCGGTGATAGAAGAGTCCAACGTCCAAAGTCCAAAGTCCAAAGTCTTTAAAGCGGACGGCAGAGCCGGCGATTTCACTTCTGTTGAAATCAATGATCCTGAGCTGTGCCCGCGCTATGCGGCACGAATTGTACGCGGCGTGAAAATCGCGACCTCCCCGGAATGGCTGACCAAACGCCTGGGTGAAATTGGTCAAAGGCCCATCAACAACGTTGCCGACATTACGAATTATGTTCTGCACGAACTGGGTCAACCGCTGCATGCCTTCGATCTCGCCAAACTCACGGAACAGCGCATCGTCATACGCCGCGCCCTCACGAGCGAGAAACTCACAACATTAGACGGCGTTGAACGTGAACTCGATCCCGAAATGCTCGTCATCGCTGATGCCATCCAGCCGGTGGCGCTTGCGGGAATAATGGGAGGCTTGAATTCGGAGATTTCAGCGACAACTTTCGACGTGTTGATTGAAAGCGCGTACTTCGATCCGAATTCTGTGCGCCGCACGGCGCGAAAGCTCGGCATGGATACAGAAGCGTCGCGCCGTTTTGAACGCGGCGCTGACTGCGAAAACGTAGTGCGTGCGCAAACAAGATGCGTCGAGCTGATTTGTGAGCTAGCGGGCGGAGTTGCAACCGAGGATGCAATCGACGTCTATCCGAATCCGGTTCCGGCGCGTCTTGTTCAATTTCGCCCGTCGCGAGTTGAGAGACTTACATCCGTGCGCGTTGAACTGCCGGAGATGACGCGAATTCTCACAGCTCTTGGTTTCGTGAGAAGCGAAACTCACGAAAACGCCGCGACTACTTTTGTTGTTCCGTCATGGCGCATCGATGTTGGCCTTGAGGAGGATCTGATTGAAGAGGTAGTGCGACACATTGGTTACGACCGGATCTCATCTGAATTGCCGCCATCAAGCCTCGCCGGCGAGTACCAACCGGCGGAGATGAAGCGCCGCGAGTTGCGAAAGGCGTTTACAAGCCTGGGTTTCGACGAAGCGATCAACTTCAGTTTCATCGACGTAGCGCATGACGAACAGTTTGAACTGCTTCCTGCTTTTCGTCTGCCGCGATTGTTGGAAAACAAAAGTGCCGCGGCAGTTACGCTCAGCAACCCGATCCTTGATGAGGCGATACGCATGCGCCCAACCTTGCTTCCGGGGTTGCTTGAATCTGTTCGTCACAATCTGAATCATGGCAACCGCGACGTACGTTTGTTTGAAATTGGGCGCGTTTTTGCAAATTCTGAGGCCGGCGAGCTTCGCGGTAAACTTCCGACTGAGCACGAAGCTTTGGGAGTTATCGCTACAGGCGGAGCGAACGCGGAAGGCTATGCCCAGGCGATACGCGATACCGATTTTTTCGAGCTGAAAGGTGCGTTGGAAGCCGCAATCGACGCGATGAATCTGGCCCCGTTGGTTTTCTCAGAAGCTTATGTCAAACATTTACGCGAAGGGCAGGCGGCAAGAGTTACACTCGCCGATGGCACTGCCATTGGCAACGTCGGCAGGTTAGCGGAATCGATCGCCACGGCATACAAATTCCGTCAACCTGTTTTCGTTGCGGAACTCGATTTAACAACGCTACTCGAAGCGCGCGAACGCTCGATCCAATATTCACCATTACCACGATATCCGGCAGTGATACGCGACGTCACGCTGCTCGTCGGTCGCGCGACGAGCTTCGCGCAGTTGGTGGAGGCGATCGAGTCCGAAACGATT
>DATLBQ010000076.1:0-4441 GCA_035526805.1 Pyrinomonadaceae bacterium
CCGACCGCCATACCTGGCGAGAGCACGCGTGTAGAAACGACTGTGGCGATCGAGTTAGCCGCGTCGTGAAAACCGTTGGTGTAATCGAAGACGAAGGCAATAAAGATTATGAAGATGACTAACCCGAGGGCAATTGTCATAAGTGAAGGCTCGCTGGCGGTTCTTAAGTATGCTTGATAACCACACTCTCAATAATGTTAGCCACGTTTTCGCAACGATCTACTGCAGCTTCAAGTTTCTCGTAGACCTCTTTCCACTTCAGCACCGTCATCGGATCGCGCTCCTCGTGGAACAGCTCTGCAATCGCGGCATGGTAAATATCGTCGCCCTCATTTTCCAAACGGTGAATCTCCACCAACCGCTGGGTAATGTTTTTGGGCTTCTGCAGCGTAGAAACGATCTCGCGCAGTTGTTCCGCCATGCGCACGATCACACCAGCAAAGTCTTGAGCGTAACTTTTGATCTCGTGAATATCGAAATCAATAATAGCCCGCGCGGCGTCATTTATAAGATCGACAATATCGTCCAGCGCGCTGGACATCAGGTATATGTCTTCGCGATCAAAAGGCGTGATGAAAGACTTGTTCAGCTTGGTCGAAATGCTGTGGGTTAATTCGTCACAAGCATGCTCCAGCCCTTTTATGCGCCGGGCGTATTCACGGTAATCATGATTCTTGTCGGCCAACATCTCCTTGAGCTCGCGGGCGGCATCGGAAATGTAGACCGTCATCTGTATGAAGAGGGCAAAGTACTGTTCCTCTTTTGGCAGGAAATTTAGCAGACCCATGTTAAGAGCTTGACCCCATTGCTGGATTGTTGTGCCGAATGGCTCGCAATATAGCCGACGGGCAAGGGGAATGTCTATCTTAACGTCGTCTGAACGTCATCTGAATTCTCAACAGTGCCGGGATTACACGTCAACAAGATAGGACCATGAATTGACTGCCCCCCAGAGGCAGTTTTCTTAAAATGCATTTACTAACTAACTACGGCTGAGTTAATTGTTAAGAGTCCGCGGAACTGCAGGTGAGGCCAAGACTATATCTGATTGTATTTATCTGTTCTTCATCCTTATCTGTCGGCTTGGGGGAGGGGTGCCAGGCTATGGAAACTAAAGAGGCGTTGCCATCCTCGCTAAGACTAACGCCTTCTTTAAATGGATTTTATCGTCCTCAGGCGGGTGAAGAGAGCGCGTTGGGCAGAATTTCGAAGCCCTAAGGCGATTCATGATTTTTAGTTTGGGGACGAACCGTTCAAAATTAAGCGGTACCCAACGTTGACCATAGTATCGATTTGGAGCCTGCAGTTGCAGTCGGCGATTTTGTTTCTTAGTCGATAGATATAAACGTGGAGGCTTTCGGTATTCAATGGCTTGTCGTTTCCCCATGCGTATCCCCAAAGGTCTTCGCTCTTAACGATTCTTTCCGGCGTGCGAGCCAGTCGCGATAGGATCAAAAACTCCGTCCGCGGCAGCTTTAGTACCTGGCCATCACAGGCGGCGTAATAGTTCTGATGTTCAACTCGCAGGTAGCCGTCGTCATAAACGTCGTCGGCAACCTGTTGCGAACCCTTTAGTTCAGTGACCGCCATTTCGGTTATTGACATAAGACTTTCCTGAAGTCTGTAACCCAGCCCTGGGAATTCGCCGGCCAAACTCGAGATCGTTCCGCCGCAAAAAGTCGCTGTGAACGATCCCGAAAGCGGCGCAGACTAGAACTTCAACTTCATACCAAACTGCATTACACGCGGGCCCCCGATGGTGTCAGTGATCTTGCCAAAATCGGTCCCGGCATCGCCGATCACATTATTTGGGGTCGCGAAGTTGACGTTATTCAAAATGTTGAAGACTTCCCAGCGAAATTCCAGCCCAACGCGTTCAGTGAGATTTGTATTTTTAGACAATCCTATATCGAAACGCTTTTGGCTAAATCCACGGAGAATGTTTCGACCGAGATTTCCGAAGCCGCGATTATTCGGATAGCCTCCGGCGATTGTCATTGGTGAACATAGGGCAGCAGGATTGAAGGCCTGGTTAGTTGGATCGGATCCTGTTTGCTGCAGCTGTTCCAATGTGCCGCAAAGCGTGGGTCGACCGAAGGCCAGACGATAAAGACCGCCCGAGCCCAGTCGCAGATTCGAATATTGCGAAGGATTGGCGACCGTCACCTCGGTTGAGAAAATCGAATAGGGCAATCCACTCTGTGCTTGTCCGAAACCTGAAAGACGCCACCCGGTGAAAAACTTCGACTGTGAACCGAAGCTGGGAATGTCATATACAAAACTTAAACTGAAGCGGTGTGGACGGTCGAAGTCAGAGACGCCGCGGTTAGCGTTGGTGTCAAAAGCATTTCCCTGGGCGGTGAAGCCGACATTAGGCAGATCGGGCTTGCCGCCACCCGCGGTGCTGCCGGGATCAGCTGAAGCATTGTCGATCGACTTGGAAAACGTATAGGCGGCGTTGAACTGAATGCCGCGCGATAGTCGCTTGGTCACGCTGACCTGCGCCGAGTGATAGATGGAGTAAGCGGAGTTGCCCAGCAGGATCGCTTCCGGAACATCGAAACCAAGGAAAGGTGATCGTCCCTCAAACGTAATTACCGCGCCGCTGGCGTTCGCCAGGTTGTAGTCAACCATGCCGCCAAGGGTGGCGTTTGCGAAGCCGAACGCACGTCCCACCCCGCGTTGCCTCGCCGTACCGCCTGAATTCAATGGTCCAAGGGGGCTGCCCGCCGCTACATAGGCGCGATTAAAGCGGTCAAAAATGTAGTCGGGCGTATTCGGATCGTTGAGATCAAAACCCTGCGTGAATGAGGTGGCTTGCAATAGCTTGCTTCCCTTTGAGCCCACATAGCGAACTTCAATAAGCAGATTCTTTGTCATTTCAAACTGGCCGCCAAGGTTCCATTGTTGAACAAACGGCGTGCGCAAATTACGATCGACGGCGCGAAACTCGAAGGTCTCGGCGATGTTGCCGCGGAAAGGCAGGCCGGTGGCTGGATCGATTGGATTAAGTGTGCCGTCTGCGCCACGCGTCACGTTCGTGTTATCGCGAACCTGATAGGTTCCGTTTGCACCCCCCGTTCGAACTATGCGGTTGGGCAGGTACTGGCTAAATGGAAAATTTGGATCCTGTTGTGACCACGCAGAAACCAGCGGCACATTGCTGGCGGGAAAGGTTACCTCCTCCTCGCGCAGGTGAGGATAATTGCTGAAGATCGTGTTGATGAACGCTGCTGAAGGGCGATCGTAGAATATTCCGTATCCTCCGCGAAGGACCAGTCGGTTGTTGCCAAAAGGCGTGTAGGCAAAACCAATGCGCGGGGCAAAATTGTTAAGATCCTGGCTGTTCAAGGTGCTCTTTGTTGCAGCTCTCGCCGTTGCTTGAATTGAGGTATCAACTGCCGAAAAACCCGTAAGGCCCGCGTTGGAAGGAACTATGAAACCGGAGAGGGGATTGTCGGGATCAGTGGCTAAGGAAGGGTCGAAATTGCCGATGTAGCCGTTCTTCTCTTCCGGCCATCCGAACCACTCCCAGCGCAAGCCGATGTTCAATGCCAGCTTGCGATTTAGCTTCCAGTCGTCAGCGAAGTAAAAGCCAAGATCGCGAAAGCGAAACTGTTTTTCTGTGACCCCAAACTGCGTATCCGCCTCAGTCGCCACGCCGCGTAGTAACTGTGTAAAATTGTCGTACTTCTCAAACTCAGTAGCCTGCTCTTCCGGAAGTGCCGTATTGAAGCTGTGGCGTTTGGCTTCGGCTCCTATGCGTAGAGTGTGATCCCCGGTGATGAAGGTCATTTGATCAGACAAGCTGTAGCTTGTCTGCTCGCGGCGGTTGAAGGTGTCGTTTGGTCCGCCGAAAGAGAATCGTTCCAGCAGGGTTCCCGGTCGGCCAACGTAGTGCCCCAGACGGCGTGTCCCTGGACCATCGTCAAATGCGGTAGCCGGGTTGGGGATTCCCACCGACTCGTTAGTGATCGCAAGGAAGGGATCGTCCAGAATACGGGTGTTATTAAGCGAGTAGCGGCCGAATCGTATCTCATTGACAAAGCGAGGGCCGAATACGTGCTGATCAGAAATTGCGAGCGTGCGGTTGCGGTCAGAACGCTTCACAGTCACCGGCGACGCCAGGCTGCCTGGATCGGGAAAAGGATCGAAACCAGGAAAATTAGCGTAGAACAGCGTGCCGTTTAGGGTGTTGTTTTTGCTGAGACGTCCATCAAGCTTGATCGTGAACTGATCTTGTTTGAATTGCGCCGGGAACACGTTCCGCTGCCTAATGTAAGGATTGCCACCGTTGTTTCCCGCCACATTTATATCATTCCCAAGAATGCTGCCGCCCGGACGTGGCGCCGGGATGAAAAAATCTCCTGTCGCTGGATTTTTCAAATTCAGAAGCTTGATTGCCACGTCTGAGATGCAGGCGCGATCGGTGAGCGAAGCA
>DATLBQ010000077.1:0-21689 GCA_035526805.1 Pyrinomonadaceae bacterium
CGAGCTCGCCGATGTATCAAAGCAGGTAAATAGATCATTTGCCGTAGGAGCGATGGCCTCCATATTCTCGTCTTTGACAATTTGCCGATCACACAAGAAGCGAAAGAACAACGCTCGCCCGACCAGTGAAAGAACGTCCGATTTGTCAAGTGTCTCGGCAAGACTATCGGCGCTCTGTTTAAGCAACTCAAACATCCGTTCGAAGACGAAATCAACGGCTTGAGGTTCACCCTTTCCGTCATATAAGCCGAGGGTAAGTCGAGCAAAGAACGTTAGCGCCTTCGTCGATCCTGCTTTATAAATCTCCCACTTTGGGGTCTGCTCAGCGAGAGTGACAGGTACTACCCTGAGTTCGCCCGGCAAAACACGCGCGAGATAAGCACGCTCACCGCGACAAGCGAGTTCGCGTCGCAGTTTACTGAGTTTTATCTCTTGCTCATCCGGCGGTAAGGCGAGGCGGGATTCATTCACAAAGAACAGGAGTGGACGCCCAGAGTTCTCTGCCACCCCGTCTGGCAACAAGTCGTGTTTGCGGCGGGGTTCTACCAAGTCGAGGTAGTCAAGCAAGTTCGGAGCAGCAGCATCGCCAAGCGCTTGAATGTTGCTTGGACTGATTCCATATTCTTCAAGTTGGGCTATGTTATTCAAGATTGAAGTCGGCGGTAATTAGTATTTAGTATCCACGTCCCGCCAACGTGAAGTCTTCATGGTGCGTAAACTCCGAGGTCGCATGACGATCCTGGTGAACAGACGTGTATCAGCGCGCTTGTGCGTTGACACGCGCACCTTTACCTTCAAGCAATGCCACTCAATCTGTTTGATCTAAACGCTGACTCTCAAAGCGGAGGGTCCAACCTCGAAACTATTCACCGAAAGATGAGGACACATCTTATTGAAGTCTAATGCATTTTGGAAGATCAAAGTGTTCTCCACTCACCGGGCCGTGACGGATTGCTCTAAATCGCTTCACCGTTATTTTGTGTCGCTGATCAGCACTGCGTCTCGCAAGCTGATTCCGCGGGTGCAGGCGAGGGTCTTGCCGTCACGCGACCAGGCAAAGCACTACTTCAATTCCATCAACCAGATGTTGCCGGTGGTTTCTGTATACTCATATACAATCCGGTCTCCCTGCGGCGACCACGCCGGATATCGAACAAAAGCGTTCAGCTTGGTGTAATTCGTCACCTGTTTCAGGGCTCTACTTGTGCGTGACACCCACCAAAGATTCCAAAGGCCGTTGCGGAATCCGGCAAAGGTGATCTTGTCGCCATCTGGCGACCAACTATGCGGCCAGCCTTGGCCGCGATCAGAGGTTAACTCCACCACTTGGCCGCCGGCGCTTGGCATGATTCCGATGTGTGTGGTGTCACCGCGTTTGACCTCAAAGGCCAGGAATCGTCCGTCCGGTGACCAGCAGGGAAAGCCAATAGCCTCCTTGTCAAAAGTCAATTGTTTCACCGCCCCGCTTTCGATCGAGGCTACCCAGATGTTGGTTGTGCCGCTCTTTTTGGAATTGAACGCGAGTTGTTTACCGTCGGGAGAAATACGCGGGAATGTCAAGTCTTGTGCTGGCTCGAAAAGGGTTCTTTCTTTTCCGCTCTTGCGATCGATGGCCAACATCATGTTCTTCCCCTGTCGGTATGATTGGAAGGCGATTTGTTCTCCGTCAGGAAACCAACTCGGTCTCATATCGGGGTCTGGATCGGTCGTCAACTGGATTGCATTCTCACCATCAGAGTCCAGCAACCAGATGTCCCCCCCACCGCCTACACGTGTTACGTTGTAGGCCACTTTTTTTCCGTCAGGCGAAAAGGCCGGACTGGAATTTCGGTAACTTGTGTCATGCGTCAGCGCCACAGGGGGCCCGGTCGCTTCGTTGGCTCGCAGCGGTACGCGTACGGACAATAGATTGCTCACAACTGTTAATGGTGTGTAGGCGATCCTTTTCCCATCCGCCGAGATGGCTAAGCGCTTGAGACGGGCAGGTCCGGTGCTTGCGATTTCAATAGGCTCGCCAACGGGTTCCCCGCTCTCACGGGAGACACGCACTTTGGATAATCCAAAATTCAAGTTAGCTGTTCCATATGAAACGAAGTAAATGTTCTCTCCATCAGGGGCGTAGATTGGATCAGTTCCGTCCGCGACGCGTTTCAACTGATCGCCTTCGACGGTAATTGTAAATATGTCACTCTTGGCCGGATCGTAAGAGGTGAACGCGATCCTCTTGCCATCAGGCGACCACGATGGGGACCCATGTCCGCCTGCCGGCTTTCCCATCACGGTGATCTGCCTTGGCGTTCCTCCCTGCGACGAGATAGTCCAAAGGGTGGTAGTGAGAAGCGCCCCTGAACCAATCGCGAACAGGTCGTCACCAATCCCACTTGATTGCAAGACAAGGGAACCGCCATCGGGTGACCACGCTGGATTGGAGCCGAACTCGGTAAGTTGTTTTGCAACTCCACCCAGGGCGGGCACTATCCAGACGCCTCCGCGCTTTTTCGAGTGATACGCGATCAGCTTCCCGTCCGGAGCCCACGCCGGTTCGAAATTCTGTGCACCATCCGAAGTCAACTGTATTTCACGCCCGCCTGGCGTAAGTTGTCGCACGTAAATTTCGTAACCGCTACCATGATCGGAACTGTAAGCGATGGAATTCCCATCAGGTGAGAGTGAAGGGTGTAGATCGAGACCTGACCCTGAGGTAATCTGGGAAGCCTTAAGCACGCCGGGAGTGTCAGCAAGGCTGGACGTCTTTTCTTTGTCTGCCGGCTGGTTGCGAACCGCAAACACATATATCCCAACAACGGTAGCGAAAGCCAGGATTGCGAGAGCAAGGGCCACAAATCTGCGCTGACGTCCGAATGCCTTGCCGAGAGTGTCTCTCCCTGAGGCGATGGGCGTTGGTTGTGCTTCAGTAATGCGGCTGGACCCAGTCGCGTTGGTTACGACGGTCGCTATTGGCGTGCCCTCAGCGAGCGGTGTGGTGCGGTCCAACTCAGCCGAAAACTCCGAACGCTGCTTCAGGCTTTTCAGGTCGCCGAGAAGTTCCTTTGCTGTTTGATAGCGTTCTTCTGGTTCCTTGCGCAACGACTTGCGCACAATCCATTCCATTTCGGCCGCCATCTCACCCAACGGCCACTCGTGCCACGCCGGCTCCTTTTCCAGAATGGAGACGATCACGTGGCTGGCGGTTGCACCACGAAATGGCGCACGCCCCATGAGCATCTCGTAAATCACGCAACCGAAACTCCAGATGTCGGCGCGCGCATCAACTTCTAAGCCGCGGGCCTGCTCGGGCGACATATATTGAGCTGTGCCCATCACCATGCCCGGATTAGTTTTGAGTCTCGTCATTGCTTCCGACTCACTTGTTGGCGTTTGTTCGGTGAGCTTCGCCAGCCCGAAATCCAGGACCTTGACGATGCCATCCGGACGCACCATGACGTTTTCCGGTTTGATGTCACGATGCACGATTCCGGCGGCGTGCGCAGCCCTCAGCGCCCCACCGACTTGCACCGCAATATCGAGCACCTCAGGCACCTTCATCCTGCCGCTTAATATGCGCTGGCGTAAGGTCTCTCCCTCAACCACTTCTGTGGCAATGAAATGTCCGCCTTCGACGTTTCCTATTTCATGAATGGTCAGAATGTTCGGATGATTTAGGGAAGAGGCGGCGCGGGCTTCCTGCTCAAAACGTCGCAGGCGATCCGGATCGTTCATGAACGACTGGGAAAGGAATTTCAAAGCTACCTTGCGACCAAGTCGAGAATCTTCCGCTAGGTAAACTTCGCCCATGCCACCTCTGCCGAGGGTAGAAAGAATCTGGTAACGGCCAAATATTTGACCGGTGCTGAGTTCATCCCCGGTCGTAAGCACCGTCGCCGCTACTTCATACGCCGGCGAATCAATGAAGCTTCCATCCTTCTCATGCGCGGAAATGAGGGATTCTACTTCCCGGCGCAGCTCGACATCATCGCCACACGCTTCGGCAAGAAAACCTTGTCTTCGCGCAGGCTCCTGCTGCAGCGCCGAATGAAATATCTCCTTAACTTTTTGCCAGTGTTCGGGTGTCATCATCTTAATGAAATTGTCGGGGCAGATAGTAAATTGTGCTAGCTAATATCCACGAAATCACGGGAAAGAAGCCGCTTCACACAAGGTCCGCCGGTGCCCAAAGGTCCACTAACAAACGCGCAGGAGCTTTGCGCCGTCCCTCAAAAGGGTTATTCAAGCTTTCTTCTCAGCCACGCTCGCGCCATTTTCCAGTCGCGCTCGACTGTGGCGTGCCCGATACCAAGCACTTCCGAGGTTTCCTCGATGGAGAGTCCTCCGAAGAACTTCAACTCGACGATGCGCTCCTGCTGAGGATCGATAGTCGCGAGTTCTTCCAGGGCTTCATGCAAAGCAAGCACGTCGAGGTCAGCTTTCGCCACGAGGTTGCCGGCACTGGTGATCGAGAGCCTTTGCTGCTCCGGTCCACCGCGTTTCCCAGCTTTGTGCTGCCGCGCATGGTCGACCAAAATCCGCCGCATGAGCTGGGCGGCAATACCGTAAAACTGCGCCCGGTTCTGCCAGCGAACCGACTTTTGGTCGATCAACTTCAGATAGGCCTCGTTCACCAACGCGGTGGGTTGCAGCGTGTGATCCTGCCGCTCGCGCCTGAGATAGTTACTCGCCAGCCTGCGCAGCTCCTCATAAACAAGCGGCATCAGCTTTTCAAGAGCTGTTTGGTCACCGCCGTTCCAACGCAGCAAGAGCTGCGTGATTCCATCGGGAGATTGCATTGAATGGCCAGTCTGCTGGTGTGCTGAAGGCGAAATCCCCATGCCTGCGGGACTTTTGCGCTACGAGGTACCGATGCGTGGAGATTTTACAACAGGACTATTCCAGTCCGTGAGGGAATTTGGCCGCAGGCTGCGCGTTAGTAAGTGGAGAGCATTAAGGGACGAAGCAAGGGCCAGCAAATGGCCGCCCTTCAACAACCGCATGGACTCGGCTTCAGCCCCTGCATAACTAAAAAGGAGAACGTCATGAAAAAGCAACTCTACATGGTAATCACAATAATCGCGCTGTTGACAGTGGCGGGTCTGACGAATGCGAATGCGCAGGGGCCCTCGAGCGTCGAAGTGAAAGCAAACATCCCGTTCGCATTCAGTGTCGGCAATAAGACGATGCCGGCCGGCGAATATACAGTTCGCTGCACAAACCCCAACTCGTATGTAAAAGTCCTGCTTATTCGCAGCAGTGACAAACCGGAAAGCGCGTTAGTCATCACCCAGAGTGTCATCGGCAAACTTCAGGACGATGCGAGACTGGTGTTCTATCGCTACGGTGATCATTACTACTTTGCTCAGGTTTGGCTGCCGTCAGACTCGATTGGCATGCAGGCGCCCAAATCGCGCCGCGAAAAGCAGATGGAGCACGAACTAGCCGCCAACAGCCTGGCAAAGAAAACAATCGCGATTCTCGCCCAGCGTTAATCCTCTCGGTCTGAACTACGACCTCAGCAAGCAGAAAGTTGGGGAACTCGCTGCTGCTGATAAACGGCAACCCGAAGCTCAGTCGCGCTTCGGGTTTGCCGCTTTTTAGCCAATGGTCCAGGTTGAGGAAGGAACAGCGTTAATACAGAACCGAGCGCGGTAGCGCCGGATGCCAGCTTCAACTTGAGGGGTGGCTTTGCACAAAAGGAAATTAAAGATCGGCCGGGCAGACTGGGTTACGTATTCTTAGTCTTCGCTACCGCTATGACTTGTCTTCGTGCGCTTCTTAAAGGAATTGACCTTCACCCAGGTGGCCCATCTTTTGACAAATCGCCGCATCTTTCGGAAAACGCACAAGCTCTTCTCCACCAGAATTTTGAGCGAATCCTTGGCACATTGAAATTCTGGAAAAAACAAGGTGAAACTTACAAACGATTTCACTACTACACAATTTGGTGGACAATTCCGTCCGCAGTTGTCATCCCATTCTTAGCCCAGGCAGTAACTCAAGATCCACTCTCGAAGTGGCTCATAACACTAATCTCAAGCCATACGGCAATTCTTCTTTCTCTACATAAGGCTCTGAAAGTTGAGAGAAATTATAAAGCCTTCCGTCAAGGAGAATCAGAGTTCTACGACCTTTATCGCAGGCTCTTAGATAGACCATCTGCTTTTGGTGAAACTGAAGAAGAACAATTAATAACTATTTGATGCCGTAGAAAATGTTAGGAAGTATGTACGAAATGCTGAGGTAGATAACTTCCCGGCAGTCGAACAGGTAAAATCGCAATTCTCGAATGAGGTGAGTTCACCGTCTGTTCAAGATAAAGGCGAGTAACGACTCATTCACGCAGTCGCCTCGATAGCACCAAAACTCTAGGACACCACCGCTTTTTTCTGTCGCTATTGACTCAATCCGGTTTAGACTCGTTTCGCTCTGCTCATCCCGGTCATCAACCTTTCTAATGAGCTCCGCTGAAGTAGCGAAACCCAGCGTACGCACGGAAGCCATCGCAGGTGTCACCACGTTTTTCACGATGGCTTACATCATCGTGGTGAATCCTTCGATTCTGTCAACGCCCGGAACAGGCATGGCTTTCAGCGGCGTGCTAACCGCGACGGTGCTGGTCTGCTTTGTGATGACGCTCTTCATGGGCCTCTACGCGAAGCTGCCGTTTGCAGTGGCGCCCGGCATGGGCATTAATGCCTACTTCACCTTCACGATCATTCTTACGCAGAAGGTTTGGTGGCAGGTGGCGCTGGGAATTGTTTTTTGGGCCGGCGTCTTATTCCTTATCATTTCCGTTACGCCCATACGTGAAACGATCGCGAAGGCGATTCCAACAGAACTGCGACTGGGTACCGCAGCCGGCATTGGAATATTTCTAACCTTCATCGGCCTGAAGAACGCAGGACTGATCGCAGCTGATCCGGTTACTTTTGTTAGGTTAGGCACGCTTGGTGTTCCAGCGTTGTTAACGATCCTCGCCACCGCAATCTCGGTTTGGCTGCTGACGCGCAAAAGTGCGTTCGCGTTTCTGGCCGGCATCGTCTTCGCAACGCTGCTTGGTTGGGCGCTGGGGTTGGTTAAAGCTCCGGATAAGATGTTCAGCACTCCTGATTTTCAGGCCGTCTTTCTAAAACTGGATATTCTCGGCGCGCTGAAACTTTCTCTGCTGCCCGCAATCATCGGCATACTGTTCACCGACCTGTTCGACTCGATCTCCACCTTCATCGGCGTTGCGCATGCCGCGGACCTGCTCGACAAAGAGGGTCATCCAAAGAACCTGAAGCAGGGTTTGATTGTTGATTCTTTTGCCACGCTCGGAGCCGGCGTGGCCGGAACATCTTCAGGCACGGCTTACATTGAAAGCGTCGCGGGCATCAACATGGGTGGTCGCACAGGGCTGACTTCGGTATTCACAGCGCTCTGTTTCCTACCCTGTTTCTTTCTGGCGCCGCTCGCGGGAATGGTGCCGGCTTATGCGACAGCTTCTGTTTTGATTCTGGTAGGTGCGTCGATGTTTCGCAGCGTGGGTAAGATTTCATTTTCGAGGATAGAAGAAAGCCTGCCGGCATTCCTGACAATCATTCTGATTCCCTTGACGTTCTCAATCACGCAGGGAATTCTTTGGGGCTTCATCTCCCACGTGGGACTCTATTTGATTGTTGGCCGGCGAAGGGATATTCACCCTGTGATGTACGCGCTGGCTGCGATTTCGATTGGACTCTTACTGCTGGAGCATGTGAGTCTGTGAAGCAAATTTGGAGTGCGCTGACCTGTCAGCGCTTTGGCTCAGCGGCGGCCTGTCGCCGCGGTCGCCACGCACCAAATACTTTAACAGGCGAACTCCGTGGCTGAATCTTTTGAAGGAATGGAAAAGGGTCGGCATAATTCACGAGAATTGGAATTCGCAGGCCTAGCCCACGCTCTAACGCGCAGAAATTAAGAGAACAAAAAAGTTGGCGGTGCTGAACAAAGGGGCGCAGGATACTCGATATGAAACTAAGCAAGAAACTTATCAACAGAATTCCGGTAGTAGTGGTTTTAGCTGTCACCGCAACTATTGGGTTAGCGCAAGCACCCTCTGCCACACCAACTCCTGACCAACGCGGTCTCGGTGTCGAGAGCAGTCGCACTGCAAACAGCACTCAGTCCGGGCAGCAATCGCGTGAGGCCAAGCCGGAACTTGTCCTCCAAACCGGCTACAACAATTTCTTCGGAGCAACGCGGCTTGTTTTTAGTCCCGATGGGCGACTGCTTGCAACCGGGACGTTTCGCAGCAGCACGATCAAGCTGTGGGACACTGGAACCGGGCGCGAGTTGCGCAATCTCTCGAGCGGCAGACAAAGCGCGATGGGCATGTCGCCATTTATCGCTTTCAGCCGTGACAGCCGCCTCGTCGCAGCCGCCGCGGGCGAAAATTCAGTCAAAGTTTGGGACGTTACGAGCGGCCGTGAAGTGCAAACGCTTTCTTCGGGCGAGGGCGGTGTTGCGTCATCTCTCGGCGGAATTTACTTCATCGCTTTCAGTTCCAACGATCGAATAGTGACGATTAGTGACGCCGTCAGAGTTTGGGATGTAACGACGGCGAGAGTTCTGTCAACAATCGCCGGCGACACGTTGAATGCTTTGGCGCTTATGGGGGGTGATGGGGGCGCCGCTGTGAGCCGGGATGGAACCCAACTGGCACGGGTGTCGACCGATGGTGAAAACCAGGTCAAGTTTTGGGATCTTGCAACTGGTCGCGAGACTCGCGCAGTAAAACTTCCAGACAAGGAAATTGAAAACGTCACACTCGAATTCGCTGCGGATGGACACTTGCTCGTCTCCGGTATTGTCGATAAACGAGTAAAGCTTTGGGACGTAACCACGAATGCGAAGGAACGCGACCTGGGATCGACCGGGCAGGATTTTAGTCTTCTCAAATTTAGTCGCGACACTCGCCTGTTGGCAATGTCGGAAGGCTATGCCATCAAACTTTGGGATGTTGCCACGGGCCGCGAATTGTCGGTGTTGCAAGCGCCTAACAGCGGCCTCTTTGCCACGCAGGGTCGTGTCTTCACTGCTTTTAGTGAAGACGGAAAAAAGTTTGCAACTGGCGGATTCGACACACCAACCATCCTTTGGGAAACAGATACCGCAAAACAATTAGTCAAGCTGACTGGCCGAACAAACATGGCCTACAAGGTTGCGTTTAGCACTGACGGCAATCAGCTTTCCTCCGGCGGTCGCACGCGCTGGGATCTGCGCACCGGTCGAGGACTGCGTATCACCGCGGCTCCAGGCGACAACCAGTTGGGCTTCCCGAGCCCTGACGGCCGCCTCCTCGCGACGTTTGCGCCGAATAACAACACCGTAACAATTCTCGAAACACCCACAGGGCGCAAACTCCAAAGCCTGACACCGGCGGGCGAGACAGTTGTTCAGCGCGTTGCTTTCAGTCCTGATGGAAGCATGTTGGTCGTAACATATGGTGCGGGGGAAGCCCAGACGAAACATCAGCGGGCGTCCAGCCAGCTCGCAACCACTCAGAATCAAATAAAGATTTGGGAAGTGAAGACAGGACGTGAACTGCGCACGCTCGGCACCGGAGCCGGTACAACGGAAGTGGGCTTTGGCCCAGACGGTCGCGTGCTCGCCACGCTTGGAGTGATGGGAGAAATCTCCCTATGGGATACGGCGTCGGGTAGCAAGTTGCGCGACCTGACGTCCTCGCCGATGGCCGGCCTGACGCAGATGATGAATGGAATTGGCGGGATGAGTCCGGATCAACTCAGAAAGATGAAACCAGGAAAATCGGGCAGTATGCCGCAGATGCCGGACATGAGCGCCATGTCAGACATGTTGACCAACATGATTGGTTCAATGTCTGCCGGCACAATGGGACGCAGTGTCACTTCCATGTCATTCAGTCCCGACGGCCGGATACTCGCGATTGGCGGCGTCGAGTCAAAATCAAACTTTGATCTGGCAGCGATGATGAATCCTGCAGCGCAAAGGCAAAAGAAAAACTCCAAACCTCCTGACCCGGATGAGATCATGAAGAACATGAAAGTCGAGGCAGTGGGCCAGGTAACAATTTGGGAGGTGGCGAGTGGCCGGCAGATCGCAGCGCTAAAGGGTCACGGAAAAGGGGTCACGCAAGTGGCCTTCAGCCGGGACGGTAGATTGCTGGCGTCGAGTAGCAGCGAGAACACTATTAGAATTTGGGACGTGGCCACCAAACGCGAGTTGCGCACTCTGACGGGGCACACGGCCAACATTGACTCGATCGACTTCAGCCCAGACTCGCGATGGCTTGCTTCAGCCGGCGATGACGGTGCAACGTTCCTGTGGGACGCAAACACCGGCGAACATTTGTTGACGCTTATTTCCCTGGATGATGGCGCCGAATGGATGGTAGTAACTCCACAGGGTTTGTTCGATGGCACTCCGATCGCGTGGAATCAGATTCTCTGGCGCTACAATCAGGACACTTTCAACGTCGCGCCAATCGAGTGGTTCTTCAATGAATTCTATTATCCGGGGCTGCTTGGCGACATCATGGCGGGGAAA
This sequence comes from Pyrinomonadaceae bacterium, assembly GCA_035526805.1. Classification (GTDB taxonomy): domain Bacteria; phylum Acidobacteriota; class Blastocatellia; order Pyrinomonadales; family Pyrinomonadaceae; genus PSRF01. The sequence continues at coordinate 10,540 of DATLBQ010000077.1, forward strand.
CATCCCAAAGTGGCCTTGGACGTTTCCAAAAAAGATCGACGCCAACCAATCGTGAAGTTATCGATCGCGGAGGAAGCAAGCCCAAGCGGAGCTGCAATCGCGTCACGCACAATCAAGGTGAAGCTGGATGTCACAGATGCAGCGGCAGACAAAGATAATCCTCGAGGGAGCGGCGCGCGTGACCTCCGTCTATTTCGCAATGGTTCGCTCGTCAAGGTTTGGCACGGTGACGTGTTAAAGGAGAAATCCACAGCCAGCTTTGAGGAACAAATCACCGTTTCCTCCGGGTCAAACCGTTTGACCGCATATGCCTTCAACAGTGACAACGTCAAAAGCAAAGACGCGCAGTTGGTGTTAACCGGCGCTGACAGTCTTAAAAGAATGGGGACGGCCTATATCGTTGCCGTCGGAGTCAATGAATATGCCAACCCGCAATACAACTTGAAGTATGCCGTGGCTGATGCGCAGAGCTTTGGTTATGAAGTGCGTGTGAGGCAGATGCAAGTGGAACAGTTCGAGCGCGTCGAAGTCATCACCTAGATAAATGAGAACGCGACCAAGGCAAACATCCTGTCAGTATTGAGTCGACTCGCCGGCGTGCCCGGGCCGCCATCGTTGAAAGCCGGAACGCTTGAAAGGATTAAGCGCGCGGATCCTGAAGACACCGTAATCATCTATTTCGCCGGTCACGGTACCGCGCAGGCGCAGCGTTTCTACCTTATCCCGCATGATCTCGGCTATACAGGTGAACGCACCAAACTGAATGAACGCGACTTGCAAACAATACTTGACCACAGCATTTCAGACGCCGAATTGGAACAGGCCGTCGAGGGCCTCGACGCCGGCCATCTGTTGTTGGTCATTGATGCCTGCAACTCTGGGCAAGCTCTCGACGCCGAGGAAAAACGCCGCGGCCCGATGAATTCCAAAGGTTTGGCGCAGCTTGCTTATGAAAAGGGCATGTATATTCTTACCGCCGCTCAAAGTTATCAGGCGGCGATCGAAGCCGCGCAATTCGGTCACGGGCTGCTTACCTATGCGTTGGTCGAAGAGGGATTGAAGACTGCCATCGCAGACGGTGAGCCGAAAGACGGAGTCTTGAATGCACGAGAGTGGCTCGACTTCGCCACTGAACGAGTGCCCCAGATGCAGGTAGCAAAGATGAAAGAAGGTCGCGGCATCGGCTTACAGATAGCCTTTACTGCGGGTGAGCAAACTATTGCTGAGCCTGAGAAGCGCAGTGTCCAACGCCCGCGTGTTTTCTATCGGAGGGAGTTGGAAAGCAACCCGCTCATTATTTCTAAACCTAAGTAGGCAAACTTTCCAGTCTGTCCTAATCGTCAATAGGAAATGCAGAACCCCGCAAAAGGGGCGTGGACCCTCGAAGAGCGAAATATGCTTCTGATGGACGGAGCCCTGCACTACGCTCTCACCGGCGGCTTCACCATCAGCGCCATTCCGTGGACACTCAACATTTTTCTTAAGTCTTTCCTGTAGAGAAAGTTACGGAGATCATTCCGGTTAAAAGGCCGTCTTCTCAAGAATCCCTCAACAATTCCTCAACCACCCTGACTATCGTTACAACAGAAACAAGTAATGGTCGTTAGTCGCCCATGTAGTCCGAGCCAACGACACTTAATACTGCCGCTCTGGAGGAAACGATGTCCATACGTCCTGTGAATTTTCGGCCTGGTTTTTCAACGTTTGATTCCAAGTTCTGGTTGAGGACAGCGTTGGCTCTCGCGCTCTGCTCGGCTGCACTGATATTGCTGGCCATCAGTCCCCCTGCGTCGAGCGCGACCCGGTCGGCCAGAATGTTTTCACTGTTGCACGCGGCTACAAGCTCAAAAGTTTCCGAGAGCGCCATCAAGGCGACACTGAATAATTTCAGTCCTAACGCCCCGACGGCAGCGCCCGTGAATCCCACGTTGTCGCCGACCAACAAATCGATCACTTACACTGGCGGACCATTCGTGATACCGACGAACTCTACCGACAATGCAGCCGGGCCGGTAGATTGCGACGATGCGAATCCTTGTGAAGACTACGCTCTTACAATCGACATTCCACAGGACTATAAGACCGCGAACCCGAACGATTCTGTCAGGGTGGAAGTTACCTGGAGTGATCCCAGCGGCGCACAGGACCTTGATATCTTTTTGGTAGACAACCCTGATGATCGTACCTACCCGGCTCACGCGGGCAACGGCAGCGCCAACCCTGAGGTGTTTACGGTACCAATCAGCAGTCTCCCAGCGGGCAGTAGTAATTATTTCGTTCGCGTAGTTCCCTTCATCAGCACCGGTCAGGCTTATACCGGGACCATTACGCTGGTTTCTCCTCCGGCCCCGACACCTACGCCAACACCTTTTGCCGGCATTGTCCCGCGCTACTACAACTACGCGCCTGGTCCGGGCATCGGCGAGAATGCCGGGGAGCCCACCATGGGCTTCAACCCATTCTCACGTCGAGCCATGTATATCTCCGGCTTGCAAACGCTAAAGGTAACTTTTCCGGAAGACATTGCTCCGGCAGGATCAGTGGCTGGATCATGCGACGCTCAATGGGAAGACGTTTCCTATGTCCTGACCAGTAAGAAGTCACTTGATCCTATCTTGTTCACCGACCCGCGAACGGGCCGCACTTTTGTTTCACAGTTGAACAGCGTGGTACCGCCGGCGTCGCCAGTGCTCATCGGGCTTAACAGTCTGATGGCCTACACGGATGACGACGGCGCCAGTTGGACGCCCGCGCAGATTAATCCGCCGGATGGCAGCTACGATCACCAAAGTGTGGGCGCTGGTCCATATCCGGCGTCGCTGCCGCTTGGCAACGACATCAACAAGGGCAGTGCCGTTTATTACTGTTCGCAAGTCGGAGTCAACGGTCTGTGCTCTCGCAGTGATAACGGTGGACTTACCTTCAATCGTTCGGTCCCGATCTTCGGCCTGACAGATGGTTGCGGCGGCATTCATGGACATCCCAAGGTTGCGCCGGATGGCACGGTGTACGTTCCAGTGCGGGGCTGCAATAACGTGCAAGCTGTGAGCGTATCCGAGGACGCGGGGACGACCTGGAAGGTGCGTAAGGTCCAGGGCAATGGATTCGCGGCCAAGCCTCCTCCAGGAATTCTGGATCCGACTGTGGGAATTGCCAGTGATGGAACTTTGTATTTCGCTTATATCAGTGGTGAAGTCAGCGGCGGTCGCGCGCGCGTTGCCGTCAGCAAAGACAAAGGCCTCACCTGGACCAACGATACCGACATCGGCGCTGCCCAGGGAATTAACAACGCGGTGTTTGCGACCGCCATCGCCGGTGATCCACTTCGTGCCGCGGTAGCTTTCCTTGGCAGCACCGAGTCCGGCGACCATCAGTCCGCCGCCTTCAAAGGCACCTGGTATGTCTTCATGGCCCATACCTACGATGGCGGTAAAACCTGGGTTACGGTTAACGCCACTCCCAACGCTCCGGTCCAGCGCGAGGCGGGAATCTGGAACCAGGGGGGCAGCAACCCGCTACGCAATCTGCTCGACTTCAACGGGATAGCCATGGACGACAAGGGGCGGGTGCTTTATTCCTATGCTGACGGCTGCATTGGCGACTGTGAATCGCGCCTGCCTAATTCGTTCAGCGCGAAAGCGACAATCGCACGCCAGTCAGGTGGCAAAGGATTATTGTCACAGTTTGATCCCATCGAGCCGGCTGCGCCGCAGCGACCCTGTTTGAACGGGCGCCGTGATGACATGGGCAGTTTCTTGAGCTGGCGAGTGCCAGACAATGGCGGGTCGCCGATTACGGCTTACAAGATTTATCGCGGTACGACGCCAACCAATATGGCGCAAATCGGTCAGACCGAGGGCGGCAAAACTTCTTACAGCGATCGCAGTGGCAGTACGGCGGTCGCCTCTTATACCTACAAGATTACAGCGGTGAACGCTTCGGGTGAGGGTCAGCCCAGCAACCTCGTTGAGCTCACTGTTGGTCCACGCGTGGAGTCGACGGGATCCTGCATGCTGCCGGGCGTTCAGGTTCTCGTCGATCCCACCGGGGATGCCAGCGACACGCAAGCGGCGCACGATATCACTTCGGTATCCATGTCAGAGCCCGAAGCTCTCGCCGGTAAGCTTGTGTTCACCATCAAGGTCGCGGATCTAGCCACTGTGCCGGTGGGCTGGCGCTGGGCCGTACGTTTCGGCGCGCCACAAGCTCCGCCGGCCCATCCGGTTATCGGACCTCAGGAAGATTGGTTCGTTTCCATGGTCACTTCGGATGGTGCAGCACCCACATTTACTTACGGCAGCACCGGGGTATTCCAGGACGCCAGCCGGGTGTTTGTCACACTGGGTACTCTTGATTCGGCAAGTAGCGTTAACGGCGATGGCAGTATCACCCTTGTGCTTCCAAAATCCGCCATTGGTAACCCTGGTCCAGGTGAGGCCATCTCCAGCATATTCGGAAGCGTTCGTGCGACCGTGCCTTCAGCGATTCCGGGCACGGGCGGTACCAACGAAACAATTCCAGACAGCACGGGAACCGGCAGCTACGCGCTGCGACCGGCGAACCTGTGCTTGCCCAACACTCCACCGCTGGCGCTGCTGACAGCCAATGTCGACGAAGGCATCGAGCCACTAACCGTGCAATTCGACGGCAGTGCTTCGTCAGATGCCGACTCGATCGACACCATCGCCAGCTACACCTTTAATTTTGGCGATGGCAGTGATGATGTAACGCAAACGTCACCGACCATCGGCCACACTTTCGATGCGGGCGAATACATCGTCAGACTGGTAGTCACAGATTCGCGCGGGAAGGTCAGTTCCAATACGGCACAGTTTAAGGTTGACGTGGAGCGGCCGGAACCAACGCCTACACCGACGCCGACACCGGCGCCCACACCAGTTAACATCGAGGACAACGACTCGCGTATCGCCTACTCGGCTGGCTGGCACCTGGCCAACGCGGGCGGTGCGAGTGATGGCCACTTCCGCTACCACTCGGGCAATAGTGCGCAGCACTTTGCCAACCTGGACTTCACTGTCCCACAAGGTAGCACTGGGTCTATTACCTACTCCTTCGCCAGGAGTACGAAGGGAGGCACTGCCGACATCTATCTGGACGGGCAGTTTAAGCAGTCAGTTAGTTTTGTCGGAAGCACCGGTTCTACCCAGTCGCCTGAATTCAAGACTGAGTACAATGCGAGTTTCGGAAACCTGATTGCCGGCGCACATAAGCTGGAGATTAAGAATCTGAGCGGAGTGGTCTATCTCGATCGCTTCTCACTTGTAAGCTCCAGCTCAAGCGCTCAACCGACATCGGGGCCGGGAGCCACATCGAATGAGTCGGGCAGTGCCGCCGGAGGTCAGACGTCAAGCAGCAATTATGCGATGCCGTCTAACGCGCAGGAGGTATCCGTAGTCGCTGAATCAAGCGTCAACGTGCCCTTCAAAATATTACTCGTCGATCCGAAGGGGCTAACTTTGAAAACCGCCGATGCTTCTTCCGGAGTGGCGGTGTTGAATGTACCCGTTTCGCAAAGCGGCGTTTACGTCATAAAGGTGGTGAACCTGAGCCTTGGGCCATTGCAGTTCACTACGACAACGACGCCAACGGTCAAACGATAGCGCGTTACTGGATGCTCGCAAACTGGGGCAGGCATGTGCCTGCCCCAATAGACTCGATCCCATCGGCCGATAGCTACACCTGAAGGAGAGGATACAAGACTGCCGATTTGTGATAAGCCCCGGCCTGCAACGGTCGGGGCTTCTTTTGTCCACCTCGCGTGCTCTTCGCGTCCGACTGCAGTGACAAAATACAAGTATGAAATTATGCGGGTGGTAATCGAGCGCTTGCATAAGTAGTGACCATAAGTTGTAAAGTACCTCATCTTGGCGAGCGCACAATCAAGTAACCACCCCATCGGTAAATCAGCACCCCGCAAGGAAGGCCGGAAAAAGGTCACCGGGCAGGCGCTTTACGTTGACGACATTTCTTTTCCGGAGATGCTGCACGGTACGACGGTGCGCAGCCAGGTTGCGCGCGGGCGTATTAAGAGCGTCTCTTTCGAAGGTGATATTGCGTGGAACGAATTTACGATTGTCACCGCCAAAGACATCCCTGGCGAAAATTATGTCGCGCTGATACTAAATGATCAGCCTTACCTGGCTCAGGAAGTAATAAATCATCCGGAAGAACCCATTCTGCTGCTGGCCCATCCGGATCGATATCTGCTCGAAGAGGCCCGCCGCAATGTACGCATTGAAGTGGAAGAGCTGCCGGCAGTCTTCACGCTTGAAGATTCGGTGAACAAGAAAGAGATCATCTGGGGTGATGACAACGTCTTCAAATCGTTTCTGGTTGACAAGGGAAACGTCGACCATGTTTGGGCCGCAGCAGACTTCGTGATCGAAGGCGAATATCACACCGGCGCGCAGGAGCAGTTATACATCGAGAACAACGGCGCCATCGCGATCGCAAGTATTCAGCACGGTGTGACGGTCTGGGGATCTATGCAATGTCCCTATTACGTTCACAAGGCGCTGGTAAAGTTATTCGGGTTGCCGGAAGAGAAAATTCGCATCATTCAAACGGAGACGGGCGGCGGCTTTGGCGGCAAGGAAGAGTATCCGTCGCTGCTGGCCGGTCACGCCGCACTGCTTTCGTGGAAATCCGGCAAACCGGTGAAGATGATTTACGATCGCGCCGAAGACATGGTGGCAACCACCAAGCGCCATCCGTCACGCACGCGGCACAAGACAGCGGTTTCGAAAGACGGCAAGCTGTTGGGAATGGAGATCGAATTCATTATCGACGGTGGCGCCTATTGCACGCTTTCTCCTGTTGTCCTTTCAAGAGGCACGATTCACTCTGCCGGTCCTTATTTCTGTCCCAATGTCCGCATCCGCTCGCGTGCGGTTGCCACAAACGTGCCGCCACATGGCGCCTTTCGAGGCTTTGGCGCGCCTCAAAGTATCTTTGCGCTGGAGCGTCAACTCGATAAAGTTGCGAAGACTTTGGGCCTGACGCCGGACGAATTCCGTCGTCGCAATTTTGTCGAGGAAGGTCAGACCACTGCCACCAACCAGGTGATTCGCGAAAAGGTTGATATGAATGGGCTGCTCGACCGCGCGTTTGAGTTGAGCGACTATCATGAAAAGAGTCAGCGGTTTGCACGCGAAAACTCCCCTCAGGAGAATAGCGATCGGAGCGTCTCGCAAATAAAGAAGGGCATTGGCTTCGCGTCGTTCATGCACGGCGCAGGCTTCACGGGCTCCGGAGAAGTGTACCTGGCGTCTGTTGTGGGCGCCGAAGCGACCGCCGAAGGTCGCGTACGGATACTCGCGGCCAGCACTGAAATCGGGCAAGGCACCAACACGATCTTTTCCCAGATCGCTGCCGAAACACTCGGCATTGATGAATCACTAATCGAAGTGGCCCAGCCTGATACCAGTCACGTTCCGAATAGTGGGCCAACCGTCGCGTCTCGCACGTGCATGGTGGTTGGGAAGTTGGTGGAATCAGCAGTGCTCGGTTTGAAACAGACACTGGTCGGCAGCGGACTGTTGCACGAAAACTATGATTCGACCTCGTTCCAGCAGGCTTGTCGCACACACCTCGAGAGTTTTGGTCCGCTGAAAACGTTTAGCACCTATCAACCGCCACCGAATGTTCGCTGGGATGACGAGAAGTATCAAGGTGATGCGTATGGAACTTACGCGTGGGCTGTCTACGTTGCCGAAGTATCGGTTGACCTGCTGACGTACGAAGCGCACGTCGACGATTTTGTGGCGGTCCAGGAAGTGGGTCGAGTCATAAATCCCGTGCTTGCGGCCGGACAGATCGAAGGTGGCGTAGCGCAGGCAATTGGTTTTACACTATTTGAAAATGTCGTCTGGCAAGACGGGCGCATGGCTAATGGCCAAATGACTAACTACATCATGCCGACAGCCGCCGACATTCCGCCGATTCGAGTTTACTTTGAAGAAAATCCTTACGCATACGGCCCCGGCGGCGCGAAGGGAATTGGTGAACTACCAATGGACGGCGCCGCGCCCGCCATCCTGAGCGCAATTGAAGATGCTACCGGCGTAAGTTTTAGTCACGTACCGTTGATGCCCGAAGCAATGATGGAAGAATTTGCTGCGGCGGAAGCGGACTCGTGATCTTTTAGCCGCAGATTTACGCGGATAAACGCGGATCAGATCAAGCATATTAGAAGTTGGAAGACGAAATTTCGCTCATTGAGATTGTTTTTAAATTCGCGTCATCCGCGTTTATCCGCGGCTCATAATGCCGGTAGCCGGACTTCGCAGCTCTGCAGCAACATGCCAACCACTGAAGCGAGAAAACCGATCAACTGCATCGTTAACGGCGAGCCTCAAATGCTTGACGCTCATCCAATGGAGCGTTTGCTCGATGTGTTGCGTGAGCAGTTGCACCTGACCGGAACGAAGGAAGGTTGCGGCGAAGGCGAGTGTGGCGTGTGTAATGTGGTTGTTGATGGCCGGATCGTTAATAGTTGTTTGATTCCAGTCGCGCAAGTTGAAGGCGCGACGATCAAGACTATTGAAGGCGTTGCGAACGGCGATCAATTGCACGCGGTCCAGCAAGCCTTCATCGATTGCGGCGGCGCGCAATGCGGCATATGTACACCCGGCATGGTGCTGGCGGCCGTCGATCTGCTGGAACGAAATCCAGACCCAAGCGAAGCAGACATTCGCAATGGACTCGCAGGGAATCTTTGTCGTTGCACCGGTTACATGAAAATTTTTGAATCAGTGTTGAGAGCTTGTCAGAAAGGTAATGAGGTCAGTACCACCACGCGGTAGCGGGTGGGTCGCAGCCGACCTAAAGCGCTGACAGGTCAGCGCACTCCAAACCGAAGCATGCGAGCATTCATTCCTAATTATCAACTCGTGACGCCGACGTCGCTACCCGAGGCACTAAGTGTGCTCGCCCGCGAACCCGGCCTGTGGCAACCGTTCGCCGGCGGCACGGACCTGATGGTGCTACTCGAAGCAGGCAAGCTGCCCCATAAAAACTATATCAACCTCTGGAACCTTACGGCGCTGCGCGGCATCGACGTCTCCCCTCAACACGTTACGATCGGCGCGCTCACGACGTATACGGAAATTCAGGCCAACGCTATCCTGCGCGACGAGTTTCCGATGCTCTGCCAGGCAGCCAGTGAAACAGGCGGACTCGCAATTCAAAATCGCGGCACCTTGGGTGGCAACATCGCCAATGCCTCTCCCGCCGCCGATTCGCCTCCGGCCCTGCTAGCTTACAACGCGGAGTTGGAGCTGCTCTCGATCCACGGTTCGCGCTGGGTGCCTTATCAAAACTTTCACACCGGATACAAACAATCGATCATGCAGCCGGATGAGTTGCTCGCGCACATTCGCCTGCCTCGCTTGTGGCCGGATCTGATCCATTACTATCGCAAGGTAGGCACGCGAAAAGCGCAGGCTATATCGAAGGTCTGTTTCGCTGCCACCGCACGAATTTCTGAAGGCACGATTGACCACATACGTATCGCGCTCGGGAGCGTGGCCCCCGTGCCCCTTCGCTGTCGCACAACAGAAGCGGTGTTGCAGGGTAGGATGCTCGATGAAAATGTTATTCAACAGGCCAAAGCAGAATTGTCGCGAGAAGTAGTTCCCATAGATGACATCCGCTCCACCAGGAATTATCGCCTTCGAGTTAGTTTGAACGTGCTTGACGACTTCCTGCATCAGATATCCGCATGATTCTTAAAACCGCAAACAAAACTGCACTTCATTTTCTTTTTCTGATTGTCTTCCTTGCCCTTTCCGCTCAGGCGGCCGTCGCCGACTGTCCGAACAAAAAAGTTCCCGATGACGATCCGCTGCACATGCTGGTGCTGGGCGACTCCGTAATGTGGGGCCAGGGCCTGCGCGAGGAGGAAAAGTTTTCGTCGCGAGTGAAATGTTGGCTGGAAGAAAAACTCGATCGGGAAGTAAAGGTCCATGTCGAAGCACACTCCGGCGCTGTCATTTCCGGCGCACCTGCGGCTCGGCTGGAATTCGTAACCAGCGACGGCGAAGTAAATAATTCTTCCCCCACAATAAACGAACAGTTGGACCACGCAATTCGCTTTTACCAGGACAGCCATGCTAGTCCAGCACTGATTCTTATGAACGGCTGCATAAACGACGTCGGCGTGAGCAATCTTTTGTCTGCGTCGACGCCGCTGGATTCGTTGCGCGCACAGGCACAGAAGAGCTGTGGCGAAGATATGCAACTTCTGTTACAGCGTGTCAAAACCAGTTTCCCGCAATCTCAGGTGATGGTCACAAGTTACTACCCAATAGTTTCGCCACTAACTGATGACAACGCCTTCCTGCGATTGCTCGTTAAAAAACTAAATAATCTAAGGCCTGAAGGCCGGCGCATGACAGACAAAGAAATGCGTCAACGGCTGATAACTATTTCAGAGGAGTGGTACCAGACTTCAACCGCCAGCCTGCTTGATGCGGTCGCTAAAACGAACGCAGCCGACATTAACGGTAGGCCGAGGCCCCAGATAGACTTTGTCGAGATTCAGTTTGGGCCGGAACACGTGTTTGCGGCCCCGGATACGTTGCTTTGGAATTTCATGTTTGCTTCCACTAATGTCTCCGGTTTTGCGAAAATCGTAGTGTTGCTTTCATTTGGCACCGCTGCTTATAAAACGAACGATCACGTCAGGGAAAGCAGAATTAAGAGTTGCGAACAGGTGTACAAAAAACCAAAAGGAATCAAGGAAGAGAAGCACAAAAAGCGGGCGCGCGAAGATCTCTTTTTGATCTGCCGTTACGCTTCACTTGGTCATCCCAACCAGATGGGAGCGTTGATTTATACGGAAGCCATTAAGGGTCGGCTGCTGCAACTGATCGATAAAGCCGGCTGGAAACGTGATAACAATACCCACCTGACTCTCAACTGAAAGGACCCGAATAATGAGCTTCCCCTTCAATGAAATAGGTTTCAACCGTAACGCCGTACAACCCATCGAATGTATCAAGAGCGGTTGGGATTTGATTAAGAGTCAGTACTGGCTTTTTGTAGGCATGACTGTGGTCGGGGTAATAATCGGCAGCGTTGTTCCCCTGGGAATTTTGATGGGGCCGATGATGTGCGGCATTTATCTG
>DATLBQ010000078.1:0-7569 GCA_035526805.1 Pyrinomonadaceae bacterium
GGTATTTCACAACCAACTTGACGAGTAAACGGCACTCGCTGGCTGGACGATCGACGATAGGCACAACGAGGTAGCTGATTCTGACATCGCCAAAAGTCTTGAACGCATTCGAATGAGGCTTCACGCGAATTGTTAGCTGCCGATCCTGCTCGAAAGCGACCAGATTAAAAATGCGCATCACGTCCTGGCCAACTGCCAGGAAGTCGAGACCCGGGGTTAGTTCCCGAGGGCTCTGCCGCCCGAAGTTATCAATCCAGTCGTAGCTGTAAGGCGCAACCCGCAATTGGCACAACCAGCGGAACACAGTTTCCGGCAACGCATTGATCGTAATGCCGCGATAAAGCTCCGCATCGGGTTCCGAGATGATGTCGTCACATGGAAACGGGCGTTGGCGTTCATCCTGTGTCGTCCCCCACGTTTCACTGATAGATGACATTTGCGTAACTCTTAGGACCTTCGAGGATATCACTCCGACTTAAAAACGCTCACGATTTCACTCGGCGATGGCAAAAGCAGAAACCACGAAATCCCACTAACTGCGCCGCCAAAATCACACCAAACCACCTCTACGGCGGGGCATAGCCACCGCCGCGCATCAGCCGGCAAAGCCGAACCGAAGGTTGATCATGACTCTTGAGGCCAACCTATAAAAGTGCCCGTCACCGGGATTTTCTGTTGCTAACATCAGCGCGGCTGATTTACTTTCTCTCACCAAAAGCAGTGTGGCCCATTCGCGGTCAACTTCTATGAATAACGACATCCCCAAAGTTTTCCCACGCTCTGAGATGCGAGAGCCAACTCGTTGGGGTCTTCGGCAGCGTGAGTTGCGGACGTTGGCGATGGTCATATGCATTAAGGCGCTGATGTTTCTCTTTGGCATCCAGAGTTATCAAGTGCTGCAAAATCAACGCGTCGCCGGACTGCGTGGGTGGCTGGAGATCTGGAACCGCTGGGACGCTTTAAATTATCAGAAGCTGGCCCAGTTTGGGTACGGCGCAACCGGCGAACTGCGACCGCTGCTGGTCTTTTATCCATTATTCCCCTGGAGTGTGAGACTGTTTGGCTTCATCACGCGCGACTACCTGATCAGTGCATTCATTGTCTCGACGATTGCTTCTCTGGTCACCGCGATCGTACTGCTGCGTCTGGTTGAGCTCGACTACTCAAGGGCGTTGGCCCAGCGCGCTGTTTGGTTTCTGTTCATCTTCCCGACCAGCTACTTTCTACACATCGGTTACACGGAGAGCCTGTTTCTGATGTTGGCATTGAGCTCAGTTTATGCCGCCCGCAAGCAACGCTGGTTGCTGGCCGCGGTATTTGGCGCCCTCACCTGCCTGACGCGCCCCAATGGCGTGTTACTGCTGCCGGTGCTCATTGTTGAGGCCGCCCATCAATACCGGACCTCGCGGCGCTGGCGGTGGCAAATGCTTTACATTGCGCTGGCGGCAGTTGGGTTCGGTGGCTATCTATTGTTGAATAAATATGTGACCGGGGACGCCTTCGCCTTCACATCGCTCCAGCAACAGTTCTTCGGCAAGTCGCTGTCATCGCCACTTACCGGCATCGACAATGCGCTTGGATCAATGACTCGAGCGCCATCCGAAGCGGAGATGGTGGGGACACAGGAAGTGCTGTTCATTACGCTGGGACTCATTTGCACGATCGTAAGCTGGATCAAGTTGCGACCGGCATACAGCGTCTGGATGACCGGCAATTGGCTGTTATTCGTTTCCGTAAGTTTTGTGTTGAGCATTCCGCGTTACACGCTGACGATGTTTCCGATCTTCATTCTGTTTGCGATGCTCGCAGCCCGACCAATCTGGCTGGCCGTGATAACGGCGTGGTCAATTCTGTATCTGTCGTTTTTCGCGAGCACATTTGTCTCGGGACACTGGGCCTTTTAATCTTATTTGGAGTGCGCTGACGGTCAGCGCTTTGTCCCCGCGGCCCTATCGCGACGTCTGTTGTCAAAATTATGGCACTGCGGTTGCCGTCGTGATACCTGGCCCATAAGCACAGCAATGTCGAATTACAACTGAACGTTTGCAAAAACAATGTGTACTATTGTCAGGCAAGCCTAAGAGCTAAAACATGCCGATAAAAAGCGATGATTTACATGGGAATGCGCCGGACGACGCCACTGCAGCATTGTTGCTCATTGACGTTATAAACGACTTCGAGTTCCGGAATGGCGATCAACTCCTTAAGCTTGCGATGCCCGTAGGCGAAAACATCGCGAAGCTCAAGGCGCAAGTTAAGAAAGCGGGCCTGCCTGTTATCTATGTCAACGATAATTTTGGGAAGTGGCAGTCTGATCTAAACAAGATCGTCTCGCACTGCCTTGATGATAGAGTCCGCGGAAAGCCTTTCGTCAAGCTGGTACTGCCGGATGAGGACGACTACTTCGTATTGAAACCAAAGCACTCCGGTTTCTACTGCACTAGTCTCGAGTTATTGCTGGAGCACGTCGGGGCTACCAGCCTCATTCTCGCCGGCATCGCAGGCAACAACTGCGTTCTGTTTACAGCCAATGACGCATACATGCGGGATTTCAGAATATTCGTACCGGCGGACTGCGTCGTATCGGAGACGGAGGAAGAAAATGACTATGCGCTCAAGCAAATGGCGAAAGTTTTGAAGGCTGACATCACATCGTCTGACCAGCTGAACCTGGAAGAGTTGAAGAGCGCGGCAGGAATGAAGCAATTAGCCGCGGATGCACGCGGATAAACGCGGATTAAGAAAACTCAAAACGCAGGAAAGCAAAAACATAGAAAAAGAGGAAAACGACATGCTAATACCCAACATAATCCAAACTCTCCGGTCGCTCCGGCTGAACTTCCTACCTGGCTTTACCGCTTCTATTCCTAATCCGCGTTTATCCGCGTAAATCTGCGGCCTAAAACTCTTTCTTCTCTGGCAAGTTATATTCGAACCAGTCCTCAGCAGAATGTGTGGGCACGTCCTTGCCCACCTGCTTCTCAATTTTTTCCTGCGCCGTGCGCACAGCCGTATTGATCAGGCGGTGTGAGATGCACTCACTCTTATCAACTCCCAGTCGTTCAAAGAGCGCCTTGATCTTCTCCGTGCCAAAGTGTTTCATCACAGGATCGTCAAGAGAAAAATAAAAAGAAAGCTGTGGATTGCAAGACAACTTCCCTGCCGCATGCACTATTTCCTGGTCGCGCAAGTGCATTGGATGGTGTTCAGCGACTATGATCACCAACTCCGAGCCCTGACCGGTGACCATTGTTTCATTCGCGACGTGGAAAGCGCGGACTGGGGCAAACCAAACTTTACCTGGTGCGCTCCGGCACAGCTCCACAGGATTAAGCGAAGAAAATCGTTCGTAAGTTATTCCCTTTTGTCGCAGCGCTGAGGTAAGGCTTGCGAGAGTTGATTCAAAGTGCGACAGAAGCAGGACGCTGCTGCCCTTTGCCTGAACGATGGAAACGTCAGCGCAAATGTGCTCCAGCTTTTGAGCTTCATCAAACCAGACTTTGTCCTCGTGTACAGTTACCGGCATAAATGAAGTGGTGCGCGACTCATGCCGTGAATTGTAAAACAAATTGTTATTTTGCGATCGTGCATTGGCGTTCAACGCGCGTGCAAACTAACAGTTTGCGTGAAAGAAAACCAAATTAGGGCGAGACTGTTCGTGATAGACTCGGGCTTTCTCAGCGCCTACAATGCGCCCCGGAAAAAAGAGACAGCCGGAACGAAGGTCGTGGCCCTCCCGTTTGATCGGGCTTCCGCATTTTCTAACCTTCAAACACAACAGGAGCCAACTAAATGCCTGGAAGACATTCATCCATCCGAATGTTCATGACCTCCCTCAGAGCTTTGGCGTTTGTTCTATCGTGCGCGACGGCGCTGACGGCCCACTCACCTGGCCCGCATACCGCGCAAGGGGCATCCGCACAAGACTCATCAGAACAAAAGGCCGCGCGGTACTTCGAGACGATCCGTAAATCGCCGTCGCAACTATGGAAGTTTATACTCACAATGCCAAAAGGCGGCGATCTGCACAATCATGTCTCAGGAGCGATCTATGCGGAGTCGTACATCCAGTGGGCTGCTGAGAACGGTTTATGCGTGAATAACAAGAGCCTTGCGCTCACAGTGCCGCCAACAAAATCCTCCTGCGCTGCGGACGAAATTCCGGCAACTAAGGCGGTAACAAACTCCGTGTTTTATCACCAGCTGGTCGACGCCTGGTCCATGCGAAACTGGGAACTCTCAGGAGACACCGGCCACGATCACTTCTTCAACGCCTTTGGTAAATTCGGGGCAGCGACCTATACGCAGACGGGCCGAATGATCGCTGAGGCGGCGTCGCGAGCAGCCCACGGTCAGGTGCTTTACCTGGAGCTGATGCTCACGCCGGATGGCGTTCCGGATGGCGTTGCCTCTGTGAAGATCGGTCAAGCGGTCGGTTGGGACGGCAATGCCGAAAGCACGCTCGCCAAACTGAAAGCAAATGGCATAGCAAACGCGGCTGTAACTGCGATTGAAAACCTGCGGGAGGCCGAAGCGCAAAAGAACCAACTGCTGAAGTGCGACACGCCGCAAGCCGACCCCGGCTGCACGGTGACCATTCGCTACATCGCACAGGTGTCGCGCGCCGGCAGTTCGCTCGGGGCCGTGTTTGCCCAGATGGTAACCGGCTTCGCCCTGGCAAGTGACCCCAGCTCAAGAGTTGTGGGCCTAAATCTCGTGCAAGGCGAAGATGCGCCGGCGTCAATGCAGAACTTTTCGACCCACATGCAAATGTTGAAATCTTTGCGGTCGTTGTACCCGGAAGCCCATCTGACCTTGCATGCCGGGGAGTTGGCCCCCGGTCTGGTGCCACCGGACGGTTTGACATTTCACATACGCGAGTCAGTGATGACCGCGCGCGGTGAGCGCATCGGTCACGGCGTGGACATCATGCATGAGAAAAGGCCTGACGAACTCTTAAAGGAAATGGCGCGACGAAACGTCCTGGTGGAAATTTGTCTTTCGAGCAATGATCTGATTCTCGGTATCAGCGGAGCGCAGCATCCGCTCACAACCTACTTGAAGTACGGCGTGCCGGTGGCGCTGGCCACGGACGACGAGGGAGTTTCACGCTCGGAAATCTCGCGCGAGTTTTTGCGGGCTGTGCAGGATCAGGGACTGGGATACGTTCAGCTCAAAACGATGGCGCGAAACAGTCTCCAGTATGCATTCATCGCGGGCGGAAGTTTATGGAACGATGGTAACAGGGAGGGAAGGAATCGAAAATTCACCCCTGTGGCCCAATGCGCACCCGACATCACGGCGATGAAGCTCACTTCGGGCGGCTGCCGGGACTATCTCTTAAGTAACCAGAAGGCAAAACTCCAATGGCAACTCGAAGAAGACCTCAAAGTGTTTGAGCGAGCGTACTGAGTGCCTGGCTTTACAACGAATCAAACATCAGTTCATCAACGTAGCACCAGCCCCAGTTCTCGCCCGGTTGAAACGACTTGATAATCGGATGCGTGGTAGCGTGAAAGTGGCGCGTTGCGTGCTTGTTAGGAGACGAATCGCAGCAGCCAACGTGGCCACATGTCATACATAGACGCAGGTGAAGCCAGGTGCCGCCGATGCGAAGACAGTCTTCACAACCGCGAGCGCTGGGTGTAACGGGTTGAATCTGATCAATGTGCGAGCAGATCTCTGTCATCGTATTTGTGTAATCTGTAATCTGTGGATAACTCAAGTTGCTTAGTCGGTGACAATACTCAGCCAAACGGTTCCTCGATCGATGGGCTCTGCGGTGTGAAGAATTTTGGTCCGCCTTCCGTAATATAAAGGCAGTCTTCCAACCGAATTCCAAACTCGCCGTAGATAACAATGGTCGGTTCATCGCTGAAACACATCCCTGGTTGAATCGGTGTCTTATTGCCACGCACAAAGTTTGTCCACTCGTGTCCTTCGAGGCCGATGCCGTGTCCCGTTCGATGCGGCAATCCCGGCACTTTATAATCCGGACCAAAACCCGCATCCGTAATCACCTTGCGAGCGGCGGCGTCAACTGCCTCGCAGGGAGCTCCAACCTTTGCTGCCGCAAAACCTGCGTCCTGCGCTTTGCGTTCAAGGTTCCAAATATCTCGCTGTCGTGCGGTCGGCTTGCCGAAAACGAAGGTGCGTGTGATGTCTGACTGATAACCTTCCACACTACAGCCGCCATCCATTAACACCACATCGCCTTCCTTCAGTTTCTGCGGGGTGCTGCTGCCGTGCGGAAACGCGGTGTACTTCCCAAAACTGCAAAAAATTCCACCCTGGACACCAAGAGCGCGAAATGCCGCGGCGCAGTTTCCCGAAAATTCGTCCTGCGTCATGCCTTCGCGCGCGCTATCGATCGTCGCGCGATAGCCAATGATCGTCAGGTCGTTCGCCTTTTGCATTAACGCAAGTTCAGCCGGAGATTTGAAGATTCGACCGCCCGCCGTCACCGGTGTGGCGCTAACGAACTGCAATCGAGGCGCGGCCTTACGAATGCCGTCAAAAAGAAAAAATCGCACACGCTCTTCCATGCCAATCCGCCCGGCACGCAGCCCGCGATCACGAAAAATCTCCGCGACGCGTTGGTAAGGACTCTCATCTTCTTCCCAGGTACGAATGTCCTTACCAACAGCGATCAGTTCGCGCGCCCGCTCTTCTTCAAACTTAGGACAAATCCAGGCGATCTCGCCGCGAACGGGAATCACCAGGGCAAACATTCGCTCGCTGGTGCCCCAACGCATGCCCGTGTAATAGAACATGCTTGCGCCCGGTTCCACATAGATTGCATCGATCTTGTGCTCGCGCATCAAGCGGCGCGCCTTCTCGATCCGGGCGCGACGCTCATCCAAAGAAATTGGAACGATACCATCCGTTGACTTTTGCAGTTTGCGAATCGCTTGCGGCAATTCGCGTTGTTGAAAAAATTCTGCACCGCCGGCTTCGACCCCGGTCGCTCCAATGGCCGGCGCTGCATTGGTTATTAAAGCGGCGCTGGCCAGTCCCGCTGACAGCCGCAGGAAGTCTCTTCTATCAGTACACATGATTAATTACTTTATTGGATTCAATGTAACTTTCGCGCGTCATGCTACCTGAGGAAAGACGTTTGTCAAAACTATTTATGCATAACTCACGACATGACGTCAGTACCACCTGGCGGCCTGGTCAATAGGCGTTAGCGGAGGCGATTTCAGAACCGAGCGCGGTAGCGCCGGATGTTGACGTTTACTTTAGTTAGGCATACGAGTCCGCGTCTTACTGAAGCTGCTTTTGGGATCCGGCGCCGCGCTCGGTTCTGTAGCTGGATGCTCCTGAATCCAAAAACACCCACTGCCTACAACGAGGTGCGTGCTGACTTCATGCCGCTGACTTGTGATAGATTTGGGCTCCTAAGCTGAAAGACATAATCGACAAAGGAACTTATTGAAATGGAAAACGAAAACAAGGCCCCTGTGATCTCATTCGATGTTCGCGTAAAACCAGGTCGTGCGGGGACCGACCCCGAGGCGCCGGATTGGGAAGTATGTGAACTCGAAGACGGCCTAATAAAGAATAACG
>DATLBQ010000079.1:0-5299 GCA_035526805.1 Pyrinomonadaceae bacterium
GAGAACCACATTTTCCAGATATCATTTTCCATTTTTTATTTGGCATTGACCGAATCTCTTGATGACACTCTCTTAAATGACAAATGAAAAATGGAAAATGAGAAATGGAAAAAATTTTTCTGCCAGCAAGACCAGATTCACATGAACGGGTAGGAATGCCTATCCTACTCTGCGAGTTCCAGACTATATACCGAGTCTGTCGAAGCCACCGCCAGGTTGCCCGTCGCACTAAACGCAAGACCGACGAGATTCATCCCAGCGACAAACATCTCAGCATTCAAGCCGTCTGGCGAGACCTTAACAATGCCTCGCCGGCCGCGCAGCGATGCCGCAACGCAGAGATTTCCGTCGCCATCGAATGCCAGCCCCTGCGGGCGCCCCAGGCCTTTATAGAACACGCTGACCTCACCCTTTTCATCGACACGCATTATGGAATCAAAACTGGCGACCGTTGGGCCAGTCACGTACAAAGCGTTGTCCGGACCGAAGGCCAGGTGATAGGCGGAAACGGATGGCTCCAGTTCCGCCCACGCTGTCTCTTCGCCAATGCCGTTTACTTTGTAAATCGTACCGGTGCGATCTCCGACATACATCGTGTCGAAACGATCGAACGCGATACCAGTCGGGACTCCCAGGTTTTTGGCAAACGGCACCGCATCCTTAAACGGCGTGATGCGATAGATGGTGCCGTCAAGGCGACTGCTAACGAACATCTGGCCGCTGCTATCGAACGCAATGCCAGTGGGATTTTTAATGTCTCCGGAAAACTCCGTAACTTCACCGCTGGCGTCGAGGCGGAATATCGTTATCGGCAACTGCTCGCCGCGTGAGCCCGAACGGGTCACCAATAACGAACCATCATCCGGATCGAAAGCAGGGTTAGCAACCGGATGAAGATCCTCAGCGAGTTGTCTTCCCACCACAATACTGAATGGTTCACTGCGAATACCCCGCGACTCGAGCGTGACCTCGGTAGTGCCGCTCTGTTTATGATCGGGCACAATCGCCAAGACCCTTTGCGGCGACAACGCCACGATTGGCGCGCGCTGATTCTCAAACCAAACGGCGCAGAGCGTTGGATCACTGGTGTCGAACCCTTCGCAGTCAATCGTCATCTCGCCGCCCGGCAGAGCGAACGGCGGATGAATTCGAACTATTCTTAATTCTTTGGTCATGTCAGCCTTCACAATAAACCCGCGGCGCTCCTGTTGCAGCTGTCGGGCACGCAAAGCGCCCAATGATACGTCCCGCCCATGGGCGTGTCTAATTCAAAAGATTGAAGTAATCGGTCGTTTCATTGTCGAAGATGAGGCGTGCCAACATGAAAATGAGCCATTCTCCCAGCTGGTCTGTTCTGGTCTGTTCTAGCCTATTGCATAATGGTTGGTATGGTATAATCCGACCTGCAAAGGCGGCTCCTGCTCGGTCAATCGGCTTTTCGGGAGCCAATGCTGAATATTATTGTAATGCTCAAGCGACTAAGCGAAGCGATATCGCAGAGCAACATCGAAGGTAATCCACTGGCGTCGGAATCCACTGCTCGCATCACTCCTCCTGTAACTTCAACGCGAATTCAATCGGTGAGCCGGATCATCTGCTTTCCGTTTCGGAGCCTGTGTAACTACTTGACCGGAGGGCGACAACTATCAAGGAACTAATAGGAAACACCGCGGGCCTGAAGCCCAATCAATTGCGCCGCATAGAAAAGCTATACACCAGGCGCATTACACCTCACCAGATTGTGACACCGGAATTTGCGCGGCAACTTGCCGAACTTTCACATGAAACCCGCCGACAAATAGGTGTGCTAATAGATCGCGGCGGACATGTTGAGTATGTGATGGTTGGGGATAACCGGCGCATCGAACTGCCTGACTTTAAACGCGTCCGCACGGCCGTCGACCGCTTTCGTGGTCTGCGTTGCGTTCACACTCATCTCAGGGGCGAAGGGCTGACGCAAGACGACTTGACCGACCTTGCGCTTCTGCGGCTCGATCTGATGGTGGCAATAGATGTAAATGAGAACGATGGTTTGCCGGGACTCGTTAACGTTGCGCATCTGCTGCCGTTGGCATCCGTCGATCTGCAATCTTCCGAGCATCAGCAACCTTACGCGTTTCTGCCACCCAAAATTGCCTCGCAGTTGGATATAGATTTTCTTGATCTAATTGAATCTCTGGAAGCAGAGATGGCGCGAAACCGGCGCGCCTCCCGGCAGGATGGACTAAAGGATCGCAGCATACTCGTTGGAGTAACGACCGGACCAATTGCGGATGCTGAAGAATCTATGGCGGAGTTGCACGAACTCGCCACCTCGGCGGGAATTGTCGTGCAGGACAAGATTATCCAAAGACGTCAGGCAATTGATCCGCGTACGGTGTTGGGTCGCGGCAAGCTTGATGAACTTTTAGTTCGGTCGCTTCAGCTGGGCGCTGACATGCTGGTATTCGATCGGGAGTTGAGTCCAGCGCAAGTCAGGTCGCTGTCTGAAGCGACTGACTTAAAGATTATCGACCGCTCTCAACTCATTCTCGATATTTTTGCGCAGCGTGCGCAGTCGAGCGAGGGGAAGATCCAAGTCGAGCTTGCCCAATTAAAATACCTGCTGCCGCGTCTAATTGCCGGACAGGATTCTGCGTTCTCCCGCCTGGCCGGTGGCATAGGAGGCCGAGGTCCAGGTGAGACAAAACTTGAGATGGATCGTCGTCGAGTTCGCGATCGCATTAACCGTTTGGAAAGCGAAATCGAAACACAGCGGCAGCGGCGTCAGGAACGCAGAAAGGTGCGGGTCAGGAACCAGCTTCCGATCGTTTCAATCGTCGGTTATACGAATGCCGGGAAGTCCACACTTCTGAACGCATTGACCAACAGCGATGTGCGCGCCGAACAGCGGATGTTTGCGACGCTGGATCCCACGTCGCGCCGCCTGCGATTGCCGCGCGAACAGGAAATAATCATCAACGATACCGTCGGCTTCATCCGCGACCTGCCCCCGGGTCTGCTCTCCGCTTTCCGCGCGACGCTCGAAGAAATTGGAGACAGCACGTTGCTCCTTCACCTGGTGGACATTTCCAATCCGCGCTGGACACAACATATTCAATCGGTCCAGACAATCCTCGAAGAACTTCATAGTGCCGAGATTCCTTCAATCCTGGTCCTCAACAAAGCGGATCTGGTTGACGTTGAGACTGTGCAAGGCAGTTTGCGACAACTCGCTCAAGGCGGTGAACGCGAAGTAGTTGCCATCTCGGCAACTGATCGAAAGACGCTGCCTCCCCTGCTCGAAAAGCTCGGAGAAATGCTTTCGCAGGACCTCGGGTTGTCCGGCGGCGGCCATGTTGATACCTCTCGAATCTCGCGCATCGCATAAACACATGGCCCTTCGTCCCCGATTCACTACTCCGCTTAGCCGTGCGCGCGACCTGGCGTTTCAATACTTCCTGCGACCGTTCAAAGTATTCCAACCCCGAACCCGGATGCTAATTGGCTTCGGCTTTCTGGTGGCGGTAACCGTTCCACTGCTGGTCAGCAGTTATTCTTCCGGCCACTCGCATGAGTACCGGGAGGGTGAGGTAATACGAGGAAATGTTGTAGCGCGGTCTGACGTAAACGGCTTCGATATCGCCGAAACCGAAAGACGCCGGAACGTGGCGCGGCAAGCTACTCGCTCGATCTTCAATTTCGACTCCACTCGCGGCGAAAGCTCCGCGCGCAGTTTCCGCGCCGCCTGGGAACAGCTGAAGGCCGATGCTGCGGTCAGAACGGCGGGTAGACCTCTCACCTGGACCGGTGAAGGCGGCCCGGGTGTCGCGCGTGCATTGCTGGCCCGAAACTTGAAAGAAGAGGATTTACACCAACTTGTCTCGCTCATTCGGGAGACGGGCGATCGGTATATTTATGATGATGCGGAAGCTGATCGACTGAATCAGGAAATCGTGTTGGTGGATGTACGCAATCCCGCGGCACAAATGATCATGCCGGCACCGCGCAGCCGTATGCTCTCTTTAACGGAGGCCCGGCATGAAATAGAACTTAAGGTGCTTAACCTTCCGGGCTGGTCTCAGGAACAGAAATCCGCGTTGGTAGCGGCAACCGTCCCCTTGATCCGTCCGAATGTTGTGCTCGACCAGACGACCACCGCCAGAGCACGGGAAATGGAAGCCGATAAGATTCAACCGGTGACAATCTCGCTGAAACGCAACCAGATGATTGCCCGCGAGGGCGATACTGTTACGCCGGCGATACTTGCTCAGCTGGCAGCGTTGAAAACCACCGGCCGTGCAGGCCGACCATGGCACAACCTGTTAGGGTTGTTACTGATAGTTTCCGCGGTTTACTGGGCGGTCTGGAAGTTTACTGAACACCGAAGCACAGTTTCTGCCTTGTCGCTGTCGAAGGGACGAGCCTTCGCGCTGGTGGGCTCCGCAATAGTTATGGAGACGGCCTTCATGCGCGTCGGTTTCACACTAAGCGACAGCGTGGCAAACGGCATGAAGTCTGCGCCGTTCAATGATCCGACGCTTTGGAACTTTGCGATTCCTTTCGCGGCCGCTTCATTGCTGGTGGTGATGTTGGTCGACACGCAATTGGCGTTTCTAACGGGCATCATTACAGCCTTGTTTGCCGGGATGCTTGCGCCAACCGGGATACAGCAATCTCTTTTTGCGATTATTTCCTGCGCCGCCGCCGTTTACGGTATTGGCAGGTATCGAGAGCGACAATCCGTGACGCTCGCCGGTCTGCTGGTCGGTCTGGTCAACGCGCTCATGACGCTGGCTCTAATTGCCTATGCCGAACAACCGTTCACGCTTAACTCCGTTCTGCTGGCAGCCGGCTGCGGTTTTGTCGGCGGGTTGTTGACAGCAATTTTTGCAGCGGGCGGCTTGCCGATTAACGAATCGCTTTTCGGTATTCTTACTGACGTAAAACTACTGGAGCTTTCTAATGCCGATTTACCAGTGTTGGGCCAACTTGCATTGCGCGCTCCTGGGACAAATCAGCACTCACATGCAGTGGGCCAACTTGCTGAAGATGCCTGCCGCGCGGTCAATGCAAACCCGCTGCTGGCGCGCATCGGCGCGCTCTATCACGACATCGGCAAAGTCGCTGCGCCCGAATATTTTGTAGAGAATCAGCAGGGAAACAACCCTCACGATCACATGCGACCCTCGCAGAGTGCGCGAATTATTACTTCCCATGTTACCTATGGAATAAAACTGGCGAAGGAAATTAATTTGCCAAAGAAGATTGCGGACTTCATTCCGCAACACCATGGCACTCGCACCCTGCATTTCTTTCT
>DATLBQ010000080.1:0-3791 GCA_035526805.1 Pyrinomonadaceae bacterium
CATCTCGCAAAGAGGGAACGGGTGCGTTGCTAGAGATTTGGCGCTGAAGCAAGGCGCGAGGAGGAAGAATATCCCTCCGTGGATCTTTGACCGACGAGCAACGCCGCTGCAGGGGCAAAGATCCGAAACCCTCCGGGCTCAGCGCTGGCGGCCGGCTCCTCAGTTACAGAACGCTGCGGCTATGCTCCTTCGTCGCGCCTTGCCAGCTGGCCGCCAGCGCTTAGCGCACTCATTCCCTATTTGCGAGATGGGTTCTAATTGATCCGGCGTAGAAACTCGCGTAGCGAAGAGGGTAATGATCGTAGAGCGCCACCAATTTGCGAGCGATAACACCGCGTCGATTTGCCCCGAGGCCTCGGCTGCCCTGCACGCAGCCAATACGGATTACGCCGCAGGATACGGCGAGGACCGCTGGACGGCGCGCGTGTGCGATCGGATTCGTGAAATCTTTGAAACCGATTGCGAGGTTTATTTTGTATTCACTGGCACCGCGGCGAACGCACTGGCCCTCGCGCAAATGTGTCAATCATTCCGGGGCATTATCTGCCATCAGAATGCCCATATTCAGACCGACGAATGCGGGGGGCCGGAATTTTTCACCGGCGGATCGAAACTGCTCTTGGTTGGCGGCGGAAACGGCAAGATCGATCTTGGCCAGACCAAAGCGCTGCTTATGCGTCAGAACGAACTGCACTCGCACAAGCCGGGCGTGATCAGCATCGCACAAGCGACCGAGTTCGGAACAGTTTATAGGCGCGACGAAATTGCGGCGATCACTGAACTAGCTCGTGCCAATCAACTGGTTGTGCACATGGATGGTGCGCGTTTCGCTAATGCGATTGCGTTGCTCAACTGCGCGCCGAAAGCAATTACCTGGGAAGTTGGAGTAGATGCTCTCTGCTTCGGCGGGACAAAGAATGGGACGGCTGCCGGCGAATTGGTGATATTTTTTAACAAGGAGATTTCACGCGACTTCGACTATCGAGTAAAACAAGCCGGTCAACTCGGATCGAAGATGCGCTTCCTGGCTGCACTGTGGCTGGGACTTGTGGCAGATGACGTATGGCTGCAAAACGCGCGGCATGCTAATCGTGCCGCACGCCAGCTTGCGCAAAACCTGCAGCGCGAAGCGAACGTTGAAATTGTATTCCCCGTGGAGGCAAATGCGGTCTTTGCGCGGATGGACGACAAACTTGCACAAGGCCTCCGAGCACGCGGATGGCATTTTTACAAATTTATCGAGCCGGATGTTTATCGTCTAATGTGTTCCTGGGCGACCACTGAGAGTGATATCGGCGATTTCATTCGTGACGTTACCCTAAATCATTGAACGAATAGCGATCGGTGACATCTGTATGAAGGTAAAATGAATGCGTTTGTGCGAATTTTGATGCTTGCTCCTGTCCTGCTTACCGGGTGCCGAGCGACCCAGGACGTAGCGGCTACTTCTTACCATGTAACCCGCGGCGCAGCGGTAGGCTCGTACAAAGTGGCTCGGGCCGTCGCGGTCGGCTCGTATCGCGTTGCCAGCGCTCCGGTGCATTATGCGACGCGGAAGCGGGGCGATGAGTCATCAACCATGGTCGGAACGGAGACTGCATCCGATGTTACGAATCCCGGCCAACCAATTCCGCCAGAGACGGCTTCAGCCTCGCAACAGCAGCCGCGAGTTGAGGCCGAGCGCAGCCAGGGCCGAAGATCGAGCGGAACTTCGGTCACGTCTCGCCAGGAGCCAGCGCAGTCACAAACGAGAGGCTCATCCTCGGGCGCTGCTCCATCGACGACGTTTCCGACAGGAAAATTAGTCCCTGGCAAGCCGGGATATGTCTTCAGCCCATTCGACAAGGAGGGAAGATACGTGGATGTAAGTGGCTTTCCCTCCGGCACCAAAGTGAAAGATCCTTGGACCGATAAGATCTTTCTTGTTCCATAAGTTGGGTGCGCATCTAACGTCGCGCCACACCATCGTCGATTGCCGCGAACTGCACCGAGTGCTACGTAATAACATGAGAGCAGCATCGCGAGTTGCGACGTACTTCGCTGCTTGGTTTATCCTCGCTTTGGCGCCGCAGGGGCAGGCGCAGGTTTATCAAGGAAAAGAACTCGTTAAAGCTGAGCTCCTTGCCGATACGAGCGCCATTGTTCCCGGAAAACCGTTCACCGTCGGTTTGCTGCTCCGAATGGCTCCTGGCTGGCACACCTATTGGGCGTTCTCTGGCGACGCCGGTCTTCCCACCGAATTGAAATGGAAATTGCCATCGGGCTGGAAAGTTGGCGAGATTCAATGGCCAATTCCTCTGAAAACAATCGATCCGGGAGACATCGAGACTTACGGCTACGAAAACGAAGTCCTGCTGATGCAGGAAATCACGCCACCTCAAAAGCTCGACAATTCAACAGTAAAGCTTTCAGCGGAGGCAAACTGGCTGGTCTGCGAGAAAATCTGCATTCCTGGCACCGCAACACCGCAACTGGAATTACCGGTATCGACAACGAGTCAGCCGGCGAACGCGGAATTCTTCGCGCGCTATCGACGTTTGTTGCCTCAAAACTGGCCAGAGTCGAACGCGGCGAGGGCAAACTGGAGTCGGATTGGACGTGATCTTCGTCTAAAGGTTACGAGTGAAACTCTTGCCAATTATCCAGCACTGGACTTTTTCCCATCACCAGAACAGGGCGTTCTTGTTGGCCATCCAGCGATCGAATCCCGCAACGGGAAGGAAGTTGTCTTTCGAATTCCGATTGAGTCTTCGGAGAAAAGTTTGTCGTCCCTCGCGGGCCTGGTCGTTTATTCCCAGCACCCAAATGGAGAAGATCGTGCCGCATGGCAAATTTCCTCTGCGCCGATTGTTCCGGCGGCTGCACCGGCGCCCGTCCGCGGGATCTTCACTTTTCTACTCTTCGGTTTCCTGGGCGGTCTTATCTTGAATCTGATGCCGTGTGTTCTTCCGGTAATTTCGCTCAAAATCTTTGGATTTATTCAACATGCAGGCCAAAGCCGGCAGAAAGTATTGCGGAGCGGTATCGCGTTTGCAGTGGGAATCTTCGCATGGTTTGTCGGGCTTGCACTCCTTTTGATTGGGCTTAAGGCCGCAGGGCATGACATAACCTGGGGCGGATTTCAATTTACTAACGCCTACTTCGTCCTCGCGCTAAGCGTGGTAGTTCTGGTTTTCGCTCTAAATCTCTTCGGTGTGTTTGAGATTTCGCTTCCGCAAAGCATGACACGCGGTCTGCTTTCGACAACCGAGCGCAAAGACGATCTGGGCTCATTCTTTCAGGGTGTGTTCGCGACTGTTCTGGCAACGCCCTGCACTGCGCCGTTTCTTGGAACCGCACTTGGCTTCGCTTTTTCGCAGTCATCGGCGGTTATCCTTGCGATGTTCGCTGCTATCGCCGCTGGCATGAGTGCGCCGTATCTGCTTCTGGCCGCTCAACCCGCCTGGCTGCGATTTTTGCCAAACCCGGGCCCGTGGATGTTGCATGTGAAACAATTCATGGGCTTTCTGCTATTGGCTACGTTGCTGTTTCTTCTTTACGTGCTGGGTGCTCAGCGTGGCTTGGAAGGAGCAATTTGGGCCAGCTGCTTCCTTCTCGTGATTAGTGTCGCCTGCTGGATGAAAGGCGCATTCGTTCTGCCAACTGCATCAGCGATGAAGCGAGTTGTCGTGCTTGGGCTCATGCTGGTGCTCGTGATCGGAAGTGGCATTTATTTCATCGGCGGCAAATTTCGATCTGCCAACGTCGGATTGGCCGACTCGCGACTCCGCGGAGACTGGCAGGCGTTCACA
>DATLBQ010000081.1:0-4392 GCA_035526805.1 Pyrinomonadaceae bacterium
TGATCCCGTAAGTGACGTTCAGAATTCGGGTTTCCTGGATTTGCTTACCATCCTCCAGCAGTACGGAGCGGTAAGGAACGAGTGTTCCCTGTGCATACCTGTAATCCATAAACTTCCGCGAGTACTTCATGGGAGCTGCGGCCGTGGGTCGCTCGTCATATTCCAGCCACAAAACATGAAGGGTCTTCGTACTAATGTAATACCGCGTCGACTGCTTATCTTTGTCAATGACGTCGAGAATGTAGAGCTCGAGCCCCTTTTGTTTATCTTTGCCAATCAGTGTAAGTGTCGAGCCGTTTTCTTTGTATCGCAACAAGTTATCCAGGCTGCGGCGGTGTTGAGCTAGAAATGTGCTGGTCGCGTCCTGCCTGGGAGTGAACGAAGCGCCATTGATTATTCCCCACAACTGTCCGCTACCGAAAATTAGCGAATACTCCAGGGTCGGCATTTTCTGGTCGAGCCGAATCTTGTCCTTGTCCATGCTATCGCCGCGAACGAAACGGCGTTGATAGGTGGCTTCCTCGGCTTTTGCTAATTCACAGTTGGGCTTACAGATGCGTCCGCTTTCGACGCCATTCCGTCGTATCTTCGCCAGCAACTCACGGCTCCCGTAAACGAAGATGACGGACTCAGCTATCTGTTCCGCCGTAAAGGCTTTCTGGTTCTTATCGATCTTCTCCGGTTTTGCGCTTGGCTTGGTTTCAGCAGGAGTCGGCTGCTGGGCGAGCACCGCCATGTGCGGGGTAAGAGCAGCGCAACCAATCAGTAGGGTGAAAACAACTGTGGGGGTTAGAAATAAGCGACGCAAGAAATATTTCTCCTGTCGAAACAATGAAGTCTCGTTACCGAAAAACGGGAAGAAGCTGGCCATCCGAGCCTGCGGATTGTAACACAGCGGGCGCAAAAGCCTCGGCGCAACCAGTTGATTGATGCGAGTTTCGGCGCGGCTAGATGCCTATCGACATTGATTGCGGTCAACCGCTAACAGGACTGAGAACCGCGATCGAACTCGTGGCCAATGGAAGCCGCTCCGCCTACTACTCGCCTGGCAAGCCATTACCATTAACACGCACGAAACATTTACCGCTTATTTTTCGAAGGTTTTTCGTGTGACTCTGTGGTTCGGTTTTGTCTGGTAGAAAGGTCATCAAATCAAATTTAGCCGCTGAGCTGCGCTTTGCCAAATTGACATGTATTCCGGTTAAATCGTAGTCTCCTTACTTTTCAAACACGCGTGGTTCTTGCCACGAAGCAACATGTGCAAATCAGCACCAGCGCAACTCAATCGTAATTAAGAGACAGGGGATCTTATGAAAAGAGTAGGCATCTTGGCGGGCCGGGAAAAGACCTTTCCCGACGCTCTAATCAGAAACATTAACGAACGCGGCCAGGGAGATGTCACCGCTGACTTCATCAAGCTGGGCGGCATCAGGCACGATGCGCCGCCTCGATACGATCTGGTTGTTGATCGGATCTCTCATGAAGTGCCCTTTTATCGTGCCACGCTCAAACGCATGGCCCTGGAAGGAACCGTAGTCATTAACAACCCCTTCTGGTGGTCCGCCGACGATAAATTTTTTAACTATTCGCTGGCTCGTAAGCTGGGAGTCGCCGTTCCCAAAACCGTTCTGTTGCCGCAGAAGGACTACATGACAGGAATTGTGACTGAGAGTTTGCGCAACCTGGAGTTCCCGCTTGACTGGCAGGGCATTGTTGATTACGTCGGCTTCCCTTCGTTTCTAAAACCCTTCGACGGCGGCGGCTGGAAGAATGTATCCAAGATTAATAGCCTCGAGGAATTACTGAAGGAATACGATCAGACGGGAACACTTTGCATGACGCTGCAGGAAGGGATCGATTTCGATCAGTTTGTGCGCTGCTACTGCGTCGGTCAGGAAGAAGTAATGATCATGGCCTATGATCCGAGGAAGCCTTATCTCTCCGGTGAGCAGTACATTCACAATCCCGACTACCTTGCACCGCAACTGGCGGATCGTGTTAGACGCGATGTTCGTACGTTGTGTACCGCGCTGGGATACGATCTCAACACAGTCGAATTTGCAATCAAGGACGGGATTCCTTACGCGATAGACTTCATGAATCCGGCGCCAGACGCTGAATTAGCTTCCGTTGGAGAGTTCTATCACAATTGGATCACTAATACAGTCACGGACCTTGTCTTCAAGCGATTGAATCAACCGCGCGAGGCCCCGCGTTATCGTTGGGATTCACTGCTGAGTCCGGAGCCAACGCGAACCTTCGCCGTAGCTTCGCAGGTCGAACAGCAATCCCGCACAATTCAACCCGCAGTGCCCAGTTCGCAGGAACCGATAAAGGACGGCGAGGCGAAAGCGGCTGTCGTTGGAGAACCTGCAACAGAGACACCAAGCGGCGCGAAGTCTACGGCTCGGAAGCAGGAAGAGACTCCGACCTCACGGTCCAAGACAACTTAACTTTGGCGTAAAGAGTGTTTCTCGTTGCTTAGAGCGGGGCGCGCCCCCCTTCCTGACGCGGAGCTAATCAAAGTTGGGGGTTTCGGCGCCGCGGGTAGGGCTTTCAACGCGAAAAGCATCGAGTCCGGCAGTCTCAAGGTCGGAAAGGCGGGCTTGCCACCGCTCTGGTCTAACCACCATTCGTGCAGAAGCCAGCTCGTTGGTTAGGTTGCTATCTGGGGCGTTCGTCTTTTAGCCAGGAGCTTGATCGCGATCAGACTGGCGATCCAGGCCATCAACGAGGAGGAAGCAAGATACCAGCACAGACCTGCGATAGATTCATTAACGTACGGAATAAGCAACGCCATGAGGATGCTACCGTTAGTGATCCGCGCCGCGAGCCGACGCACCTTGAGAGAATGTTGTAGCCAATTTATTCGCCGCAGTTCCGCAACCAGGTAGTCGTCGTCCTCATTTAACCTGGCATAGTAGTCGGCCTCTCTTCCGGCGTGTCGCGAAAGAGCCGTGTCAGAGGCTGCGCCCGCAGCATCGCGATATTGATGAATGACGTGCGCGAGCTTGCCTTGCCGTAGGGCGAGGTTGGCCAGGCCGATGCGCGCGCGGAAATTCTGCGGCTCGAGCTCAATAGCTTTCTGAAAGCTATTTTGCGCGCGCAATGTTTCTCCCCACTCAAGAAAACTCTCGCCGACAAAAGATAAAAGCTCCGGCTCCTTTTCCGCGCGCATCGCCGATAGCCGAAGCGCAGCTCGAGCTCTCGATAAAAGCCTCGGGTCACTAAGGCTGCCGGCCTGCGAGCGCAACAATCGCGCAAACTCGAAAATCAGTCGCCCGTCCCTGGGGACAACGATCAGCGCCCGGCGAAATGCTTCCCGTGCTTCATTAAGTCGCCCGGCGATTCGTAGTTTGTTGGCCACCTCGCCCAGAAGCATTGCGCGTGCATCATCTATTGGCGATTGCCTCAGGGCGTCAGCCTCATTCGCCGGGTTTTGTCTATTACCACCAAGCTTGAAATCAAGTGTCGCGCCTTCCAGGATATCGGCCGAAGCAAGCCGCAGGGAGTGGACGTCACGGTTTAGTGGTTTCGGTTCGCAGAGATAGTCACGCAATTCAATAGTACGCAGGTCAAGCTTGTCATGATGTATTAGGGGGAATAACTGTCGCACCATTTCGCGATACTTGCGACCACCAGAGGCGAACACAAATTCATTGTTCTTACCGACAATCTGCGTGCGATAACGGTAACGGACGCGGCCGCTGCGTCTTAGGGTACGCACCGCCTGCGTGTCTACCTTCTCAAAATCGGCGATGTCCAGTTTTTTTGTGCGTCCGGTGATATAACGCAAAATAAAGGGAATTGGACCACAGCGAACCAGGGATTTTCCGTCGAACTCGACGCGATCGGTTAACGCCAGAATTGGAATGACCAGCCAGGCGAGGCCCAGAATCAGCAACGCCAGCGCGTCGTTATTCGATCGCAACAGAAGCGCCGAACAAAACGTGAGCACACTAGCAGCGGCAAGATACGGTCCGGGCGACACCCGCACGCTGGCCAGTCGCAACGCTTTGCGGGGTCGCTCGCGTTCACGCGCCACCTCAGTCAGCGCTTTGAGCGTTTCTATTTGATCAGCGTCGTTCATTCACCCAACCTATTCAACGCGGGACAATCGACAGGCACGTCAAGAGAGAACGTGCCTCTACTCTTTCCCGGTTCAGTGTAACGTAAGTCTGCAAACTGAACGAGAGTCTGCGTAAGGCAATCTTCCCCGAGAACGCGAAAACCCGGAAATCGCGCGAAGCCAAGGAATATTTGCGCGCGACTATCGCGTGCAGCAGTCGCAACAATTTCGCCAGTTGGTCCGAAGGGTTTTTCAAAGCGGCCGATCTGTGAGTTTGAGACGTTGTGCAGAAGTGCGATGTTGAACTTATAAGTTGCTCGATC
>DATLBQ010000082.1:0-16976 GCA_035526805.1 Pyrinomonadaceae bacterium
GAGGACAGCAATGAATCCAAGGAGTTGATTTGGAGCTCGCCGGGCGGGGACGAAGCTGCTCACTTGATAGTCAGCATCTCGCCGATGGATGAAAGTTTTCCTACCGACGCGGGCATCAATGCCTCTTACGATCAAGCAAAATCGCGCATGAGGAACGGTGAGGTTGACGAAGTGAAGTGGCTCGAAATTGATGGTCTAAAGGGCGTTCAGTTTCGTGAAGCGAATCCCGAGAAACCGGACGGTTTCAGACGTCTGCAGTGGCTGGCTTACCGGAAATATGCGGGCCAGGTACAAATGGTTAACCTCATGCTGTCGAGCAACGGCAGAGGATTTCCCAAGCACCAGGACGAGATGTACGGGGTTATGTATTCGACGAAGATTGTCCACTGAAGCAAAGAAAAAAGGGTAATAGGGGACATGGGTAAAAGGGAAAATCCAGTTCCGTTTCCCCTGTTACCCTATCCCCAATTCCCGTGTTCGCTAATTCTTTTTGATGTAGTTACGGTGAATCCACGCGCCCTTTTCCTGCTTGTCTCGCGTTTCAAAGAAGATGTTCTGGTCATCCTCGCGCGTCAGCAGGTTGACCCGCGCGTTGACGTCCTTCTCTGAGCCTTTCGCTTTTTCCGACTCGGAAAGAAATCCCTGCACGTTCGCAGCGGACGGTGGCCTGAACTCGCCGTCTTGCAATTCGGCAATCGCCTCCATCGCGTTTGCTTTTAGCAGTTTGGGCCAGAGCTTCTTGAACAGCACGTTTGAGCCATAGATATCCGCGCTATTCACTTTCCCGTTGATAGCAAACACATAACCGATTACGTCATCGCTGCCGTTTGTAATGCCTGACAGTGCCTTAATGTAACTGTCAGCCGTCGCCTGTACCTGCTTATTCTCCACGGCGAGTTGCAGGCTCGACTCTGACACCGATGAGTTAACCCGGCCGCCAACGTTGCGGCTGAGTTTGTCCTGCGCCACAGTTACACTCTGCCAAACCGCGCCCTGCGAAGTTGAACGCTTGGCCGCCAACTTGATCTCTTTGGTGGTGGCCGCGTCAGACGAACTGCTGAACCTTTCGACGCGTTCATTTCCACGGCCACTCCATCTTCCATGCTCGACACAAAACGCGGAGATCGGTAATCGGCCCGATCGCGGCGGAACAATAAGGTCAACGCCGATCATGCGGTCCTGCTGGCCACCTTTCACGATGTCGCCGGATTGAACGAACACATCTTCATCCGAAAAGTTTTGAATGGATAACTCGTTAACACTTTTTGTCTCGTACACCACTACCTTCTTCTGCACCAGAGCTTCCTGAAGAGTTAAAAACGACTTCGCCTTAATCAAGCTCTTGCCGTGAACGAGAAAGATTGAAAGATTCTTGTGTGTGTAAGGTCCGCTGAGGCGATAATCGCCGGCTTGAGTACCCTTGCCTCGTCCCTGCCCGCCGCCGCCAGTATTCCCTGACCTGTGCGCGTCCGCACTAAACAACATTCCCAGCGACACCATTACTGAACAAAGAACGACCCCGAGTGTCATAACGAACGCCTGTTTCTTCATTGTCTTGTCTCCTCATAAATGGCCGGGGCGAAGCATTTCCCATCGCTCTAGACACGATGCCGCCACCTCACGCCGGGCCGAGTGAAAGTCATGTAATCGGGGCACCTATTTCTCGGTAACCCCTGCTGAGATCTGCGGGGAGACACTCTGGAGTTGAAGAGCCGATGGAACCAGAACTCTACTCGCTGGTAGAACGAAGCTAAGGAAACTTCTTGCGGGGAGCCTGGCAAGCGAGCGCTTAAGCAGGGAGCGAAGGCCCCTTCCGGTTAAACAATTTCAAGTCTCGTTCTATTGCCGGTCCCCGCCAGGGTCAATGAATTGGAAGAAAGTTTTTATGAAACGGTTTCCACGATTCCTTCATTAGTAATTGAGAGGTTCATTTTTGCGACGGATTTCTGTTGACACCAACGCCGGCCTGGGAATAGCCTCTCGCTGCCTCGAGCTAGTCATCATTGCCCGCGCCAGACGCCCGTCCTCAAGGTCATATGCCGCTCGTTAAAGGACGACGCCAGAATGCGCCGGGCAAGCTTGCTCCCAAAAAGACATTTCCCTAACCCCGAGGAGGATTCACCATGCCCGACTCAGTAAAGAGTGATCGAAAAGTAACTGTGATGTGTTTCTTTGCGTCAGATAACAATCTCTCACCCCTGCTCATTTCTCAGGTCAAAGCCATTAAAGATGCCGGATATGAGGAGAACACTGATGTGCTCTTGCGCTTTGATCCTAATGAACCATCCGCTCCCACCAGGGTTTACCACGTCAATAACAAAAGACGGGAAGCAGGCAGACGGACCGTTATCGGCGATGGCGAAAATCCCTTTGTCCGCAATATGGCGGAAGACATTATCGATCCGAACGAAATCGATATCTCCAGTAAGCCGAAATCGGCAGCATTGAAAAACGAGCTAACCGGGGATGTTGAGTTGAGTCCGTTCGAGTCACTACAAAATTTTATTGCCTACTCGTTGGAGAATTATCCCGCCAAGCACTACGTGCTGTTCCTGATTGGTCATGGAATGATTGTAGGAAACGACGCGTTTCTACCTGACGACAATCCGAACGGTGGGATTTCTCTTAAGCAATTGGAGGAAATCCTTAAGCCCTTTAAAACGGAAGATGGGGGCAGTACGCTTGAGTTGCTCGGCTTGCACAGCTGTTCTATGAGCTCGGTTGAAATTGCCTGTCAACTGCAGGGCCTGGCCAACTACATGATCGCCCAACAGGCTACGTCCTTTGTCGGCAGTTGGCCCTATAGGCAATTGCTAAAAAGAATTTTCAGGACCGTGGATGAAGCTAAAGACAACGACCTGAACGACCTGGATATCCAGAAGTTAGTCGAAAAGCTTTACCTGTTGTCGTTATATAACTCCACGGATTTCATGATGGCCGGTTATAGTTCTGAGATGGCTCTATGCAATTTGCGGCCAGATGTAGTGAAGGGTCTGACGGAGTCGCTGCAAAGACTTATCTACTTGCTAATCGACGCCCTGGGCAGGGCTCCCGACGGCAACGTTTCAACTGCCAGTAGTCAAAACGGCGACAAAGATCCGGTGAAAGAGCTAATAGTCAGTTTGGTCGGCAGGGCCCATTCGGAGTCGCAAAGTTATTGGGGCGAAAGGTATACCGACCTTTACGATTTTTGCGATTGTCTGGGTAAAGCTTGTCAAAGCGTTAATAGAGCGCTGGTTAGCGACCAATTGAAAGAAGTTATTGCGGCCTGCGAGCAAATAAAAAAGAAGTTAGAGACGGTTTCGTCGGATGAACGGTTGAAGCGCTTCGAAAATCTCGTGGTTCGCTCGGAATATTTTGGCGGGCAGTTTCAACATTCTCACGGGTTGTCGATCTACTTTCCGTGGTCGGAGCCTCTCGAAGTTGAGAATGTTGAGGCGCCGCCGGTCACCGCCGCGCGACAACCAGGAACAAAGCGCGCTGTGCAACCGCCGCTGCAATCGATTATGGATCGTTATCAGGAATACAAGTTTACGGAGGCTTTCGACTCCGGTTTCGCCTGGTCCGATTTTCTCCGTTCGTATTTCGCAGGTACGCAGCGGTCATTACGAAACGATCAACCATCGGCTGAAGTTCTCCGAATGGTAGGTCTCAACGGGCAGGCAGAAGTTGCGAGTACCAGCGCCGCCGCCGTAACCAGCTTCCTGCCCGGTGGTGATCATAAATCTACAGGCGAACAGGGCGACTGCAGTTGTCCATCCATCAAGAATTTTCACACCGAACCGGGACGAAACGGGCTAAGGATCAGGGCTTTCTCGATCAGCGCCGGGGCCTTGAAAGCATTCAAAGAACCCGTGGCCGACGCCGATATCGCTCAAAGACCCGGCGAACGCACGGCTGAACAACCTGCCGCCGATCAAAAAGCCGCTGGTCGAAGTGCCCCCCGTTGAAGCGGGCGGGTGAACGGAAAGGCGTACCGTTTCACAAGCTAGCCCTTTTATGAAAATCCTGCGTCACGTTTTGGTTTTTCTGCTGGTCTTTCTTGTTACGCCACCATCTGCATCGCGAGCGCAAGATGAAGATGTGCTGGCGCGTGAAAACGATGATAGAGCAGCTACAATCGCACAACGACAGCAGGCGCTGACGCTTCTATTGGCTGCGGCCCAACATTCTCGATACGACGAACCTGTTAAGGCCGCAGCCTTCCTAAATCGCGCCGCTCGCCTCCAGATACGTTTGCATGTTTCTGAACAGGCTTTAACGACTTATCAGGAAGCCTTCAGTCTGCTCCAGCAAACTCCCAATTCTCCCGTCAAAATAGATACTCTCAATGGCCTGGCTGCAGCGTACAGCCATCTGAGCAAATGTGATCAGGCACAACCTTTCCTCGACAAAGCGATCGCGTTGAGCGAGCAGACTAATAGCGTCGCCGGCAAGGCCGAGGCCCTCGTAACGCGGAGCGATTGCCAGGGCTACGGTGATCCGTCGGGCGCTTTGCAAACCGCGCAAACAGCCCTGGAACTGTGGCGTTCAATTGAAAATAAAAGTGGGATGGCGCGCACGTATGCTTATATGAGCGACTTCCAGATCGGTCTTCACAAACTCGAAGAGGCTACGCAAAGCAACCAAGCGGCACTGGAAATTTGGCGTGAGTTGCAGATCCCGGAGGAGCAGGCAGAAGCTTTGATAAGTTTGGGCTTCATTGAATACCGCAAAGGCGCGATGCAGGACTCGCTTGCGCTTTTGGAGCAGGCGCAGACGTTAATTGATGAAAACGCAGAGCCGTACAAGATGGGTCAAATCACCGGCGGTATGGGGGAAGCGTTTCTTGAAAGCGGATTGCCTGAGTCGGGACTCGTCAAATTCCAACAGGCTTCGGAATACTACCGTAAGGCTGAAAACCCACGGGCGATGATGGTTGTTTCCTGGGGTATCGGCAAAGCCTATTTTCTTCTGGGTAATTACTCCGAAGCCCTGTCTACTTTGCAACGGACCATTAGCGACGCCACGGCGATCAATGAACCTAATATCATCGCTATGTGTCACGACTTTTTAGGTCGAACCTACGAGGCACAGGATGATCAGGCGAACGCGCTTCACAACTACGAAGTGGCTATGCAGCTCTACACGCAAGTCAGCAAACGGCGAGAAGCAGCCCGCACCCTGGCGATGATCGCCCGTCTACAACAACGGCAAGGTAAAACCAACCAGGCGCAAACGAATTATCGCAGCGCACTCGCAACCCTTAGGTCACTATCGGATAAGGTAAATGAATCCGCTGTCCTCTTCGCTCTGGGGAGGCTTGAGCTGCAGCAGAATAATATTGACCTTGCCGAAGAATACCTCCAGGACTCGATCAAGGTTACTGAGAATATCAGGCGGGTTTCCAGCAGCAGTGATCTGACCGCAGCCTTCTCAGCCGCCGTCTATGAGCGTTATGAGAGTTACATCGAATGCCTCATGAGAATGGACCAGACCCAGCCGGCCCCGGGGCTGGCGGTGCGTGCGTTTGAGATCAGTGAGTTGGCCCGTGCGCGTTCATTAGCCGAGTTACTAGGGCAAACGCAGACAAGTCTTGCAGCCGGCGTGGAGCCGCAACTGGCAGCCCGAGAAAAGTTTCTTCGCCAATCGTTGCGAGTTAGAGAGAACGAAAAAATAGCGCTGCTAAGCAAGGATTACCGGCGAGAAGATCTGACAGCTTTAGAGCATGAAACGGCGCAACTGGAAAGCGAGTACAAACAAATTGTAGAGACTATTCATGTCCGTTACCCCGCCTACGATCAGCTCAGCCGGCCCACCGCGTGGCCGCTGCGGCAGATTCAGGAACAAATTATTGCCGATGACGATACCGCGCTCCTTGAATATAGCCTGGGCCTCGACCGGAGCTACGTATGGGTGGTCACGCGCGATCGATTTACGAGTTACGAGCTGCCCTCCCGGTCTCAGATCAACGAAGCCAGCCAGAACGTCTATAAACTATTATCAACGCCAGACCATGCTCACAATGAAACCGCATTGCTGCAGGCTACTAACGAATTGGGCCATCTCATACTGGCACCGATTGCCGCCGAACTAACCAAGCGTCGTTTAATCGTGGTCGCCGACGGGGCGCTGAACTACATTCCGTTTCAGTTTTTACCGATGCCGAACGGCCCCGGCGAACCTTTAATCGCCAACTGCGAGGTTATAAATACTCCCTCGGCGTCGATCCTGGGACAGTTGCGACTTGAAACCGCCCGTCGTCAGGCTCCCGAGAAAGTGGTGGCGGCCTTTGGCGATCCGATCTTTGAGTCAAACTACGCGCAGCGTAAGAACGCCAGCATGAACGATCAGATCGCATACGTGCGAGCTTCCGAAAACGAACAGTTGCAACGGGGTTTGCGCGATATTGAACCCGCCGGAGACTCGATCGACGCCACAACAGTTCCAGGTCTTTTTTATGCCAGGAAAGAGCTGGCCAACTTGCGCGCGGTGGCCGGATCAGAAGTACATTCAGGGTTTGAAGCCACCCGCGAAAAGTTGGCGCAATCCGATTTGTCAAAATTCGCAATTCTGCACTTCGCAACACACGGAATTCTCGATTCCAAGCGTCCTGAGAACTCCGGATTGCTTCTTTCCATGGTTGATCTTGAGGGACGCGCGCAAAACGGATTCGTGGGACTTCAGGATATTTACCGGCTCCATGCCCCGGTCGATTTGGTTGTCATGAGCGCTTGCCGCACTGCCCTGGGTAAAGACGTGCGCGGTGAGGGACTGATTGGCCTTACACGAGGTTTCATGTTTGCGGGAGCGTCCAGTGTGATAGCCAGTCTGTGGAAAGTGGATGATGAGGCCACCGCGGAACTAATGAAACGGTTCTATGCCAACGTTCTACAAAAAGGCATGACTCCTGCTGCCGCTTTGCGTGCTGCCCAAAACAGCATTCGGCAGGAACCGCATTGGCGGTCTCCCTATTTTTGGGCCGCGTTCACTTTGCAAGGCGAGTATCGGCAAATTATTAAGCCGGCGCGTTCAAGCTTCAGAGCTCAAAGGCCCATAATCGTTATTGGAGCATCAGCAGTGTTGTTGTCGGGAATCTTGTTCTGGTGGTACCGGCGCAGGCGGCAAGGCGGTCTCAGTTGACGTTTAGAAAGTAGGTCCCGGGGACGCGCTGCTCAGTTCCGTCAGTCTTAATGGCATAGACATTGAAAGCGTATTGCCCGCGCGATAGAGCAGAAGCTGGAATGACTACATCAATCACTTGTCCATTGTGGGTCGCCGGCTTGAGAGAGTTGCTTGTACCATTGTCAGTTTCGATTTCGACGCGATAATGTTTCGCGGAAATTAGCGGTGAAGGCAGCTCTAAATGAAGTTTCAAGCCATCGTCTGCCAACGGAAGTTGTATCGTCGGCGCCACCCGTCCACCTCCCCGCTGACTGAGACCGGCTGTAAGAGTGAGTTCCGTGAAACTGCTATGAGACGGCTGACGCGTACCAATGATGCCCACGAGCACAATGATTGCCGCAACTGATGCTGTAGCCCAGTTCATCCAGCCTGGCGCGTGCCAGAGCAACGCTTTTGGCAATGGCTCCGCCCTGGAGAATGGCTCAGCCTTCTCTGCTTTCGCTACACGTTGAAGGGCCTTGCGAAAGCGCAGCTTTTGCTGTCGTTCCGGGGTGATTAGAAAGTATTTCGCGAACCGCTCCGCCTCATCCTCGCTTAACTCGCCGGCAATGGATGCTTCAATCAACTCATCTTCGGTGGCAAGTAATTCATCGACTAACTCATCATCAGTAAAGAATCGCTGCTCAAATTCATCACGGCTGATATCGGCAAGTTGCCCCAGCAAATACTGCCTGACTGTGGTCGGTTCATTGTGATTTGATGACATCAATAAAATAACCGCTTGTTTGAGAAGCGCCCCTACTTAGTATGACGTTCAGCCGCGAGGCATTTCATTGTGCCGGAAGCTCGTCTAAACACTGCTCGATGCACTGCCGCAGCTGTTGGTGTAATCGGTGTATCTTAATTCGCAAGGCGTTAATGCTGATACCGAGCTCACGGGCGATTTGTCTCCGATTTTGAATCCGCCCCTGTTTCTCTCCCTCCTCATATTTCAAGACCATTAAACGATCGTCCGACGGTAATCGTGTCAGGCAGACCTCCAGGCAGTTGTCTAAATCCGGATCCGGTTCCGGGTCAGGCAAAGGTGGTAGTGGAGGGACGCGTCTTTTTTCCCGGTCGTCTTCGAGTAACACATACTTGGCTACGGCCAGAAAATACAACGCCCGGTCGCCCACGTAAGCTCCAAGCTCTTCTAATTTCGCGGTGACGATGTTGATACACCTGTCGGCGAGGTTTTCAGCGTCAGCGCAACCGCGAGCCGCGAAGAACCGCACCAGCCGCAGTTGGATTAGCGCGTACTTTCCCGCGGCAATATCTCGATCCGCGCCAAGCCAGTCAAGTAAGTTATTAAACTGCTGTTCGGTTAGTTCCCAATCTTTATTCATGCGGCGAGTTTTTCCAGCTCGCTTAATACCGAAGGTCGGTCGGAATAATTCCGCTCCGGGTTGACCCCTCAGGTTTGGCCCGTGAGACGAGCCATGAAAAGGCGAGCTTTCGTCGGGAGTAGGAGGAGACAAACCCAAACGGTGAGTCGTCTTCACCGTGCCGGCCTGGCTCGCCGCCTCCGCGGCCGATTCGAACAAAAGGACAGACTTAAGCAAGCGAAGAGTAAGTCTGTCGCTCAGGTCTGTCAACGGGGAAGTAATGGAATAATCGAGTGTGAGTCATCTGACGTAAACCGAACCTGGCCGCTGAGCGGCAAATGTTTTATAGGCGTGCGTTGAGCCAAATCCGGTCTCAGAGTCTTTCGGGGCGACGCGCATCGTCGCGCGGTCGGTACCTGGTAGGCTCTAATCGTGAAATGTTTTTCGCGAACGAATCATTACCATTGAAGACCAAAATTAAACGATAGCCGAGTTCTTGAAATGTTTCTCTCAAACGAATCATTACCACTGAGGACCCAATTAAACGATAGGCTCACGAAGCTAACGTCTAATTCAACGAAGCATGCTCTCTCACAAAAACTCACCCCAGCGGCATGCTGAACCGAAGCGGTGCGTCGACTGATCCTCAACGTCGTCCCCAGGTCGTCGCTCCGCTTCACCTCCTGTGATTGACAGGGCAAACTTCAGTTGTGCGTATGGCCAATGAAGCGCCAAAACCAAGCACAGCGTTCCATCACGTTCCTGATCATGACCACCCCTGGCATCCCTATGCTGCTGCCTGAGGCTATGCTCCCTCTGCGTTGCCCTTGGTGCCGCTCCCCTAGTCCAGAGGCCACAGAACGAGATCTGTATTCGAACGAACACCTCTTCTAAGATGGTCACTTATCACTAAGAGTCTCTCAGTCAGCTATCGTTGGCATGAGAGAGACTGGCACAGACCCTGAAGTCGCGCCGGCTTCTGGTTGCGCGTTCGTGGAAAATTCTTTGGCAGCTAGGAAAACGTAAGAAGGCTTTTTCAAGTAAAGGAGCGGGAATGCACTGAAACGTTTTTGGACGAAGAACCATCATGGTTTGAGAAGAGAGAAACATTAACTTGACTTTTGCACTGTGTGTAATAGATTGCCGATCGGTATTCTACGACTGTCACCCACGAGCAAGAGTTCCAATACTAGGTAATGAACCACAAGCTTTCTATCACGCTGGTGGACTGAAGGAGTGACGCTAATGGCCCCAAAGAATCAGCTCCCAAACAAAAAACGGTCGCCTAAACCAAGCGGTTCCAGAGACGAAACCCAGGCTACGCCACCAACAAATATCCAAGCTACAACACCAACAAATAATGAGCAGGCCGAAATCCCGAAGCACCGTTGGACGGTGATGGTATATCTTGCCGGCGACAACAATCTCTCGGAGGAG
This sequence comes from Pyrinomonadaceae bacterium, assembly GCA_035526805.1. Lineage (GTDB taxonomy): Bacteria > Acidobacteriota > Blastocatellia > Pyrinomonadales > Pyrinomonadaceae > PSRF01. The sequence goes on from DATLBQ010000082.1 coordinate 9,906, forward strand.
TGCGCTTTTGATATCTCAGAGATGAAGGCCGCAAACTACTGTGACAATGGATGGATGCAGGTATTAGTTCAATTTGATCCTAGAAGCAGCCGCCTTCCAACCCAACGATTTTCGATAAAGGATGAAATTGATCCAATTGCGACCAAGCGGCGAGAAAAGGTTCCGCCAGGGCCGACACCGCGCTACAGACTTGGCGAGACATCCACAGGTTCGCCCAGAACTCTCTACGACTTTATCGTTTGGGGAATTCAAAAATACCCCGCTCATTCCTACCTGGTAGTCCTGGCTGGACACGGTGGTGGCATCGAAGAGAATTTTCTCTTAAGAGACGAGAATCCAAACGGAACTATCAGCCTTAGGGAAATCAAAGATGTCTTCAGATGTATTCACGACGACTTTGGTGTCGTAATCGACATTGTTGGGCTCGATACCTGTTTGATGAGTATGGCTGAGGTAGCGTACCAATTGAAGGACAATGCTGGCATACTGATCGGTTCCGAAGGATACAGTCCGTTGGGCGGCTGGCCTTACCGAGCAATCCTGGAAATGCTTAGCAAGCAGAGTGCTGGAAGTGAGAATAGATCGAAGGAAGGCTACGATCCTAAGGTACTCGGTGCGGAGAGCAGGTGGGTGGCACGAGAGATTGTCTGTACCTATGCAAACTCTTATCTCGAGTATATCGCCGGGGGCATAGATGTGGACCAGGCAGCCATCGACATCACCAGGTGTGACGAACTAACTCCGAAGGTGGCGAGACTGGCTTCTCGTCTCAAGTGGCTTCTCCTGAATCCGCAGCCGAATTCGCCATTCAAAGAGGCGCTGATTCTGGCCCACTGGGACGCGCAATCTTACGACGGGGAGATCTATGTTGATCTCCGCGACTTTTGCGATTGTCTGATGGCTCGAACTGTTTCACTCAATTGCCACGATCCCGAAATAGATGACGCTTGCTGTGATATATCGAACTTGATTGGCGAACCTCACTACCCCTGTAGCGTCTCTGAAAGACTGGACGATCCGAACTATTACGTGTTGAAATCCTGCTACACAGGCCCCTCCCTTCAGTACTCTTACGGAGTTTCGCTGTATTTTCCATGGTATGAAGTGATGCCATATTACGGTGATTTGGACTTCGCCCAAGCGACTAAGTGGCACGAATTTCTTCAGGTCTATGTAAAGGAGACTCGGCGACGCCGTCGGAATGACGGTAAGGCGGGCTACAGGGATTTGCTGGGCGACCCAGATTCTACAACGCCAATTAAACAATCTTCCGGCAAACAGTCTTCAGGTAAAGACGATCGACCCATTATCCGAAGCATGCGGAACCCACCAATTGCCCTTAAGGGTCTGAGCAATTGTTTTGATGAAGACAAAGTCAATTGGGTAGACAAGATAGCCGGGCAAGACTGAGTCGCCAGATTGTCAGCGCATCCACTCGTCAGATCCGAAGTTACTCCGACCGTCAGCTCCAGATCTCGCTAGTTAGTTTTCCGCGTCAAGATGCCTAACTTATTGCCCGCCAGAATTGCCTTCCGAGTGTGGTCCTGTTCCCTCATTTGTTTATCCTGTGTGCTTCTGGGTTTCTCCTGGCACCATAGGGAAGCCAGGACAAGAGTGAGAATTACTCAACAAACAACTAGTCAGGAGCGTTCTGCATTTCGGGCGCAAGAAAGAATCATCGGCAAGCTTTTGCTAACTGAAGCCGCCAAACTGAAAGCCGAAGACAGACTCGACTCGACCTATGAAGCCTTGGAAAAACTGAAGGAAGCCGCTCTGAAATTTAAGAGTGCAAAAGATTGGCAGGCTCTTTTGGAGGTTTTAAGAGGCACAGGCCACCTTCATCAACGACTCAACGAGTCGCAGAAAGCCTACACTTCGTTGTACAAAGCACTCGCTCTGAGTCAACAACTTAAGTTAGTCGACGTAGAAATTGAACTGCTTAATGACTTAGGACAAATGGCTGTGGAACTTGGTGATGATTCTAGGGCACTAACTCAGGCTGGGCGGGCGTACACCTTAAGTGAGAGAGCCTTCAATAAGTCTGGTATGGCGCGGTCGCTGCATATTATAGGAGATGTCCACTATAACCGCGGGAAACTGCAGGAATCTTTGGCGTCCTACCAGGATTCGCTGAGACTGTTCCGCGAAACGAATGACCCTCGCGGAGAGATCCGCACACTAGTTAGCTTCGGTTATGCCTTTCTGGATTTGAGTGAACAAGAAAAGGCTCTGGATTCTTATCACCAAGCTCTATCTCTCAGCCGCGTTGAAGGTGATCGTCATTTGGAGGCGATAACGCTTAGAGCTTTAGGCAATCTGCAAACCAAACTCGGGGAAAATCAAAAAGCAATTGATTATTTCCTGACAGCCCTAAGCATCTCGCAGTCTCTGGTTGATCAGCATTTGAATGCCATCGTTCTTGCGGGTCTCGGTTATGCGTATAGCGAAATAGGTGAAAAACAAAGAGCGCTTCAATATTACAGTCGAGCTCTGCGTATCTTTACGGCAATTAATCACCGGTGGGGTGAGGCGGAGACCCGAATGGATGCTGCCGGCGTCCATTACTTTCTGGGAAATAATCATGAGGCCATGGACAACTACACGCGTGCGCTTGTCTTGTTTCAGGCGCTCCGCATGCCGCGCTATCAAGCTCAAACACTGCGAGATATGGGACTCGTGTACGACTCGATGGGTGAGAAGTCAAAAGCCCTGTACTCTCTCAAGCGCGCTCTGATACTGACTCGCAAAGGTCAGGATCAGCGGTACGAGGCCTACACACTTAACTACTTGGGCAAAACCTACGAACGGGCAGGCGAGAAGGAAAAGGCGCGCTCCTGCTACCAGCGAGCACTGCCGTTAAATCGCATAGCTTCGGATCCGGCAGGCGAATCGTTGACGCTTTTCAACCTCGCTCATCTGGAACGCGATCTGGGGAATCTGCCTAAAGCGCTCGTTTGGATCGAAGGTGCCCATGAGATTATCGAATCATTGAGAACGAAATCCATGAGTCCAGATCTGCGCGCTGCATACTTCGCCACGGTGCGACGGCATTATGAATTGTATATCGATATTCTGATGCAACTGCACCAAAAGGCACCCGCTGAAAAATTCAATGCTCGAGCCTTTAAAGAAAGCGAGAATGCACGCGCCCGTTCGCTGCTTGAGTCCTTGAACGAAAGCAGGGCCGAGATTCGCGAAGGGGTTAACAGCGCGCTGTTGGAAAGAGAACGCTCGCTTCAACGAACCCTAAATTTGAAGGCAGAGCAGTATCTACAGCTTAAGAGCGGCGGGAAGGCAACCGATGAAGGTGAACTTGTTGCGCGAGAAATCGATAGGATCACCATCGAATTCGATGAAGTTAAGGCGCAGATAAGAGCACAGAGTCCACACTATGCCGCATTGACTCAACCGCAACCGCTGACGCTGGACGAGATTCAGGAGGTGCTGGATGATAATACTTTGTTACTGGAGTATATGCTCAGCGACGACCGCAGCTATATTTGGGTTGTAAGCAACAGAGAGGTTTTTAGTTACGAATTGCGTGGACGCACAGAAATTGAAAACCAAGTCCGAAACGTCACCTCCCTTATCACGGCAAACCAGCCTTTGCCGGGTGAGACATTCGAAGAAACTCAGGCGCGCAGCGCGAGAGCTAGCGAACAACTGCCCTTCCAAGTTGCCACGTTGAGCCGGCTGCTCTTGTGGCCTCTGTCGTCCAAGCTGGGGACAAAACGTCTGTTGATAGTTCCTGATGGCGCGCTGCAATACGTACCTTTTCAGGTCTTGACTCTCCCGCCGCAGGGAAGCACGGGCGAGTTCGATATGACTGCGAAATCGAGACCACTCGTACTGGATCATGAAATCATAAATGAGCCTTCGGCTTCGGCTCTAGCGCTGTTGATCGGCGAAAGTAAAAATCGTCAGCCGCCTCGCAATAGTGTGGCCGTACTGGCGGACCCGGTATTCGAAGCTGATGACCCACGGATTCCGAACGGCGGGCAACCTGTCGCAATTTCCATTTCCGCCGAATCACGAGAGACTGAATTACACCGTGCTATGCGAGATGTGAATCTCTCGGGAGGAGGAAATCACATCCCGCGCTTGCAGGCATCGCGAGATGAGGCACGGGCAATCATGTCGGTGACTCCGTGGGGTTCTGGGTTTGAAGCCACAGGTTTCGAAGCCAGCCGCGCCACCGCGACTAACACAAACCTTGGCGAGTATCGCATCGTCCACTTCGCCACACATGGTTTACTAAACAACGAACACCCTGAGCTGTCGGGCATTGTTCTTTCACTATTTGACCAGAAGGGTCAACCGCAAGACGGATTCCTACGACTGCACGATATCTACAATCTAAAACTTCCAGTCGACCTGGTAGTCTTAAGCGCCTGTAATACTGGATTGGGAAAAGATGTGAGGGGTGAAGGATTAATTGGTCTCACACGCGGCTTCATGTATGCCGGCGCGTCTAGTGTAGTTGCGAGTTTGTGGAAGGTTGACGATGAAGCGACGGCTCAATTGATGCGACTCTTCTACGGTTATATGTTGCGAGATGGTTTGTCGCCCTCGGCGGCGCTTCGAAAAGCGCAAGTATCGATGTCGCAGCACAAACGTTGGCAGTCGCCCTACTATTGGGCCGGCTTTGTAATTCAAGGAGAATACCTTTCAAAAGGTAGGACCAGTCACACTCCGCAGCTTGTGCTTTGGTTATTTGGCGCGGCAATCGCCATTGCGGCAGGACTTTACGCCCTGAAGCGAAGACGGAAGATCACTCTTTAGTCTACAATCACCCCAAAGGCGGAAAGCATCTCAGCTCTGTCTAAAAAAATATTCGTAGCGTTCCGCTCGTTTTATTCAATGAACAAAGATTGGGTCCTAACTCAGGATGCTTTTGACGCTCTGCTTGCCTGGCTTAGTCCGGCACGTGACGAAGCAGGACGGAAGTACGAGGATATTAGGCGGCGTCTCATTAAGATTTTTGCCTGCCGTGGTTGCGGTGAACCGGAAGACCTGGCTGACGAAACCATCAACCGCGTCAGCGTGAAACTCAAAGAGCTAGAGAGCTATTCAGGCGAACCTGCACTATATTTTTACGGAGTCGCAAACAAAATACATCTGGAATATCTCAGGCAGAGACGAGTTACGATGGCTGCCGCTGCTCCGGAGCCCTCAAGCGACATCGAAAAAGAGTATGAGTGTCTTGACCGTTGCATGCAGCAACTAACTCCCAAAAATCGCGAACTGGTTCTGCAATATTACCAGCATGAAAAAAAGGCGAAGATCGATAACCGTCAGATTTTAGCCAAACAACTTGGAATTGCCCTTAACGCTTTGAGAATTCGGGCCCATCGCATTCGTGTCTCGCTACAGGAGTGTGTGCAAACCTGCCTTGGGGAAGCGACAACATGAAAGGGAAATAGGAAATTGCCATAGATAATTGAGGGCGTTTCGCGAATCTATTGATAGTAAACTCTAAAGAACAGCAAACGATACGCGAATATCTTCTGGGCGGGCCGTCGCAGGAGGATTTGTCGCGTGTTGAAAAAAGACTCCTTACCGATAACGCGTTCTATGAGGAGTTGGTTATTGGTGAAGACGAGTTGATCGATCAGTATCTCAACGACACCCTGTCACTGTCAGAACGGCAGAGTTTTGAAACTCACTTCCTGGCGGCGCCTGAGCGTCAAAAAAAGTTGCGTTTTGCCCGTACGTTTCACAAATATCTGGCTTTAACGACACCCTCAGCACTGGATACTGCAGAGAACGTGCCTGACGAGGAGCCGGATATCGCCAAAACTCCCGTGAAAGAAAACTTCTTCTCATTCCTGCCATTTACAAATTCGATTGTCTCTTACTCGCTCGCTGCCGCCATATTAGTCGCTGTAGGAGGCGTTGCATGGGTCATTTTCAACAACTGGGGAGCGCAAACAACACTGCCAGGCACTACTTATGTTGCGACTCTCACACCCGGCCTTACGCGTGACAGCGGTGAAGTTAAAAGGCTCTCGCTCCCTCCGGCCACCGGTACGGTGCAATTAAGACTTGTCGTCACATCAGATGAGGACCAAAGCTACCGCGCCGAATTGCTCAACAGCGAACGTACCAGCGTTCTAGTTTTTAATGATCTCAAACCCCAAAACCAGAACGGCGAGCGACTCATCCAATTTGCCATTCCTGCAAGAATTCTGAAACGCGACGATTACCAGGTTCGATTGAGCATTCGACGCAGTGACGGCAGTTATGAAGAGATTCCTAGTTATCAATTTCGCGTGAATGATTAAGACGCTCTAACTAGCCCTATGAGTGCGCAAAATACGGCCAAGGAAGCGGGCGAGGATTTCGGAACTGGCGATATGACTCCTCAGAATCCCGAAGTGATCGCGCGTCAATGCTTGGACAACGTTCTCTGAAGTGGAAGCATTTCCGGGGTTGAGTTTACCGGGCGTCCACGAGAGGATCACGAGTTCGTGTTGCGGGAAGTCGACAACGTCAAAGCCACGCCGCGTCAGTGGAACCCAATGGTTATTTTCTAATCGGAGTGCACCGTCGGGGCATCCGCATGCGGGACGAAGCACTGGCGGCAGCGGGCTTCGTACATATCTTCGCCACCGACGGCTACGCGCTCCTCGGATTCAAAGGTGCGCTGTGTATAGTTCGCCGGCTGGCCACACTTCATGCAGATCGCGTGAGTTTTGGTGATGTATTCGGCAACTGCCAGCAGCTGTGGCATCGGCTCCCAGGGTTTGCCGGTATAGTCCTGATCGAGGCCGGCAATTATTACTCGAACCCCGCGGCCAGCCAGTTCAGTGGCGACGTCAACCAGCGCGTTGTCAAAAAACTGGCCCTCATCAATGCCAACCACTTCCGTGTCCGGTTCAACCTTTGCCAGCACTTCCTGTGCGCTGCGAATGTTGGCTGATTCATGCCGCATCTCGGAATGCGACACGATGTGGTCCTGTGAAAAGCGCGAATCGATGTCAGGCTTAAACACCTGCACCTTTTGGCGAGCAATCTTCGCTCGCCGCAACCGGCGAATCAGCTCCTCCGACTTACCTGAAAACATCGAAC
>DATLBQ010000083.1:0-19700 GCA_035526805.1 Pyrinomonadaceae bacterium
GCCAACTCGTCCAAACGTTCGAGATCGGTAGGGTCTGCCATAGCAATGTGCAGTCCCTTTTGATCGCGTTTGAGTGGCAGAAACTGGTGTCGCACCATTAAATCGACGGGAATCTCATTAAAGAGTCCGTAATCAATTGGCGAGTCCTGATCGGTCGGAAGAAGTTCAACGAAGGAGAGGCGATAGCGGCGCGCCAGATCCTTCGCCGCGCGTACTTCAGGTGGTTCGTGATTATCGTCCGCCATTCCGCCGAGCGTGATTTTCTTATCGTCTAATCCGCCCGAGGGTATTGGAGTTTCGGGATTTCGCGTTATCTCTTTCATTTCGTTTGTGCCGTCGCAGGTATCAAAACGGCCTTTCAGACTTCCTCGGAACGCTCAATGTCGTCCGGTAACTCCCGCGCCGCTCGATATCGATTGAATAATGGGAAGATAGATGGCCAGGAGAATAATTACAACGATTCCACCCATCACCACCAGAATTGCAGGCTCCAGCGTTGTCGTCAACTGCTCAAGCCTCACTTCCGACTCCGCATCATAAAAAACTGCCACCTCATCAAGCATCTCGCGCAAGCTGCCGGATCGTTCGCCAATTCCGATCATGTCCACCGCGAGCGGCGGAACCCAGCGGGCCGCTTCGATACTCTCCGTGAAAGACCGACCCTCGCGAATCATCGGCAGGATCTCGGCGCTGCGTCGTCGTAACTCACGGTTAGTGATTGATTCCGAGGCGATCTCCCATGATTCGACCAGGGTGATACCGCCGGCCAGCAAAGTCGCCAGCGAGCGTGTGGCTTGTGCGGTTGAAAGTTGGACTACAAGACTACCGGCCAACGGTATCTTCAAGATCGCTGCATCCACTCTCATGCGCCCCGACTGCGTTCGCGACCAAAGAAACAAAGCGATTGAGCCGCCAATAAATAACGGACCGAACCAGAGGACATTAGACGACAGCCACTTTGACAGCCCCAGCACGATCTGTGTAACCGTGGGCAGGTCGGTGCCGAATCCCGAAAATAATTCCGACATGCGCGGTACAACATACACCGTCAGGAAAGTGACCATGCAGCCCGACGCGAATAACAGGAACACTGGATACGCGAGGGCGCCGCGAATCTTGCGTCGCAATGCCACGTTTCGCCGCATATAGGCGACGTATCGAAGCAAAACTTCATCCAACGCGCCTGAACGTTCACCGGCCAGAATCGACGCCGTGTAAATCCTGGGAAAGATACTTCCCTGCGACGCAAAAGCCTGTGACAGCGCCGCACCTCCGCGAATCTGATCCTCAACTTCGCCAAGCACTGTACGCAGGCGTGCCGACGCTGCTCGCTTACGCAACATTGAGATCGCTTGCAAGATGGGAATGCCCGCGCGCACCAGGGCGGCTAGCTGTTGGTTGAAAAGCAGGAAGTCCGAAGCCTTAACTTTTGCTTGCCCACCGCGTCCACCAAGTCGCGTTAGAGCGGTGACTCCAGTCGTTTTTGGCGGCGTAACATTGAAGACGCGGAAGCCTTCGCGCTCGAGCCGAACGCGCGCTTCCATGACGCCCGGCGCTTCGATCGTGCGCGTCACCACCTCGCCCGCAGGCGTGCCTAATCGACAAATAAACTCAGCCATCGCTTATTATTCCTAGAGTCCAGATCAGCGCGAAAGTATAACATGCACTCAACGACGCAGATGATTGCAGCCCTCCGCCTGCGCTGTGCATACACGGTTGGGAAGCGGGAAAGTTCCTTGAGGGTGGACTTCCTGCAAAGTCGTCGCTGTCTAGCATGACGATTTCGTCCGTTTAGAGTTAACCGGCGAATTCCCAACGAGCGCTAAGATTGACGAATGCGACACATTCGACATCCAGCGCCGAGCGTGATCCCTTGGTTATTTCGTTCGCGTTAACTCAGGGGACGCTAAATGACAGCAGGTTACTGAAAATGTAGGTAGATAGCGGGGTCCGCCCTTTTTGCTTTACCACGCCTGACACCTGTCTTACAATGAATCGCAGTTAATCACAGATTGAAATTGGAAGTTAGCGCGCGTCCGTTTCCCCACGTTAGCGATCCCCAATTAGAATAAGAGAATACAGACCGCGGGGCATCACAGCTTCTGAAATTGGCATCTGTGTTTTCAGTCCTGTTTCAGCTTTGCACAACCTGAAGGTTCGATCAGTAACGCTTGCGAGGAACGCGAGGTCACATGCATTTACCTCCTGAACGCGCTTTTACTATCACCATTGTTTCCTGTGTCCTAATCCTGTTTGTCATTTCTAACTCAGTTACACGCGCCCAGGACAAGAACCCGCAAGACCCTAATCCCAAGCCTGCTGAACGCAAAAGCGAACCAGCTGGTACGACGCCAACCCCGGCTGAAGTGGTTCCTCCACATAAGCTGCCAGATGAACTCGGCACCAATCCGGTAATTACCAACACCGACCTAATCACCTTCACGGTTACTGTTACCGATACCTATGGTCGCTTCGTTTCCGGTTTAGGCAAGTCGGCTTTTACGGTGCTCGATGAAAAGAAGCCGCAGGAAATAACCTTCTTCAGCGACGACGACGCGCCGGTTTCAGTGGGTGTAATTTTCGATGTTTCGGGCTCCATGAGCGGCGACAAGATCAGCCGCGCCCGGGAGGCTCTGTCGAAGTTCATCCAGACCAGCCACAACATGGATGAGTATTTTTTGATTGCATTCAATTCACGCGCGCAATTGCTGCTCGACAAAACTCGCGATGGCAATGCGGTCCTCGACAAGCTCACCTTTGTACAAACCAAGAACAATACTGCTCTCTACGATGCCTGTTACCTTGGCGTGGAGAAAGTGCAGCGCGGGGCTCATCCCAAGCGCGCCTTGCTGTTGATAAGCGACGGACAGGACAACAATTCTCGCTATACGTTTAATGAGCTGCGCCGGCTTTTGAAGGAGTCGGATGTATCCCTCTACGGCGTTGGCATTCTCAGCGGCAACGACTCCGCCAGCGGATTGGGAATGCAAGGCCAGGGTATCCTCGACGAACTGGCGAGCGTGTCCGGCGGCAAGGCGTTTTTCCCCAGAAGCAACGCCGAGATGGACGACATTTTTGAGCAAATTGCACTTGAGCTCAGGCATCAGTATTCAATCGGTTATAAGCCGTTGAATTTTGCCAACGATGGCCGCTGGCACAAGATTAAAGTAAGAGTAACTCCGCCGCGGGGTTTGCCGCGCTTGTTTGTTCGCTCCAAAGAAGGCTACTACGCCGTCACCAGTTCCCGCTGATTCGGCGCCGGGATTTAGCCGTCGATTTCACCGCCATTTCGGCAACGCATTAACTCTCCTGAACATCTTTCATGTAGTTCAGAGTTCAACCGTCAGGCTGCGGATTTTGGAAAGCTAGAGCCTGAACTCTGAACTGCAGCTCTGAACGGCTTAACGAATCGAAGGACCGAGTCAGAACCGGGAGCCGTAGCGACCGGCCAGATGTTCAACGCGAAAATGAGTAAATTAAATTATTAGTGTGATGTTTAATGCGTTCTCTCCTACAGTTGCCTCTCTGGCCGGTCGCTACCGCTTCCGGTTCTGATGCCGACGGACAGCTGAGTTACTTTTTGCAAAGTCGCTCTGAACTGCGTCGTTTCGCGAGCAGCCCCGGCAAAGGTTAAAATCATTGGAGCGCATTACGCGGGATATTGGTTGGCCAAACAACTTGCATTGTTGGGTGCACAGAGTCAGAACCGGGAGCCGTAGCGACCGGGTCTATCGCCCAACAAAGACTGCTTAAAATGAACTTGTAGGAGCGTTGGTGCGATCACCCTTGAGCATTGCGACCCCTTTTTAAACCGAATTACCAGATCGATGAATTTTATTAACAACACAATGGGTGGCTTAAAGAAACGCAGAATTCAATTGACGCCGGTACTGGCTTTCATCGCAATGTCAGCGATTTGCGCGAGCGTGGGCTTAGCAACGAGCATTCAGGATTCGAGACCGCGGCGCAGTGATGCCATTTTCCCAAGCGCAACGCCAACACCCAGCCCGGTGCCGCGTACTAATCAAACCGGCAGCCAGCCGGCCACAGCTACGCCGACTCCGACGCCGCGACCTGCAGCCTCTGCGACGCCAGCCGCCACTTCGAATCCAACTCCGGTCGACCGCATTGCTCCTCAGCTTGGAGAGCCTCCGCCGGCGCCGATTTTGAAGCCAAAGCCAACCCCCGAACCTACTGAGGAAGACTTCGATGAGGGCAGCACGCTGAGGATCAACACGGAACTCGTTACCCTGAATGTGCGAGTTATCGATCGAAACAATCGGCCCATCGACAACGTTCGCCAAACGGATTTTCATGTATTCGAAGATGGCGTCTTGCAACCGATCGAATCGTTTACGCGTGAAGAAGTCCCGATCAGTTACGGCCTGGCAATTGATACTTCAGGTTCGCTGCGCTCGCAGCTGCAGGCAGTGATCGACGCCGGGAAGACAATAATTAACAGCAATAGGTCGGGCGATGAAACCTTCCTGGTCCGCTTCATTAGCAGCGATAAGATTGAAACAGTCCAGGACTTCACTGCGAGCAAAGAGTCGCTGATTGATGGTCTGGACAGTCTTTACGTAGAGGGAGGGCAGACGGCGATCATTGACGCTGTCTATCTCACCGCGGAGCACGTGGCGGAATACAAGCGAGGCAATGACAGCGATCGGCGGCGACGGGCCTTGATTGTGATCACCGACGGCGAAGACCGTTCCAGCTTCTATTCTCAGGAGAAGCTATTCACCCGCCTGCGCGAAGAGGATGTGCAAATTTACGTAATAGGTTTCGTGAGAGAACTCGACAAGGAGGGCGGTCTCATCCGCAAGAGTCCGCGGGACAAAGCCGTTAACCTCATCAATAAGCTTGCGACCGAAACTGGCGGGCGCGCGTTTTTTCCCGAATCGTTGTCCGAGTTACCGCAGATTGCCAACGAGATTGTGCGCGACCTGCGCACGCAATACGTGATCAGTTACAACCCCACAAATAAACAGCGGGATGGATCGTTTCGTTCGATCAGAGTGGCCGTAGATGAGAGCTCCAGCCGCGACAAACGCATCGCGCTCACTCGTAACGGACGTATCGCACCGAAAGGCGAACCGCCTCCTGCCAGGATTCCCGCTACGCGAAATGCGAAGCCCAGCGCGGGAACCAGAAAAACTCCGTAACAGTTACTAACTGCTGCTTCGTGCTGAAATTTGCTTTACCGCCGCGGCGATTTTTTCAATTTGATCGTCGCGGCCCCGGCTCTTTCGCATCAGCTCTTCCAACATCAACTCGCTTTTCAGATTCACCTGAAAATCCTGCTCCGCCGCCAAACGATCTTTTTCGGCCGCGCGATTCTGCGACATCATGATGATTGGAGCCTGCAAGGCCGCGGTCATTGAGAGCATCAGATTAAGAAGAATGTAGGGGTAGGGATCAAACTGAGCGCCTTGTTGCGCGCGCCCGTAGTGAACCAGAACGAAAGTATTTAGCAGCATCCAGCCGACGAGAAACCCCACATAGATGATGATGAAAGTCCACGAACCACCGAACGAAGCAACGCGATCGGCGACACGCTGCCCAATCGTTGCGCGCTCTTCCATCTCGAGGTTGATGTTCCGGGAAGCGCGCTGCGAAACCAGAGCATTAGTCTGACGCATGCGGGCGCCTATTTCGCAAATTACGTCGATGGCGACGTCGGGATGTTGCATAAGAAACGCCTGAAAGTCGTCACTGCTCAGCCGGTGCAAAGTGGCTTCAGTTATGGCCGTGGCATTAGTTGAGCGCGGTCCTCGATCCAGCACCGCGAGTTCTCCGAAAAACTCGCCAGGTTCGAGCTCCTTGAGAGTTACCGGCTTGACGTCTTCATCCAACACCCAGATACGCACTGAGCCCGACTCCACCACATACAAAGCGTCGCCCGTATCCCGCTCATTGAAGATGATCTCTTCCGCGTCAAACTTTACCTGGTCAACTTCTCTGGCCAGCTGTTCAAGTTCCTCCGGTGTTAATCGCTTGAAGAGCGGAATCCGCGAGAGGCTGTCAGCTTCGTCGCTGGGGATAATGTCAGTAGGCATGGGGCGAATCTCCTATCCTGTTACGCAATTCATTCGAGCCGTGGATTCTAGCTGGTTAAGCGCCTCAATTCTTCGTCGGTAAGACCAAAGGGATCAGTTGGCGGTTCGTGTTTGCTCATCTGTTCGACGAGCGCAACCAATTCCAGCAGTGCCGGGCCAAGTGTGGGATCGTCCGAGCTAATCTCGATACATGAAGGCGAATCAAACGGTGTTAAGAAAAGATAACGCGGTATCTTCGTTTCGCTGAGCGGCTCTGCCGGGCCGAGGATGAGCAGATTGTTTTTCCATCTCGCATACCGGTGAGCTGAACCCAGCTGCCGCTCCCAATGTAATTCGCCGCTCCGCGTGAGCGACGTTAACTCGTCCAGCAACTTTGCAAGACGTTCGTTTGTGACGCGATCGCGTGTCATCAGGGCCTCCTTGAATTTCTTTGCGCCGAAGGCGTTTGATAATTTAGCCCACGGTAGACGCGAGTTTCACCGGTCGCTATGAGTCCCGTTTCTGACTCTTGTTCCTGTTGAACTGAAGTCATCCCTTAGGATCCTACTTATTGTCATGTTTATGCTTACTGTGCTTGAAGTTATGTCGCGCGTCGGCTTCTTCCACCGAATGACTCTGCGTTAGCTGTATGTCTTTCTTGGCCATCTGCACCAGCCGACGGTAATGGTTGTGAAGAGTTTTGATTTCGTCTTCAGTTAGATCTTCCACGTCGATCAAGCGGTTGCTCGCACCTTCCAGCGCCGCCACGATCTCGTTCAGCTTTAGATGAATGGCGAGCGCGTCCTTGTTTTGCGTGCGCTGAATGAGGAACACCATTAGAAACGTAATGATGGTGGTGCCGGTGTTGATTACCAGTTGCCAGGTGTCTGAGAACCGAAATATCGGCCCGGTAATTAACCAGAAGACAACCACCAGCAGAGCGATTATGAACGCGGACGATGTTCCGCAGATCTGCGTGACTTTGTGCGAGAAGTTCTCGAGCAGTTGGCTCAGCTTTTTTGTTTTCTTTCGCGCCATATTTGCACTCCAATAACTATCTTTTGTAATGCCGAATTTGTTTCTTGCTCAGGTTCCGGGCAAAGCTCGCAGCGACTCGCTTAAGTGAGAACGGTCCGCGAGCGAACGCAACAGCGGACCTTCTGAGGAGAACTCAACTATGCTAAGCGAGCCTACTGGACATGCGAGGCGATACCGGAAGCGGCCCACATCGATTCCCAGCAGGCTGCAAAGCATTATTCTTATAGTCGCCTTATGAGATACGACCAGCACATTTCCATCGTCAAACTCTTGCTTGATTTCATCGATTACACCCAAGCCGCGAGTAGCCACCATTATCGCAAGCTCGCCTTCAGTCGGAGCATGCCAGGCGGGATCGGCGAGCCAACTAATGTAATCATCATGATAATCGCGCGCGACATTCTCTTTCGTTTGTCCTTCCCATTTGCCGTAAGCAATTTCATTTAATTCCGCACGCACCTGCACTTCAATTCCCAATTCTTCGCTGAGCGGCTTAGCCGACACACGGCCGCGCTGCAGATTGCTGGAATAGATTGCGCGCCAGGGTGTTCGGCGGTAAGCCGACGCGAAAGCCTGGGCCATCTGCAGACCCTCGGGTGTCAATTCCGGATCGAGGCCGGACCCGCAGAAAACATCCTCGCGGCTGAGTGCGGTTTGTCCATGACGAAGGAGGTAGATAGTCAAACTCATCTTAGTTTCCGACAAGCAATTTTGGCGTGCGCTGACCGGTCAGCACTTTAAGTCGGTGGCGACCTGTCGCGGCCTGGTTCGCTGAAGTTTTCGAACGCGCAGGGCGTCAAGCCGCCCTGGACCAAAGCGCTGACAGGTCAGCGCACTCCAAAGAAGTCGGTCAATCGCGACCACCCTACTCTGTTCGCCGCTTTGCCGGCAGCAGCATGTTGTCAGCTAAGAACCGTTCGATCTCTCTGGCGCTCAAGTCATGGCCGGCTTCAGTCAGGTGCCAAACATCATAAAATGAAGAGTTATTCAGCAGAAAGATGTCTTCTTTGCGATGCTGCCTGAACGACGGCAACAGATCAAGGCAGAGGATCGAACTTTCCTGGCAGTATTCAACAAGTTGTTTTTGAGGCATGAACGGATAGTTATCTTCGAGCTGATAAGCCAAGGGAAATATAACCACTACCAGCTTCGCCCCGTTCGCCTGGACCGCGGCGTGTAAACGATCGTAAATAGACCGTAGCCATCTCGATTCCGGTGTTGTCTTATCCACCAGCACTTCAATGCTGATTGTGTCTTCGCCTGTAATGTAGGTAGGAATTTTGGCATTGCTATCCAGGTCCTTTGTAAACAGGCGGCCGAGCCTCGGCGCCAAAGCGCGGTACAACGCAGAATGTTCAAGCACCGAACTTTTTGATTGCGCGTCTTTCTTTTGCTTTTTTTGTATGAGCGGGATGATGTGGTTCACATCGTAATCGTGATTCGGTATTGCCTCATTCGGAAACCTGACGCCCGGCGCATCGCCCCAATGTAATCGCGGATTAACTACATCGTTCATGCAGAAAGCTACGACGACAATGTCCGGCTGAAATTCTTTGCCTCTCGTCAGGTAGTATTGCAGTTCATTGTAGGCTGAATAACCTGACACACCGGCGTTAACCACCTCTGCCGGTCCGATATGCTCGCGCAACAGCGACTCCAGGCGATTAGGAAACGTTTTATCCTTCGCTAGCTCGCTGCCGTAGGCAATGGAGTCTCCGAGGACGAGCACTCTGAAGGTGCCCCTGGGTTTTGGAATGGCCACTTCATCGTCACGTGTGCCTTGTGAGCTAATGTCGGGATGCGAGGGATTAAGACCATAGAGATATGGTGCGTCAGTCACGACGTGTAAAGGCACGGGCGCGACCTGATTAACATTTGCTGCAGCGGGACGCTTGGCTGCGTGATATCCACGCAAGGCGATTTCCAAAGTCAGCAAAGTGATCAGTACCGAGATAACGGGCACCACGAACTTGATTACTAATCGTCTCTGTTTCATGACAGGAAGTAACGCCGAGGGCTGATTGTTTTGGAGTGCGCCGACATATCAGCGCTTTGAGTCGGTCGCGACCTGTCGCGGCCAATGGTTGGCTGAAATTTACGGAACGCGCAGGGCGCCAAGCCGCCCTGTACCAAAGCGCTGACAGGCCAGCGCACTCCAAAACGTTCACCTTGTATGACCACGAGCGTCTATTTCTAGTCTTTTAGTTTGAAGTCTTTTGGATGGAACGGGAACGCAGGGTTTCAAAGCTTGCCGTCTTACTTCGGGCGAACAGAACCGCTAATTTTCTTCCTGGTTGTTGCACCCGTTTGCAGCACCGGAAGACCTTCGTCGACATCGCCATGGAGTTGGGGAATCACGTGAGTGGCAACAACCTGGCCCACCTTTCTGCCGGCGGCAGCTCCAGCATCGACAGCAGCACGAACAGCAGCAACGTCGCCTCGCACGATCGCGGTTACCAGCCCAGCATCAATCTTTTCCCAACCGACGAGACGCACATTTGCAGCTTTGACCATCGCGTCAGCAGCTTCAATCATCGCTACCAAACCCATGCATTCAACCATGCCGAGTGCTTCTGCCATAGGCGCTCCTTCTGTCACCGGATGCGTAAACTTAAGCCCTGGTGTGCCATTTGTCCAGAGTGTGAACTGAGGGTTTTTGAACCTTCCCCAGATTATTCTCCCTCCCACTCGTAGTCGCGGCTTTGCCGCCTGATGTGCGGAAAGGCTCAGCCTTTCCGTAAGGTCCACACGCCTTTGAGGCTGCGCCTCCCATTCAGAAGGCGCAGCCTTATTATTAACAACGGCCCCGGAAGGGCACAGCCCTTCCGCACATCAGGCGGCGGAGCCGCGCGCAGGTGGTTGTTTGCGGTCAGTTTCGAAGCGAATGAATTGGAGCCGGAATCCGTCCGCCGCGCCTGATGAAGCCCGCAGAGGAAAACGCGTTGACTGCCATAATCGGCGCGCTGCCTAACAGACCACCAAATTCAACCAACTCGCCCACACTCCGTCCGGGAACGGGAATGATCCGTACGGCGGTAGTCTTGTTATTCATCACTCCGATTGCCATTTCGTCTGCAATGATCGCGGAAATTGTCTCTGCAGAGGTGGAGCCGGGCACAGCGACCATGTCGATGCCCACCGAACAGACGCTGGTCCACGCTTCGAGTTTGTCGAGGGACAAAGCGCCCAGTTGCGCCGCTTCAATCATGCCCGCGTCTTCTGAGACGGGAATGAAGGCGCCACTCATACCGCCTACCGATCCGCTCGCCATCGCTCCCCCCTTCTTCACCGCGTCCGTCAGTAGCGCAAGCGCGGCGGTGGTGCCGTGTGTGCCGGCTCGTTCAAAGCCCATGGCTTCAATGATGTTTGCAACGGAGTCGCCGGGTACGGGCGTCGGCGCGAGTGACAAATCAATGATGCCGAACGGAATTCCCAGCCTGCGCGCGGCTTCCCTTCCCACCAACTCGCCGGCGCGCGAAAGCTTGAAGGAAAGTTTCTTGATGATTTCAGCCAGCTCCTGCACCGGCAGATCGGGGTCTGCATGTCTTACCGCGTAATGAACGACGCCAGGACCGGAGACGCCTACGTTAATAACTGCGTCAGATTCGCCCACACCGTGGTACGCGCCGGCCATGAAGGGATTGTCTTCTACTGAGTTGGCAAAGCAGACAAATTTTGCGCAGGCGATACCGCTTTCACTGCTGGTTCGTTCAGCGGCTTCCTTGATAATGATTCCCACCTGCCGCACCGCGTCCATGTTTACGCCAGCCCGCGTGGTGGCTACATTCACGGAGGAACATAAGCGTTTCGTGACTGACAACGCTTCGGGAATAGAATTGAGAAATTCGCGCTCGGAGTCTGTGGCGCCTTTATGAACCAGCGCGGAGTAGCCACCGATAAAGTCCACGCCAACTGCGGCGGCCGCTTCGTCAATCGCGCGCGCCAGCTCAATTGGATCTCCGGCGGCACTTTCAGTGATCAGCGAAACAGGCGTGATCGCAATTCGCTTGTTGGCGACCTGTATTCCAAATTCGTCGCCAATAGCGTCCACAGTTTCCACCAGCCGATCCGCGAAACGATGGATTTTTTCCACGGCGCGTTCAGCGGTGCGCGAAAGTGATTCGCTGGCGCAGTCGCGCAGACTCAGACCCAACGTCACCGTGCGGACGTCCAGATGCTCCATTTCCGTCATGGCGACGGTTTGAAGAATCTCTGCCTGCGAATATTCCATGAAAACTGGTTCCAAGTTTCAAGTTTCAAATTAAGACAAGTAGTTGGGAGATCAACCTTCCGTTGTTCCGAACTTGAAACTTGAAACTTGAAACTCGAGACTTCTTAACTTATGAACTTATTCAACACCACAATAATTAAAAACAGGCCAAAGACGAAAGCGGCGACGAGTATAAAACGCAGACTCGGATCGTATGCGGCTTCATCGATTACCACAGTGGAGATCTCCCGAACCTTCTGGACCCGTTGCATTACATCGCCTTCGACCCCGCGCGCCATCGTGGTTGCGCGCTGTACCTTCGCCCCCACCGTTTCGCGCACGCGCGGGCTAGCGGGATCGATCACCAGCTCTTTAGGCTTTTCGATCGCCATGTCGATCGCCAAAGTATCGGACATGGATGTAAGTCCGTCCTGTACGTCAGCTCGCTTAATCGCGACGGTGTCAGAGAAATCAGGTTGCAAACGTATCGCTGAATTGTCCAAGGGGGCCGTGTCTCTTCGGTTCTCTTCTTCCGCAATGGCGGCGGCTGACTGAGATTGGTCGGCCGCGCGCGGCGGCAGCGCATTTCCGCATTGCGGACAAAACAGGGCTACTTGACGAATTGATGCGCCGCATGTAGGGCAGCGTCTGGCAATTACAGGTTCAGGCATCGTGGGAATTTCGAATTTCGAATTTCGGACTGCGGATTTTGCTTACCCGAAGCTGTGTTTTTTGATTTGAAGTTCAATGTAACGATCTTCAATTTCGAAATCCGAATTCCGAAATTCGAAATTTCAAATCCGGTGCATCGCGTTAAAGAGATCCTCCCGCTGCGCGTAGATACGCACGCCGAGTTTTTCTCCCTCACGTCGCAGCCGCTCCTTCAGTTCCGCTGCGCTTTCACGCGCGCGCGCGCTGTTGGCGATGATGACCATGGCAAACTTCCCCTGCACGACGGTCTGATTGATATCCACGATGCTGCAACCGGCTTCTGCCAGTATCTGTGAAACTCCAGCCACAATCCCAGGATGATCCACACCAAACACAGAAATGATCATGCGGTCGGCAGAGCCCTCCGGTAATCGCGAGTCGATATTGTCGGTCGTGGGAAAGGATTGCAAAGAAGAGTATGACGACCCGTCGGTATTGAGAGAGGTCTCGATTTCGCGGTAAACATCCGTAACCAATTGTTCGACGGTTTGGTCGTCCGCTTCCGGGCCGAGCCGGCCGTAGACGGCCTTCGTTAGCCGGTAAATCAAATCTTCATTGGCCATAAGATAGTGAAGAGTGACAAGTGACAAGTGAAAAGTAAAGAGCGGACACGAATACTTATAACTAGTCGCTCATTATTCATTACGGATGAATTTGGCTTTTCACTTTTGACCCTTCACTTTTCACTCTCTTCTGCCATTATCACGCGCCAGGTTCACCGCTGCTTCCCGCATTTCCTCTGAGACTGAATCTGTAATGTCGACCCGGTCCACTATACCGACGACCGCAGCTTCGATCGCCATATCCTGATTGCCCATTGCCGTGCGCGCGGCTTTGCCAAATGCACAAATGACCATCTCGCCGCTACCGGCGCCTAAACGATCGGCAACGATGACAATGTTTCGGGTCGGATCTTTTTCCAGATCGTAGGGATGTACTACCAGAAAGCGAACGCCTTCAAGGTCAGGAGTCTTCTTGGTGGACCAAACTGTGCCGACGACTTTTCCTAAAAACATAAGAATGGTGAATCGAAAATAGTAAATCGTAAATAGTGGGCCGGCTCTTCGCAACTTAAACGAATGACGGTAGCAAGTCTTAACTATTTACTATTCACCATTTACTATTTACTGGTTTTCGAAAAGATTTCAGCTGGTTCACCCATGTCACGGGCCGCCGGGGTGATAATTGTTTTCGCGTTAATGTAGATCTTCTCGCCTTTTTGAATCGCCTGCCGCACGTCGTCTTCACTCACGAAATCAACCGTTTTCGCACCGTTGCTGGACGCAGACGTTCGCGAAGACGTAGAAGCGGCCGACGCTGATCGCCCCCCATTTGGCGCGCGATCTACATTTTCGGTCCGACCACTCGCGCCCGGACCAGCGTACATGCTGCCAGCTTCAGGCTCAGCTTCGGCTGACCCACTCGGTCGTTGCGGTCGCGTCTCTCGAGTCTCCTCGGCGGGTTGTTCCGGTGGGCGTCCCGCAAGGAATTTATCGACGATCGCGGCGATGTCTTCACGATTGATCTTGCCGGCACCTGTACCAACTGCGGGCTGAGTTTGCCTGTTCACAGGAGTGGCCGTTGCCGCCGCATAAGCGGGAGCTGGCGGCGGTGCTGCAGTGGTCATGCTTGCAACAACCGCCGGTCGTTTGCTTTTCACCGGTCGCACTTCAAAAGCCACTCGTTTGATATCGAGCAAGTGAAGTGGCGAAACATTGTCTGAGGTGACGTTGCCACCCCACGAGCCGCAGCCAAGAGTCATTGAAGGCGGCAACGCTGTTGAGAAACCAATAGCTCCGTGGGTTGTCGGCGTATTCACGGTAATGCGTGACGCCGGCATCTCGCTGCCGAAACGAACGGCAGCTTCGCGCGAGCGAGTATGAACGCCGGCCGTGTGGCCCATGCCGCCATAGCGCAGAATTTCATAACTGCGCTCCGCGCCACGCGATAAACCGTCTGCAATGTAGAACGCGAGAATGGGGGAGAGCTTTTCCATCGAGAGAGGAAACTCACGTCCCACGCCTGCCACATCGGCCATCAGGCAGCGCGTGCCCGCGGGAACACTTAGCCCTGCGAGCTTGGCGATAACTTCGACCGATTTCCCAACGACGCCGGGGTTAAGCGAACGTTGCGGCGTGGCCACTACTTTGCCCAACTGTTCAGCTTCAGCTGCCGAAAGAAAGTGCGCGCCCTGTGCTTTGAATTGTTCTCTCACTGTTTTTTCGATGGGGGCATCAACAACGACAGCTTGTTCAGAAGCGCAGATAGTTCCATTGTCGAAAGTTTTTCCAGTCAAAATATCCTGAACAGCTTTGGGGACGTCGGCAGTTCGCTCGATAAAGACCGGAACGTTTCCGGGTCCGACTCCAAACGCCGGCTTGCCCGAAGAATATGCAGCGCGAACCAGACCAATACCGCCGGTAGCAAGAATCACCGCCGTCTGCTTGTGCTTCATCAAAGCCTCAGTACCTTCGATGGTTGCAGTTGTCATGCAGCCGATGGCCTCAGCGGGCAGACCTTCCTTGATTGCGGCTTCGCGCATTACGCGCACGGTTTCATTAATACAGCGAGCGGCGGATGGATGAGGCGAGAGCACAATAGCGTTTCTCGATTTAATTGCGATTAAAACTTTGAAGATCGCGGTCGAGGTGGGATTCGTAGAAGGGATGACGCCGGCAACAACCCCGCGCGGGCTGGCGATTTCCACAACATCTTTTGATTCTGAGACGACGCCGACCGTGCGTAGACCGCGAAAATAGTTCCAAACATCTTCGGCTGCAAAACGGTTCTTCTCGCGTTTGTCATCGGGGACGCCGAAGCCGGTTTCTTCTACTGCCAAGGCTCCCAGTCGCGCGGCTTCGCGCAGCGCCGCGCGCGACATTGCTTCGCAAATTCGATCGATCTTCCCCTGGTCAAACTTGACGATCTCAGCCTGAGCCTTATAAGCGCCATCAACCAAATCCCGTGCCTGCTGTACTGATATAAGGTCCTTGTCTGCTGACATGACGAACCCCCTGACTCATTGCCAATTTCCAATTTCCTATTTTCGATTGAAGAAAGCAGCGGTTTGTTTTCAATCGGCACTCGGCAATTGGCAATCGGAAATCATCTGGCCTTTTCCTTGCTTCCTTCGCGCGTGCCTTGAAGCGACCGACCCTGATCTCCTTCTCCCAGCTGCCCACGCGAACCCCCGCCCTGGAGCGAACGCTCATCCGGACTCAACCCAGTACGGCCGTCAACCGGCAGCACGCGTTCGACTTCAGCATGTGGCCGCGGAATTACGTGGACACTAATCAACTCGCCGACCCTTCGCGCCGCTGCTGCCCCGGCGTCGGTGGCCGCCTTAACAGCACCGACGTCTCCGCGTACAAAGATCGTGACGTAACCAGCGCCGATATACTCTTTGCCCAGGAGTTGAACATTCGCCGCTTTGACCATGGCGTCGGCGGCTTCAACGGCGCCGACGAACCCTTTGGTCTCGACCATTCCGAGTGCTTCTAAAGGCATCTCATGTATCCTCACTTTTATTGTTGTAAAAATTAAAGTCGACGTTCGATTTGCTGGCGCAAACCTATCACCGCGGGCGCGAAGAATCAAGAGAGGTACCCCGTTGGCTAGGGGGCTGTTTGAATTCAGTGAGGCAGCTAATTCACAGAACCGAGCGCCGTACCGCCGGATCTTAAATGCAACTTCAGTATTGAGTGGTCTTGCACCACTCAAATTAGACCCCAGTATCCGGCGCTGTCGCGCTCGGTTCTGTAACCGCCTCCGCTCGCAACGAAGTTCCGAATGGTTGCTCGTTATGATTCTTATGAATCCTACGGCGTTGGGCTCGGCGTCGCAGTCGGCGTTTGCGGAGGCTGCATGATCCGAACAACTGACATGGCAACAAGCCGCCACTGACCTTTCTGCTTAACAAAGACTCGCATATAGGTGTAGGGCCCGTTTATGTCTGTGCCATTGGCCATCTTACCCTTCACCATTGCCTTGCCAGTCACTACGGCCGTATCACCGGCGACGCGCACCATCACGTTCTCCGTTTGGATCGACTCCAGGGTGGGGCCCTCTGTAGCCGCTGCCCTTTCCTGAACGCCGCCCCCAGGGTTAACGAAAACATAGCGGTCCGTTGCCGTTCGTTCAAATACCGCCTTGTCTTTGCGCACGGCGGCGTCCATCAGCTCGCGATCCAGCTGGATGAGCGTCTGCTCGACTGCGCCACTCGGCTGACTGGCGGCGGGAGTTGGTTTTGTTTGTGCGCCCGGATCCGTTTGGCCAAAGACAAGTGAGGGCATCGCAGCGGTGAATAGGGCGAGTAAGACAATGCTTCTCATTAGGTCACCTCCTTCAATTTAATTCATTGTGTAGCTTCCCGTACCAGATGGGGGATTCTTCGTATTACGCTGGGGGTTGAGTAGGCGCGGCATTTCTATACCAATCACCGGGGCGAGTCAATAGCGCTCGGTGATTCGCAAGCCACATCTAAGGTTTGACAGCGTTTACCACGGCAATATATATTCGGCCCAACAATTTAGGGTGATCTATACAGCGGGCTAAACCGCCTCCGATTCCAGCAAACTAGGTTGCAGTCTACTTTCAACTGGTATCCAACGAGGCTCACCTCCACCGAAGCATTAGGCAAAGGCTGAAGCGAATTGGTGATGGCAGCTACTATCGGTGAACAGTTGCGACTCGCACGCGAAGGACGTGGCATTCCGCTACGCGAGATTTCCGACCAGACCCGAATCTCGATGCACTACCTCGAAGCCATTGAATCCAATAACTACGGGCGGTTACCGGGCGGGATTTTCAACCGTAGTTTTGTCAAAGCCTACGCTCGCTACGTGGGGTATGACGAGAAAGAGGCGGTTGAAGGTTACACACGCTACATGCGTGATTCCGGCGATCCAGGGGAAGACGTGGTAACAACTCCGTATCACTCCAAGGTGTACACTGACGTACCTGCCACTCGATCTCCGCTTTTGACTGTGCTGCTGGCAATTGTGATTTTGGCAATATTAACAGCGGCAGCACTTGGTATGCTGCGGTGGGCGCAACGACGGGCGGCAACCCTGGATCATCAAGCGACGATTGCAGCGATGCAATGCCGCAACTTACGAGAAAGTTCTACAGCTACACCTACAGGTGTAGCTTCTGATTTTTGGAAACCTGATTACACACCGTTCCAGCAATAAGTCGTCGATAGCGTTTGTGCCTGCCGGCTCAGTACCTAAGCGTGCGTGCGTCTTTCTAAGGTCTCGCAACAGACGAGTCACTAATACACAACGGTTTCAAAACTGCCCGCATCACGTAGCGGGCAGTTTCCGTTTCTACCCGCACTTTTCATTCATATCGATCTATAAAGGAGTTAATAACGCTGTATGATCTCAGCCGATATACCAGAGGGTCTGACTTTCGATGATGTGCTGTTGCTGCCGGCCCGCTCCGATGTTTTGCCAAACGAAACTGATACCGCTACGCAGTTCACGCGCAATATCCAACTGCAAATTCCGCTCTGCTCTTCCGCCATGGATACGGTAACTGAGGCCGCGCTGGCCATCGCGCTCGCGCAGCAGGGCGGCATTGGCGTAATTCATAAGAACCTGAGTATCGAGCGGCAGACCGAGGAAGTAGATAAGGTGAAGCGTTCAGAGTCAGGCATGATCGTCGATCCCGTCACCATACTTCCCAGTAAACCCGTGCGCGAGGCGCTTCAAGTGATGGAGCGATTTCACATCAGCGGCGTGCCGGTGGTGGATGAAGACGGTCATCTGGTCGGCATCATTACAAATCGCGACCTGCGGTTTGAAACGCGCTTCGATATTCCGGTTTCGGAAGTGATGACCAAGCAGCCTCTGGTAACTGTTCCTGTCGGCACCACTCTCGAGCAGGCCAAAGCCGTGCTGCAGAAGCATCGAATTGAAAAACTTCTCGTCATCGATGAAGACAAAGTCATCAAGGGTCTGATCACTGTCAAAGACATTCAGAAGGCGATCAAGTACCCATCGGCGGCGAAGGACGATCTGGGACGTTTACGTGTGGCTGCCGCCATCGGAGCAACCGGGGACTTTCGCGAACGCGCCGATGAACTGGTAAACGCGCGCGTCGATTGTCTGGTCATCGATACCGCGCACGGCCACTCGTTACGCGTGATCGAAGCGGTACGTGAAATCAAGCGGCGACATCCAGGCACGGACTTAATCGCCGGCAACGTCGGCACCACCGAGGGAACGCAGGAGTTGATGGATGCCGGCATCGACGCAATCAAGGTGGGGATCGGCCCAGGCTCAATCTGCACCACTCGAGTAGTGACCGGCGCCGGAGTGCCGCAGATCACCGCAATTCAGTCGTGTGTAAAAGCAGCACGCGCGGGCGGCGTGCCGCTAATCTCCGATGGCGGCGTGAAGTTTTCGGGAGACGTTGCCAAAGCAATAGCTGCCGGCGCCGACGTAGTCATGATCGGATCACTTTTCGCGGGCACTGAGGAAGCTCCTGGAGAAGTCATCCTGTTCCAGGGCCGTTCGTTTAAGACCTATCGAGGTATGGGGTCAATCGGGGCGATGCGCCAGGGCTCGCGCGATCGTTATGCGCAGGAAATGGCGGAGAGCGAATCGAAGTTGGTTCCGGAAGGTATCGAAGGCCGCGTAGCCTATAAAGGAACGGTCGCTGAGATGACGACGCAACTAGTCGGCGGCCTGCGCGCCGGCATGGGCTACACAGGTTGTCGCTCGATTAGGGACTTTCAGGAAAAGAGCAAATTCATTCGCATTACTTCCGCGGGACTGCGCGAATCTCACGTGCATGATGTAATCATCACGAAGGAAGCGCCGAACTATCGACTCGAATAGGCAGTAGCCGTGGGAAAATAGACAGGCTCGTTATCTCACTCGGCGTTTTGTCTATTGTCTACTGCCTTTTAGATGCAGCGGAGCGCAGTTTTGTCGATATCCTGCAGATCCGACGTACGTGCCTGCTTGAAGTAATGATGACCGGTCGAAATCCACGTCTGCTCGTCAAACTGACGGCGCGCGCCGCAGTTAATACAGACACGATACGTTTCGCCTTGTCTCGAAAAAGGACGGCTCATCTCCTTGTGAGGGCAACCAAATAAATCGCCTAACCAATGCACTACTGAAGTAGGTATATGAGATAGTCCTTTACCTGCGCCATCTGAATAATGCTCTAAGCTTCCCAATACTGCTGACATACTTCCCTCCATTACCTAATGCTGATTCTTATCTGTGTCCGATGGAGCCTTAGCAAACTAGATGCCCAAGTGTGGAATTTCGTTGTGAGACGAAGTGACGAAAACTGTCAGTTTGCGATGAGAGGCAAGACGCAATTGTCAACGGTATGATTTGACGCAGATTTAGGGGATAACCGCGGCTCAGATTAACAGAAGACATAAAGGTCGCTTTCAGATTAGTCTCATCCGCGTTAATCCGCCGGGTTCACTTCTTCTCCCACTGACAGATTACCGCCAGCGATAACGATCGTGAGTGGAAACCACCGAGCATTTTTTCCAGACGCATGACTGCCGGTGAGTAGAGTCGTTTTAGCCATAACGGTACCCGAAAAATCATGGAATTTAACACCAGGAGATAGGCAATACTGCCAACGTGTTTCTCTGCTTTGAATTCAAAAATATCTTTAAACTCACGCTTCAAGCCTTCGATGTCCAGCGACTCTTCGTTTTCAGCAAACAG
>DATLBQ010000084.1:0-12271 GCA_035526805.1 Pyrinomonadaceae bacterium
CCATCATTTTGCAATTGATGACCGTGGTCTACCCGGCGCTCAAAAAGCTCCAGGAAGAAGGCGAGATGGGGCGGCAGAAGATCAATCAGTGGACTCGGTATTTGACTGTGGGCCTGGCCGGCATTCAAACATCGTTTGTTGCTCACTGGCTGCAAGTGAACGGCGTCGGCGCCCCAACCTGGGGATTTCTTTTGACGACCGTAATTACCCTGACCACCGGCACAATCTTCGTGATGTGGCTCGGTGAGCAGATTACTGACCGCGGCGTAGGCAACGGAATCTCATTATTGATCTTCGCGGGGATCGTCATCGGCCTACCGAGCGGCGTAACTCAAGTTGCACAGCGGCTGCGCAGTGGCGACACACTCGAGACCCTGGGAGTTATCGGTTTGCTGTTGGCAATCGTTGCCATCATCGCCTTCATAGTTTTTGTCGAAGCAGCTCGACGCAAGGTGCCCGTCAGCTATGCGAAGCGGCACGTGGGCCGGCAACTCGTCGGCGGCCAACAAACCACTATGCCGCTGAAGATCAACATGGGTGGTGTCATTCCGGTTATCTTCGCGTCGTCGGTGCTTTCAATGCCGCAAAGTTTGTTCGCGGCTTTCCCCCCCGATCCAGCCAAGATGAATACCGCCTGGGGAAAGATTTGGACGTTTTTTCAAACCTTTCATGCGAGCGACCCTTATTACGAGCTGATCTTTCTAACGCTGATTGTTTTCTTTACCTTCTTTTACGTCTCAATTGTTTTTAACGTCGAGGAAGTTGCTGACAATCTGCGGAAGCACGGCGGCTTCATGCCCGGTATTCGACCGGGTAGAGCTACGGCAGAATATCTCAATAGTATCCTGACCCGGCTAACGGTAGTGGGTGCTGTCTACCTCGCGCTTGTAGCTTTTGTGCCGCAGTTTATGCTGAGTGGATTCAAAGTAGCCCGACTGCCGCTAATTGGCACCTGGCTCGATCAATTTGTTAGCAGTACCCCTGGTCTGTCATGGATACCCACCGGCATGGGTTACCAGTTCTATTTTGGCGGCACCTCGCTCTTGATTTTGGTCGGTGTCGCCATGGACACGGTTGCTCAAATAGAGGCCCAACTGGTAATGCGAAACTACGAAGGCTTCCTGGGTGGTGGGGGACGTTTGCGAGGCAGACGAGCCTGACATCCAACATCTTCCTGGCATGGCGAAAATCATAGTTTTGATGGGAGCGCCTGGTGCTGGAAAAGGCACGCAGGCGCGCTTGCTTCATGAACGCCTTAATCTGCCGCAGATTTCAACGGGCGATATGTTTCGCGCGCTGAAAGAAGCGCAGACTCCGCTTGCTGCCGAAGTACGGGCGCTGATGGCGGCGGGACAGTTGGTCCCTGACGATGTGACTATCCGCGTCGTTCAGGAGCGCACCAGCCAGGACGATTGCCGTGAGGGTTATATTCTGGACGGCTTTCCGCGTACGCCCGCCCAGGCGGCCATGCTTGAAACACTCGCGGTCGAGCAGGGCAAAAAGATTCAGGCGATTGAGATACAGATGCCGCGCGAAGCATTAGCAAAGCGGATGGTGGGCCGTCGCAATTGCCCCGTCTGCGGTGAAATCTATAACATCTATTTCAAACCGCCCCGGCACGATAACGTTTGCGATTTTCATCCTCAGGCACACCTCAATCATCGAGCAGACGATAATCCCGGCACCGTCGAGGCGCGTCTGGTAACTTATGAGGAGCAGACTCGACCGCTGCTCGACTATTACAAATCAAAGAATTTGCTGCAGGTTGTGGATGGCACCAGGGAACCTGAAGTGATCTATCGAGACATTGAAAGGATAGTGAAAAGTGAAGAGTGAAAAGTGAAGAGTTAGAAGAGTCGGAACAGAGTCTTGGTTTTTACTTTTCACTCTTCACTTTTCACCGGTGAATGTTCTTCATGATCATTGGTAAGTCAAAAAAAGAGATCGAAAAAATGCGGGCTGCCGGTCAGCTCACGGGGCTCGTTCTCCAGGAGCTGAGGCAAATGGCCGAGCCCGGGATCTCTACTTTAGAAATAGACCGAGCGGCTGAGAAGATGATCCGAGCTGCCGGCGGACTGCCCACGTTCAAGGGCTATCATGGTTTTCCTTATTCGATTTGTGCATCTGTTAACGAGCAGGTGGTTCACGGATTTCCTTCTGACTACAGGCTCAAGGACGGCGACATTTTTTCCATCGATTGTGGAGTAACGCTTGAGGGGTTCGTCGGCGATACCGCCACAACGGTTCCGGTGGGCAAGGTAAACGACGAATGGTTGGCGCTGGTTCGTGTTACCGAAGAATGTTTGGACTTTGCGATTGAGCAATGCAGGCCCGGCAGGCATTTGGGCGACATTGGCGCCGCCGTGCAGCAACATGCGGAAGCTCGTGGCTACTCGGTTGTGCGTGAGTATGTCGGGCATGGCATTGGACGGCGCATGCACGAAGACCCGCAGATACCAAATTATGGAAAGCCGGGACAGGGTCCCAAAATAAAGGCCGGATATGTCTTTGCAGTAGAGCCGATGATCAATTTGGGCACCCATTTTACCAAGGTTTTAGCTGATGGCTGGACGGTGGTGACCCTGGATGGCAAGCCCAGTGCGCACGCGGAACACACCATAGCTATCACGGAAGATGGCCCGGAAGTGCTCACCAGAATCGCCGCGGTCACGCCTCGGGAGGTAGTTGAGACAAACCCAGGCTAGCGCGGTAAGCGCCACCTGGAGCGCGCCTTGGCAAAGCCATTATGGCATGGTACTATTTGCAGTTTGTCGGTACAGGCAAAATTCGTTCTGAGCGGATATGGCGAAGGAAGAAGCGATAGAGGTTATGGCTACGGTCCTTGAGACCCTGCCTAACGCTATGTTTCGCGTGGCCCTCGAAGAGACCCAACATCAGGTGCTGGCCCACGTTTCGGGAAAAATGCGTAAGCACTTCATTCGAATCCTCCCCGGCGATCGAGTACTGGTTGAGCTGTCGCCCTATGATTTGAATCGCGGACGAATCACTTACCGTTACAAATAAGAGCGGTTGTTACAAAAGAAGATTTGAGGGTTGATTAAATGAAAGTCCGTGCTTCAGTAAAAAAAATGTGCGACAAGTGCAAGGTCATACACCGCAAGGGTGTGGTGCGTGTGATTTGCGTCAACCCCAAACACAAGCAACGGCAGGGATAATGATTTTGGATTTGAGCCGGCGAGTGAAAAAGTCGCGGCTCAAATATTGACTGGAGAGTATTCACTAAAAATGGCACGTGTAGCAGGCGTCGATCTTCCACCGAATAAACGGGCCGAGGTTGGGCTGACATACATTTACGGTATCGGTCGTTCGCGCGCGAGCTCGATTCTTACTGAGGCCGCAGTCAATCTCGATACTCGGGTAAGGGACTTGAGCGAGGATGAGCTGAGTCGCATCAGGGCCATTCTCGAAGCTCAAGGCGAAATTGAAGGCGACCTGCGCAAGCGCATTCAGATGGACATCAAGCGATTGATGGACATCGGATGTTATCGCGGACTCAGGCATCGTCGCTCATTGCCCGTGCGGGGACAGCGAACGCATACGAACGCTCGGACTCGTAAAGGTCCACGTCGCGCAACTATCGCAAAGAAAAAGGCGCCCGGTAAGAAATAAACTTTTTCGATTTTTGATTGAGAAATCGAAAAGTCTGAAATGTGAAATCTCAAAATGGCAAAAGCAACCGGAAAGAAAAAAGTTTTTCGTAAGAAAGAGAAGAAACACGTGCCTATGGGCATTGCGCACGTGGCCGCCTCTTTCAATAACACGATGATCTCGATCACCGATCTGGAGGGTAATCTGATCGCGCAGTCATCGGCCGGGGCGCGCGGCTTTAGAGGCTCACGCAAGGGAACCCCCTTCGCGGCGCAGCAGGCTGCGTACGAGGCCGCCAAAAAAGCGCACGAGGCAGGCATGCAACAGTGCGAAGTGAGAGTTAAAGGGCCGGGCGGTGGCCGCGAATCTGCGATCCGCGCGATTGCCAACGCGGGGATTCGGGTAGTTACCATTCGCGACACGACTCCCATTCCACACAATGGCTGTCGTCCGCCGAAGCGCCGCAGAGTTTAGTTTTAAAGTTAGTTTGAACGCGTGATCTCAAATTTTGAGATCTCGCAGATTTGAAGTGATCAACCTAAAGGATGAAGGGCCAGCGTCGAATTTGAGAGTTAAGATCTCAGATTCAAATACGCAGCCTGTAAACTTTTCCGTCGAATTTAGACTGGAGGCAGAAACAGTTGGCTAGGTATAGAGATGCGGTGTGCCGCTTATGCCGCCGCGAGGGCGCAAAGCTTTTTCTCAAAGGTGACAGGTGCTACAAGCCTTCTTGTCCGATTGAAAAGCGCGGCACCCAGCCGCCCGGACAACATGGCAACTCGATGCGTCGCGGCAAGGCGCTGGTCGGTTATGGCCAGCAATTGCGCGAAAAGCAAAAGGTAAAGCGCATCTACTTCATTCTTGAAGGACAGTTTCGTAACTACTTCGAGCGCGCGGCGCGCATGAAGGGAATCACAGGTGAGAACCTGTTATTTCTGCTCGAGCGCCGCCTGGATAACGCAGTCTACCGCGCAGGGTTTTCAACCTCTCGCCGCCAGGCCCGTCAATTGGTTAACCACGGCCACATTCTGGTCAATGGAAAAAAAGTAGATATTCCGTCGTATCAAGTCAGGGCCGGCGAGGCGATCAGTATTAAAGAAGCAAGCCGAAAGAATCCGCACATCGAAGGCGCGTGGCAGACGGCCTCCGGACGCGGACGCCCGTCCTGGATTTCGCAGGATGGAGGCGAGATGTCGGCGCGTATCAGCGGTCTACCCGCGCGCGAAGATATCGATCGCTCAATTAATGAGCAGCTTATCGTCGAGCTTTATAGCAAGTAATACGCAGACCCGCCGGCTGCCAGTTATGGGCAGCTCCGGCGGACAACAGCTTTTCTTAAAATCGGGACTCAAAAACGCTATGGCTATGGATCAAAATAATCTTTGGACCGGCTTTCAAATGCCGCGTCGGCTGGCTGCAGACTCTGAAACACTCACCGAACGTTATGGCCGCTTCTCCGCGCAGCCTTTCGAGCGCGGGTTTGGAACGACCGTCGGGAATTCGCTGCGGAGAGCTTTACTTTCGTCGATTGAGGGCGCAGCGGTTACCGCTGTAAAGATCGAAGGCGTTGAGCACGAGTTCTCCTCGATCAAGGGCGTCGTGGAAGACGCGACCGACGTGATTCTGAATTTGAAGCAGGTACCTTTCAAACTGCACGGAAACGAATCCAAGACTCTACGGATTTCGAAGGACGCAGCCGGTGAAGTTACAGCGGCGGACATCGACGCCGACGCAGACGTTGAAGTCCTCGACCCTTCGGTACATATCGCGACGGTTAGTGAAGGCGGATCGCTCAGAGTCGAAATGCGTCTCAAGCGCGGCCGCGGCTACGTTTCCGCTGACAGAAATTTCGATGAGGATCTCTCGCTCGGATATATTCCGATTGATTCGGTGCACACACCAGTTAAGAAAGTAAACTACACGGTGGAGGCCGCGCGGCTCGGACAGAATACTGAGTTTGACAAACTCACGATCGAAGTTTGGACGGACGGCTCCGTTAAACCCGAGGATTCAATCGGACTGGCCGCAAAGTTGATCAAAGATCACATGTCGATCTTTATTAACTTTGAAGAAGACACAGATGATTTTGCTTATTCAAAAATCGAGCGACCGCCGCTGCCGCGAAACGATCAGCTCGATCGTTCGGTTGATGAACTGGAATTATCGGTACGCTCCTACAACTGCCTCAAGAATGCCGACATCCGCACCATCCGCGATCTGGTACAACGCAGCGAGCGCGAGATGTTGGCGACCAAAAACTTTGGCAAGAAGTCGTTGAACGAGATCAAAGAGATCTTAAACGGCATGGGCCTGGATTTTGGAATGGAGTTTGACGAACAGGGAAATCCAATCCCTGGCACCGGAGGTCGCGACGGCGCCGATCTCAGCGACTTTCCCGACAACGACGACGAGCAGTAAGCAATTGTCACGCTCCATGCGTTACCGAACAGAACATTAATACTACGGGTCTTTTGACGTCATGCGACACCTAAAAGCACATCGCAAACTTGGCAGAACAAGCGAACATCGCATGTCAATGCTTCGCAATCTTGCTGTCTCGCTGATCAATTCTCGCGAGGAGCGCATCGTCACGACGTTGCCGAAGGCAAAAGAGTTGCGGCCGTTCGTGGAGCGGGCGATCACGCTCTCTCGCAAAGCGAATAACCTTGAAGGTGATGATACGGGGGCACGCGCGCTGCACCTGCGGCGCCAGGCAGCCGGCTTCTTTCATGCGGGAAATATGCAGGCTGCTGCCTTGAGTGGCAGGCGCGGACAAGTGCGCTTGCCTCGAACGGCGGGCGTGGCGGCGTTGAAGCGTTTGTTTGACGAGCTCGGGGAACGCTACAAGGATAGGCCAGGTGGTTATACCAGGATATTCAAACTTGGTCGACGCGCTGGAGACAACGCTGAACTCGCGATAATCGAATTAGTAGATAACCAGAGCGAGCGTGAAGCGCTTGAGGCCGCAAAGAAGCGCAAGTCTGCCGGTGCAAAAAAGAAAAAGGGAGCCGAAACAAAGAGCACGACCAGCGCCGCCCGTGGTGGTGTGGCGAAGAAGACTGCCGACGCCGCTGGGAAAACTTCCGACAAGACTAAAGATGTTAAGGCGGCTGATCAGGCTACAAACGAAGCAACAGTGGAAGGTAGCGACGAGACCGCCGCAGTTGAGAATAGCAAGTCGGAATCTGGCGCAACCGAAGAAAGCTAGATTCAAACCTTTATTGACGCCGGAGTGGTAATAATCACGCGGCCGGGAATGCCCCAAATGACCAACGGAATGCCAGGCCGAGTCTTTTGGGGCTGAACACTTTGATAGGGCGCCTTCAGCGGTTTTAATAGACCAGATAAAAGATGAGCGATCCTCGTGTAGAAAAAGTAGAAGTTGAGCCGACAGCGGAAAGCGAAGGCGATGTCACCGTTGAACCCGTTCGCGGTCGACGCCGGCGAACTCGATCCCTTGCCGCGGACAATTCCGTGAACATGGACGAGTTGCGGGAATTGATACAACTGATCCGCGAGAACGACTTTTCAGAATTCGAACTCGAACGCGAAGGTTTTCGTGTACGATTTCGGCGCGGCGCAGAACTAAGTGAAGGAACCGCGGGCGCGCCGACTGCGTCTCGCGAGTTGCAAACCGTTTCGGTCGGCAATGTCATTGAAAACAGTGCTCGCACTACCTCAGCGCCGTCTCACCCGGGCGCGAAAGCTCAGACCGAGGCTTCTGAAGATCAGGATCTCTATATTATTCCTTCTCCGATCGTGGGTACCTTTTACCGCGCCGCCTCTCCCACAGCCGACGCTTTTGTGAAGATAGGCAGCATAGTCGAAGCCGATTCTGTCGTCTGTATCATTGAAGCGATGAAGTTGATGAATGAAATCCAGGCTGAGACTGCTGGAGAGGTTGCCAAGATTTACGTCGAGAATGGTCAGCCGGTCGAATATGGCCAGCCGCTGTTCGGAATCAAAAAGTAGCGGTTCAAAGTCCAATGTCCAAAGTCCAAAGTCCCCCTGGGACAAAGGACTTGGACTTTGGACTTTGGACTTTGGACAAAAGATGACACCGGAGATTCGCAAGTTCAAGAAGATACTGATCGCCAATCGCGGCGAAATTGCGTGTCGCATCATCTGGACTTGCAAAGAGATGGGCATTCGCACGGTTGCCGTTCACAGCGACGTCGATCGTGATTCACTCCATGTGCGGTTTGCTGACGAGGCTGCCTGCATTGGTCCGGCGCCTTCTGCCCAAAGCTACCTGAATATTCCCGCCATCATTAGCACCGCCGAGATTTTCAACGTGGACGCTATTCATCCGGGTTACGGTTTCCTCGCCGAGTCGTCTTACTTTGCCGAAATTTGTGCTGCCTGCAATATCAAGTTCATCGGACCACCATCAAATATCATTCGTTTGATGGGCGACAAGGTAGAAGCCCGCAGAGCGATGGCTGAAGCTGGCTTGCCGGTGCTTCCAGGTAGTCCCGAACCCGTCACTTCGGAAAGCGAAGGGTTAAGACTCGCGCGCGAAATCGGATTTCCTGTGATCGTGAAAGCATCGGCGGGAGGCGGAGGTCGCGGTATGCGGATCGTTCACGCTGAAGACGAGCTGGGCAAGGCTTTAGAAACTGCATCAACTGAAGCGGCGGCGGCATTCAAGGACGGCAGCGTCTACATCGAGCGATATGTACAGAATCCGCGTCACATCGAGATTCAGGTTCTGGCTGACGAGTATGGCGACTGCATTCATCTCGGCGAACGCGAGTGTTCTATACAGCGTCGCCATCAAAAGCTTTTGGAAGAGGCGCCTTCGCCGGTTCTTTCGCCAGAGTTGCGCAAGCAAATGGGCGACGCGGCTGTAAAAGCCTGCAAACAACTCGGTTATGCGAGTGCCGGCACGGTTGAGTTTCTGTTGGACCAGGACAACAAGTTCTACTTCATGGAGATGAACACGCGTATTCAGGTCGAGCATGCGGTAACGGAAATGGTTACGCTCGCCGACGTCGTTCGCAATCAGATCCGTATTGCGGAAGGCGAGCGCCTGGGATACACACAGGACGATCTCATGATCGTAGGACACGCAATCGAGTGCCGCATCAATGCGGAAAATCCGGAGACCTTTGCTCCCTCACCGGGATTGATTACTGCATTCAACTTGCCGGGCGGGCCCGGTGTGCGGGTTGATACTTATGTATATGCAGGCTACCGGGTGCCTCCGTTCTATGACTCGATGATCGCGAAAGTGATCACACACGCGCGTACAAGAGATTTGGCGATTGCACGAATGAAGCGGGCGTTGGAGGCGATGGTAATTGAGGGTATTCAGACGACGATTCCGCTGCACTTGAAAATCATGGAGGATCCGAAGTTCCGGGCCGGCGATATCTCCACAAATTTCATGGAGTATTTTCTGGCGCAAAAGAGCGGAAAAACAGCCAAAGCTGAAGCTTGACCTGGCGCTTTGGCTGAATCGGCACGGCCGTTTGCCGTTTGCGCGGCAGATGCCTATAATAATTGACTTTTCCATGGCCGTGGGGCTCGTCTAAGAGGACAAAGACATGGCATATGCAGTAATAAAAACAGGCGGCAAGCAGTTTGTCGTGGAAAAAGGCAGCACGATACGCATTCCCTCAATCGACGCCGAAGCCGGTAAGTCGATCGAGCTGGACGCGATGTTGACCGCCGGCGGAAGTGATGGCGATGCAGCCGCGCCCGTAGTTGGCGCAGCCAAGGTTTCCGCCACAGTCATTGACCATGGTCGTGGCGCGAAGATTGTGATTTTCAAAAAGAAGCGTCGCAAACATTACAAACGTAAACAGGGTCATCGTCAGGGTTACACCACCGTGACAATTGATTCGATTAACAGTGAAAAGTGAAAAGTGAAAGGTGATGAGCTCGAGGAGAGAAGGAAAGGTGTTCTAACTTTTCACTTTTTACTCTTCACTCTTCACTGGGAGTTTACAAATGGCACACAAAAAGGGAGTCGGCTCATCTCGCAATGGTCGCGATTCTAATTCGCAGCGATTGGGTCTCAAAAAATTTGGCGGCGAGAGCGTCCTCGGCGGCAACATTCTGGCCCGGCAGCGCGGAACGAAATGGAAACCCGGCAAAAACGTCGGCCGTGGTAAGGACGACACATTGTTTGCGCTGATCGCGGGCGTAGTGAAATTTGAAGACAAGGGTCGTACGGGAAAATTCATCAGCGTATATCCACAGGAGCAGGCGACTTCAGCATAGACGTGCAAACGAAACAACGCTATCACGCGACGCCTGAGCCAAGTCAGAGACTTAGCGGGCGTCGCTTTCGATTTATATGTTTATTGATCGCGTCAAGATTCATGTACAAGGCGGCCATGGGGGCAATGGCGTAACAGCTTTTCGCCGGGAGAAGTTTGTGCCCCGCGGTGGTCCCTCGGGCGGCGATGGCGGACGCGGGGGAGATGTTTGGATTGTCGCCGATTCATCTCTCAACACCCTGCTTCATCTTCGTTATAACCCGGAGCACATTGCCGACCGCGGCAGGCACGGGGAAGGGTCGAATTGCTCAGGACGTGACGGTGAGGATCGCGCGGTGAGGGTGCCGGTAGGTACTCAGATCTTTGATAGCACAACCGGAGAGCTTCTCCAGGACCTCAACGCAGACGGCGCCCGCTGGCTGGCGGCGAAGGGCGGGCGCGGAGGCTTTGGCAATTCACATTTCGCCACATCCACCAATCGCGCGCCGCGATATCACCAGGCCGGAAGCGAGGGTGAGGAGCTCGAGTTGCAGTTGGAACTGAAGCTGCTGGCCGATGTCGGTCTCGTCGGTTTTCCGAACGCGGGTAAGTCGACGTTTATCTCAACTATCTCAGCAGCTAGGCCAAAGATTGCCGACTATCCATTTACTACGCTGGAGCCACACTTGGGCGTTGTTGATCTGGGCGATTTCCGCACGTTCGTGGTCGCGGACATGCCCGGCTTGATTGAAGGAGCGCACGCCGGAGCAGGGCTGGGTGATCGGTTTCTGCGTCATATCGAGCGAACCAAACTGTTGCTGCATTTGGTTGATATCTCCTCGGCATCCGGACGCGATGCCGTCGCAGACTACCTGACAGTGAATCACGAATTGCGCGCTTACAACGCAGAATTGGCGAACCGCCCCCAGATCGTTGTAGCCACTAAGATCGACGCGCTCGATGAACCGGAGCGGCTGGAAAATTTGCGGCGCCAGGCGGTTGCCGATGGCTTGCCGTTTTACGAGATCTCGTCCGTTACGAACAAGGGCACGAAGGAACTGGTTGCGGCAATTGCCCTGCGACTTGATGAGCTCAAGGAAGCGACGGCCCAGGACGGCGTAATTGAACTGGCGATTTAGTAGGACAGACAGCTCTGTCTGTCCCATGGACAGAGCTAGCGTATCGTGCGAAGAAAAATAGATTTCCCATTTATCATTTTTCAATGGCCATTTTTATTTTAAAACATGACGCGGGCGAGTTAGGCCGTCTGTTGCCGACAAATGAAATATCTGAAATGAGAAATCGAAAATTCGATTGTTATTGGATTTCCTGAGCCAATACCTGACGACAGACAGGAATGCCTGTCCTACCATGGAACAGCGGAAGCGTATTGCGATTTACGGTGGCACGTTTGATCCGGTCCACTTGGGCCACATGGAAATCGCCAGGCGAGTTACACAGTTATTTGAGATTGATCAATTTCTATTTGTGCCGGCGAGAGTGGCGCCGCATAAATTCGATCGTGAAGTTTCGCCGGCATTGCACCGCTATGCGATGTTGGCGTTGGCGACCAACGCGGAACCGCGGCTTTCTATTTCCACTTTCGAGCTGGATGGTCCGGGCAGACAATACACAGTTGACACGCTCTCCTGGTTTCGCTCGCGTTTCGGAGACGCAGGCGATCTGTTCTTCGTTATGGGGGCCGACTCCTGGGCTGAGATTACGACCTGGTATGAATGGCGGCGGCTGTTGACGCTCACTAACCTAATCGTCGTAACCCGGCCCGGATACGATATTAGGAGTGAGCACGTCGGTGCGGAGACGGCAGGAAAAGTTATTGATTTCCGTGAGTCGGTAGCCGGTGAACACCCCAGCGTAATTGAGCAGGGTGTGCAGAAAATATTTGTGACTGATGCAGTAATGGTCGACGTCTCAGCCACAGAAATCAGGCGGGCAGCGGAAAATGCCAGCGACGAGTTGACTAGCTTAGTTCCAATGGAGGTAGCGGAATACATAAGGAAGTATCAGTTATACCGAAACAGGCATGAAGAATAATTCAAGTATCAAGGAACAATCACTAAGCCCTACAACCAGCGGGAACTTGCATCTCCAGAGCGTGCCCAAAGAGAGGGAGCCGGCGAAACTCGACGACCCAATTCTGATGGCTCTCGCTGCCGCCGCGGAAAAGAAAGCAATCAACATTGTCGTGCTCGACTTGCGCGAGATTGCGAGCTTCACTGACTACTTTGTGATAGCCAGTGGCACCAACGAACGACAAGTTCAGGCGATTTCCGACGAAGTAGTGGAAACGCTCAAGAAGGCCGGAACGCGCGTGAACCGCGTTGAAGGCTACAAGACCGCTGAATGGATCCTGTTGGATTACGGCGATTTTGTAATGCACATCTTCAATGAGCAGGCGCGAGCCTTTTATGATCTCGAAAGACTTTGGCGAGAAT
>DATLBQ010000085.1:0-3224 GCA_035526805.1 Pyrinomonadaceae bacterium
AACCAACACCGATGGTCTCTTTGCTGTCTACTTCTGTCAGCACAAGCTCGGCACCCTCGATCTTTGTGCTAACAAATTGAGCTAAAATGTGTTCACCATGTCCCCGATCACCTGTTCACCATGTCTCCGGTCTATACAGAACGTGGGCTTGCCCCCGCTGTTTTGAATGGCTTTCAAAGCCTGAGCGGGGGCAAGCCGCCCTTCCCGACCTTGAGACTCCGTTGCTTGAATCTTAAGCGAAATTCGCAATTTGACATTCGAAGTCCGAAATTTCTTATGCTTCATATCCCAATTCTTCGCAAAGGCGAACCTTATAAGAGTCTCGATGTCGCGCGCGTCGCGCATCATCAAACGCGCGAGTTGTTCGTGGAAATCAGTCAGGCCAATAGTGGTTTGATCCGGCGTGATTTGCGTGACCAGAAAACGAGTCGTGAAAAGCTGGCCGCATTTTCGACGGCCGAACTCATAGAAATCTGCGCACGAGCTGCCGACCATTTTCTTAACGACTCCCTCCCGCTCGGTGACGCCACACAAACACCCGAGGATTATGTGCGGCAGATTTCAGCAACGACTGGAATGCCTCATGTGCTGGCGCGCCGGAATATGGCGAAGATTCATGGCGTGCTCTCGGAAGCCGCTAATGTGATCAACGGACTTACGAGGAATATTGATTGGGAAATCCTCGATCGCGGCTTTGGTGAGATTGAGGGAATCTCCCTAAGCTTCTATCCGCGCGCTGAGTCGCTCGGCGTAGTGCTGCCCAACAACTCTCCTGGCGTTCATTCACTCTGGATTCCCTCTCTTCCGTTGAAGATTCCCCTGGTACTCAAGCCCGGCAGCGCCGAGCCCTGGAGTCCTTACCGGATCATTCAGTCGTTCATTCGGGCCGGAGCGCCGCGCGAAGTTTTCAGTTTTTATCCCACTGACCACGCCGGCAGCGGTGAGATTCTCAGACATTGTCAACGAAGTATAGTTTTCGGCGATGCCAGCACCAGCAGTCTCTGGACTAACGATCCGCGCGTTGAAATTCACGGTCCGGGCTTTAGCAAAATCGTAATCGGTGAAGATTGCATCGACGACTGGCAGAACTATCTCGAGGTTATGGTTCGCTCGATTGCCGATAATGGCGGACGTTCGTGTATCAACGCGTCAGGCATCTGGGTCACCGATCATGCGGAAGAAATCGGCGAAGCGTTGGCCGAACAGTTGGCGAAGATTGTTCCACGCCCGGCCGAAGATCCGCAGGCCCAACTTGCGCCGTTCGTCGATCCAAACGTGGCCTCGCGAATTTCGCAACTCATTGATCAAGGACTTAATGAGCCGGGCGCGAGAGAGGTCACGGCGTCATATCGAGAAGGCAGCCGGCTGGTGGAGCACGATGGATGTTCTTATATTCTGCCGACCGTCCTGGTCTGCGAAGGCCCTGAACATGGAATGGCCAACCGCGAGTTTATGTTTCCTTTCGCCAGTGTTGTTAAAGTAACGCCGGAGCAAATTCCGGCAGCGCTTGGGCCGAGCCTGGTGGTGACGGCGATCACTTCCGATGCGGATCTAAGTCGCCGTCTTGTTACCTCCCCAAATGTCGACCGCTTGAATCTCGGAGCGGTGCCAACAAATCAGATTAGTTGGGACCAGCCGCACGAGGGCAACCTGTTCGAACACCTTTACGCGCGGCGTGCGTTTCAGAGCTTGAAGGTTGCGGGATTGTGAGGTAACGCACTCCAAAATGAAGATTCTTTATCTCACCGGTGGAGCGGGTCAGATGTATTGCGGCAGTTGTTTGCGTGACAACGCGCTCGCCACAGAACTGATTTCACGCGGTCACGATGTAAGCCTGCTGCCCGTCTACACTCCCACACTGACGGACGAACCTAATGTCAGCGGCGACAGAGTCTTCTTCGGAGGCATCAGCGTTTATCTCGAGCAACACCTGCCGTTCTTTCGTCACTCACCCAGATGGCTCGATCGCCTGTGGGATTCAAAACTCATGTTGAATCTGGCAGCTCGTCGTTCAATTTCAACCAGCCCGAAGATGTTGGGTGAGCTGACCGTCTCGATGCTGAAGGGTGAGGAAGGCTTTCAACAGAAGGAAATATCTAAACTAGTAGACTGGCTCAAGCACGAAGGTCTGCCGGACGTTATCAGTTTGCCTTACTCACTACTGCTCGGCCTGGCCAGTCCCATCAAAAAAGCGTTGGGGCGTCCGATCTGTTGCACGCTTCAGGGTGAAGACCTGTTCCTTGAAGGTCTACAGGAACCTTATCGCAGCGAATCTAAAGATCTCATCCGCGCAAACATCAAACACGTCGATGCGTTTCTCGCCGTCAGCGAATACTACGCTGGGTTCATGCCGAATTATCTTGGCATACCTCCGGAGAAGATTCGCGTAGTGCCCCTGGGTATTAACTTGCAAGGTTACACGCAAAAAAATCCCGAGCGCTCGGGGCGTTTCACTGTTGGATTCTTCGCTCGAATCGCACCAGAAAAAGGGTTGCATGTGCTTGCCGACGCCTATCGCAGGCTGCGGGCGCGTGGAGATTTGGATAACGCACGCCTCGAGGCGGCCGGCTATTTGGCTCCGGAACACGAGAATTACTTAAAAGAAATTCAGCAAGAGATGATGACCGCCGGTTTAAGAGATGAGTTTCATTATCGAGGGGTGCTGGATCGCGAACAGAAGATCGCTTTCTTGCAAACACTCGACGTGCTCTCTGTGCCCGCCACTTACGACGAACCGAAGGGAATGTTCCTACTCGAAGCGATGGCCTGCGGGGTTCCAGTAGTGCAACCGCGCCGCGGCGGCTTCACTGAAATTATCGAAACTACGGGCGGCGGCGAACTAGTCGAGCCGGACGATTCTGACAGCCTGGCTGACGGAATTCTGCGACTTGCACGCGATCCCGCGCTCGCTCAACGACTGGGACAGAATGGTTTTGAAAACGTGCGCAAGCATTACAGCGTGGCGCGCATGGCCGACCGCGCGCTTGCCGCTTATGAGAGTGTAAACACAAGCCACAGATAAACACGGATTCACACGGATATGAACAGGCGGTCAAGGAATGCAATTTAATCCCTCCGTTTTCCCGTGTATTGATCAGTGTGTATCCGGTCTATCTGTGGCTAATTCGGAGGTTTTGTGCTGAAGGTTGATAACATCTCTAAAGAATATCCAACTCCGCGCGGACCACTCAAAATCGTCTCGGACGTCTCGCTTACGCTCTCGC
>DATLBQ010000086.1:0-9826 GCA_035526805.1 Pyrinomonadaceae bacterium
CCTCGATGGCAAGCAATAAGCAATTCCGGACCTCCTCGCTCGTAAGTCACTCTTTGCGGAAAATCGTGTTCTTTGTTTTCGAAGGTCATTTTTGCTGCAACAGAATTCTTGAGCGGGAAGGAAACGCGCGCTCCTCCGTGCGGTTGCGGCATATAGGTCAAACTTCCGTTTTCTTCCCGAATCT
This sequence comes from Pyrinomonadaceae bacterium, assembly GCA_035526805.1. Lineage (GTDB taxonomy): Bacteria > Acidobacteriota > Blastocatellia > Pyrinomonadales > Pyrinomonadaceae > PSRF01. Next base: position 185 of record DATLBQ010000086.1, read on the forward strand.
GCATGAATTCAAAGGCAGTTGTCCGGCCGCCCTTAACTGTCCTACCAAATCCAAGCAGGGAAGCGCCGCCCGGCTTTGACCAGACTTCCTCGATCACCGCTTCACCTTGGCGTCCCTCCCAGCAGCCCGTTAGCCAAGCGATGTCGGCGAGGGAAACGCTCTTTTTCCCTGTCTTTTCCACGGGCTTTTGCGTTGGTTGTTGTGCCAGACGGCCTGTTGCCAGGCTCAAAAGAAGCAGTACTAACACTGTAGCGCTTCGTTCAATCATGGGGGTTCTCCTGTTAGTTATGTTTTTGAATCGCGGCTATTGCCACCTTGATCGACTTCTGCACTTCGACAACATGCGCTGCGTCGTCGTACTTGTGGCGTGGCCAGAAAAATCCTTTCAGACCGTCCTTCTTTCGGCGCGGCACGATATGCACATGCAGATGAGGAACACTCTGACTCACGCGATTGTTCATCGCCACAAAAGAGCCCTCCGCTTCCAGCGCCAGCTCAACAGCGTGCGCCAGCAACTGCACATTTATAAAAAACGGCCCGATGAGTTCTGACGGGAGATCGCTTAAGGTCCCGAAGTGAGGTTTGGGAACAAGCAAGCAATGACCGGGAAATAGTGGTCGATGATCCAGAAAGGCTAGTGAAATGTCATCCTGAAACACGATCGAAGCATCAATTTCCTTTTTAACTATCCCGCAGAATAGACAAGCCATTTGATTGCGCATCCAGCGAGATCTATGCGGGTCGGACTGCCTTGCGAAACGCGGTCGTTCCCAGCGTGTTCAGAACTTCGGCTTTTCTTAACCAGCCTCGCCTCGCCATGGCTACTCCATATTTCAAATTGTTAAGCGCGCCCGTTGAATGCGCATCAACTGAAATAACAAATTTAATCTTGCGTTTGCGTGCCTCCCGCACCCAACGCGGCTCCATGTCGAGCCTCCAGGGATCGCCGTTGATCTCAATCGCCGCACGGGATTCAGCGATAACGTCGAGGATATGTTCTAAGTCGCAATCGAAAGGCGGCCGCCGTTGAATCAACCGGCCCAACGCGTGCCCCCAAATCTTAAAAACCGGCTGGCGCATGGCCGTGACGATTCGTTTCGTCATTTTTGCGGAATCCATCTTGTAGCGAGAATGAATGCTGGCAACAATTACATCAAACTGTTCCAGGATTTGATCGGGATAATCGAGCCGTCCGTCCGCGACAATGTCAGACTCCGTGCCACGTAAGATCTTTACCTTTACCTTTTCTTGAACTTCATCGATTTCTGCCCATTGCCGTTTCAGTTGATCCAGGGTAACCCCGCCCGCATAAAACGCAGTGGGCGAGTGATCCGTGATGGTTATGTACTTCATTCCCATCGTTTCAGCGGCGCGCGCCATCTCTTCAATCGAGTGCTTGCCATCGGAATAGGTCGTGTGGCAGTGAATCATTCCCCGAATATCTTCAAGGGTCACGAGATCGAGTGGGAGCTTCCCTTCGAGCGCCGCTTCAACCTCGCCTTCATCTTCGCGCAACTCGGGCGGGATATAGGGCATTCCCAGTTGCTCATAAATATCTGCCTCATCCTGTAGTCCGGCAGATCGCGCCGCGGACCGGGCAGGTTGCCTACCAGGTTTCGCTTTCTTGTTTCGTTTTAGATTCGCCTCTCCGCCCGTGCCGTTTGCGATCTGCTGGAGCTTGTTCACGTGCGCCTTTGATCCCGTCTCTGTTAATAATGCCAGCGCAAACTCAGCCGGGCTCGCGGCAACCAGAGAAACACGGGCGCCCTCAGCCAGACGCACTGTGCACGCTTCTTCCATCTGCTCTATGACCTCGACGATCATTGGGAAACGGAGGAAGTGGTCCACCAATGTGGCCGGTTGCTTCGTCCTTCCAACCAGGCGAATGGTCCCAACCGTTTCCTTACAACGCCGCAGCGAGCCGGCAACCGCGACCTCCGCGGTGTCGCGCGCCGTCTGAAGATAATTAACTATCTGAGTTGCTGTTTGCAGTGCGCGGTGCAAGTGAAGCCGCTCCGCGGTTTTCGCGCGTTGACGATGTCCGGCAATCGTCTCAAGCAGTTTCACTTCTGTCTTAGCGCCGAAACCCTTAATGCCTTTTATCTTGCCGGCCTCGGCCGCTGCTTTCAGTTCGGCAATCGAGGTGACACCCAAAGCGTCGTGCAGCGCCTTTATTTTACTGATCGACAACCCTGGCACTCCTGAAAGCTCGATAATGCCCGGTGGGAATTCCTTCCTCAGTCCGCGCAACACCGAGGATTCACCGGTGAGGTAAAGCTGTTCTATCTGTGAAGCCAGGGCGCCGCCGATTCCCCGCATTGAGGTCAGTCGATTTTCGAGGACTACATCGCCAATATCCTCGGCCATGCCTGCGACCACTCGAGCGCCGGTTTGATAGGCGCGAGCCTTGAAGCGATCCTTGCCACCCTTCAACTCGAGTAGCGCGGCTATCTCCTGAAGCACCGCTGCGATGGCAAACTTGTCGAGACGCGTTTTCCGGGTCATTACTCAGTCAGCATACAAGAATTTGTTCGCAATTCAATTACGGATTGTAGCGCTTGTGGCTTTCGGAAAGGCAGAGCCTTTCCGCACGGAAGGCGGCGAAGCCGCGGCACGGAATGGGACGACGTGCTTGTGTATCCAGATTACCAGTTGCACCGACCACTACATGGCTGCCACCGAACTCATCTATAATCGAGCTACAGCGAACATTTTTAGTTCTGACTTCGCAAGAGGATTTATGCCCATAGCATCGATCAATCCAGCGACCGGGAAAACTATCAAGACCTTCGACGCCTTAAGCGAATTAGCGATCGAGGAGAAACTTCAGCGGGCGGCGGATACATTCCAAACCTCTCGCCGCACGAGTTTCGCCGAGCGCGCGGCGATGATGGGCCGCGCAGCAGACATTCTTGAGGCGGAGAAAAACAACCTGGCGCGATTGATGGCGCTGGAAATGGGTAAACCAGTAAAGGGCGGCGTAGGCGAAGCAGAAAAGTGCGCCTGGGTGTGTCGCTACTACGCTGAAAACGCGAGCCGCCATCTGGAGGACAGCGTAGTCGAAACAAATGCAAGCAGCAGCTACGTGCGTTTTCAGCCGCTCGGTGCCGTGTTAGCCGTGATGCCCTGGAATTTTCCTTTCTGGCAGGTCTTCCGTTTTGCAGCACCCGCACTGATGGCCGGCAATGTTGGGCTGCTTAAACATGCCTCAAACGTGCCGCAATGCGCCCTGGCGATTGAAGATATCTTTGGCCGCGCCGGGTTTCCGGACGGTGCATTTCAAACATTGCTGGTAAGCTCCGAAGCTGTTCAGGGCATTCTCGAAGACAATCGCGTGGCAGCAGCCACGCTTACCGGAAGCGAAGGCGCCGGCCGCAGTGTCGCTAGCGTTGCGGGAAAACAGATAAAGAAAATAGTGCTGGAACTAGGCGGCAGTGATCCTTTCATTGTCATGCCTTCGGCCAATTTCAACGAGGCTGTGACTACGGCTGTAAAGGCCCGCACCATCAACAACGGCCAATCGTGCATCGCGGCAAAGCGTTTCATCGTCGCCAGGGAAATCTACGACGAGTTTGAGCGCCGGTTTGTTGAGGAGATGAAAGGCCTTCGCGTCGGCGATCCGCTGGATGAGAACATCGACATCGGACCGCTGGCGATGGAACAGATATTGAACGACGTTGACGACCAGGTGCAGCGATCAGCCGCCGCAGGGGCGGTGGTGCTGACAGGTGGAAAACGATTGGAAAGTGCCGGAAATTTCTACGAACCAACAGTGCTCGTAAGTGTTCCCACAGATACGCCAGTCTCCTGCGAGGAAGTGTTCGGACCTGTTGCAATGCTCTTCCGCGTTAACAACATCGATGAAGCCATCGAGCTCGCAAACGCCACCACTTTCGGCCTCGGCGCCGCCGCCTGGACCAACGAAACAACGGAACAGGAACGCTTCATTGACGAACTGGAAGCCGGTTGCGTGTTCCTGAACGGCATGGTTGCTTCAGATCCGCGTTTGCCTTTTGGCGGAATAAAGAACTCCGGTTATGGGCGCGAGCTGAGCGAATTCGGCATCCGCGAGTTTGTAAACATTAAGACAGTTTGGATCAAATAAAAGCCGCAAGGTAACACGATGGAAGACTTCGAAAAACTAGGCGCGTTTTATCTCGGGCGATCCTACGACCTGGGTGCAAAGAAACCTAAAAACGGCATCCTGCTTTACGATTCCAAAGATTTGTTGACCCATGCCGTTTGCGTCGGCATGACCGGAAGCGGCAAGACCGGGTTATGTCTGGCGCTGCTTGAAGAAGCAGCCATCGATGGGATTCCCTCAATCATCATCGACCCCAAAGGCGATCTCGCCAATCTATTGTTGACGTTTCCTGGCCTCAGAGCTGAAGATTTCCTCCCCTGGATTAATGAAGAAGACGCGTTAAAGAAAAATTTATCACCCGAGGAATTTGCTGCAGAGCAAGCTGAAAGCTGGAAAAAAGGATTGAGTGATTGGGGGCAGGGCGGTGATCGCATAAAGCGTCTGCGCGACGCCGCTGACTTCCGCATTTACACACCCGGAAGTAATGCCGGCGTTCCGGTATCAATCCTGAAATCGTTTGCCGCTCCTCCTGCAGAAATCACTGAAGACGATGAGTTGTTGGCTGAGCGTGTGAATACCACCACTACCAGCTTACTGGGTTTATTAGGAATCAGTGCCGATCCGCTTAAGAGCCGTGAACACATTCTGATTTCCAACATCCTCACCAAGCAGTGGTCCGGTGGGAAAGATCTCGACATCGCCGGTCTGATTCAAGAGATCCAGTCACCGCCCATCACCAGGATTGGCGTAATGGATCTCGATTCGGTCTTCCCTCCTTCCGATCGATTTGAGCTCGCTATGTCGTTCAATAACCTGCTAGCCGCTCCTGGCTTCAGCAGTTGGCTGGAAGGCGCACCTCTCGATATTCAACAAATTTTGCACACGCCCGAAGGCAAGCCCAGGGTAGCCGTTTTTTCGATTGCCCATCTAAGCGATGCCGAACGGATGTTCTTTGTTTCTATACTCCTGAACCAAATTCTGGGCTGGATGAGAACACAGTCCGGCACGACGAGTTTGCGCGCCATTCTCTACATGGATGAAATCTTTGGTTACTTCCCACCCGTTGCGAACCCGCCGTCAAAGTTACCGCTATTAACAATGCTCAAGCAGGGCCGCGCATTCGGTCTGGGCGTTGTATTAGCGACCCAAAACCCTGTGGACCTCGACTACAAAGGTCTGTCCAATGCCGGCACCTGGTTTATAGGACGTTTGCAAACAGAGCGGGACAAGGCCCGCGTGTTGGAGGGTTTGGAAGGAATTGCCGGAGGAACGGGAATGAAGTTTGACCGCCAACAGATGGAGCAGACGCTGGCGGGACTCCACAACAGAATATTCCTGCTAAATAATGTTCACGAAGATGGTCCCGAGGTTTTCGAGACGCGGTGGGCCATGTCTTACTTGCGCGGACCGCTGACTCGCAAGCAAATCAAATCCCTAATGGATCCGATTAAGGCGCAGGAGCCAGGAGTTGCAGGCGCGCCAACCGCAGCGACCGAAGCACGCGTACAAACTGAACCTCCTGCCGCGACGCCCGCCGCCTCAAGCAAAAATCGTCAACGGGTCTTACCGCCTGAGATTTCGCAGTATTTCCTCCCTGTCCGTGCTACAGCACCTGATACCGCGAGCCTCGTTTATCACCCAGCGGTCCTGGGTGCAGCGCAAATCCGTTTTCATGATAAGAAGATCGACGTCACCCGCGAGGTGACGATGTTGGCCCCTGTCTCCGACGGCGTAGTGGCAGTAGACTGGGAGAACTCGACCGCCATCGAATTAGCAATTGAAGATTTGGAGCAGTCACCTGAAGAAGGGGCACAGTTCAGCGAGCTGCCCAGCGCCGCGAGCAAAGCCAAAAGCTACGACAAGTGGCAGAAAGACATGGCTGGTTGGCTTTATAGAAGCCAGAAGATCGGGCTGTTAAAGAGTCCCAGCCTGGACCAGACGTCGACCCCCGACGAGTCGGAACGCGATTTTCGTATCCGGCTGCAACAGGCGGCACGCGAACGGCGTGATGAAGCCGCTGAACGATTGCGTCAAAAATATGCGCCTAAGATCGCTGCCCTTGAGGAGAAGAAGCGGCGCGCGGCACAGGCTGTCGAACGCGAAGTGGAGCAAGCAAGGGGTCAGAAGATGCAGACCGCTATTTCCTTCGGGGCCACTCTGCTTTCTTCTTTCATGGGCCGAAAGGCGGTGAGCATGTCATCGCTGGGTCGAGCAACTTCCGCGGCACGCGGTGTTGGCCGTTCTATTAAAGAATCTCAGGATGTGGGTCGGGCAGAGGAAACGGTTGCAGCGCTGGATGCGCAACTGGCGGAACTCGACGCGCAGTTTAGGGAGGAAACAACCGCGATCGAAGCGTCAGACCCGCAAACAGAAACTCTTGAGACGACTCTGGTCAAACCAACGAAAGCTAACATCACTATCAATCTTCTAAGTCTTGCGTGGGCTCCCTATTGGCATGACCCGCAAGGACAAACAACCCCCGCATGGCAATAAACGATCGGCCCTAAGGAGGGCTACAAAACAAGGAGAAGAATATGGATGAACTCATAAAGCAAGTTACCGCAAAGGCGGGTATTTCAGAGGAGCAGGCCCGCTCGGCTGTTAACACGGTTCTGGATTTTGTTAAGGGTCGATTGCCGGCTCCAATCGCAGGGCAAATCGATAACGCGATGTCTGGGGAAGGTGGCGGCATCGGCGGTACCCTCGGCGACATGGCTTCGAAGGCCGGTGGGTTGCTGGGGTAAGGTTTTGAAACCCGGAAAGCAGAGGACAAAGGCGCCTTCGAATGGAAACATTTGGGCGCCTCATGTCTTCTGGGAAACCCGGTTTCGGGCTTTGAGTTCAAGCTTTCGCTTGCGTTTTCGGTTGTGAGCCAAAACTCGCAGCCTAAAGGCTGAACTTTGAACTGTTAGCCTGGAACTGCATCAGAAGGCAGGTTCGGGTGGTGTCTTAATTTGATTTCGTGTCCTTTTTCTCCAAACAAAAATGAACCACGAAACCACACGAAAGCGTTCGAAACATAGCTGTAATATTTCGCTGAGCTTGCGTTTTCTGACATTAAGAGACTATCCAGTTTAAAGGGTTTACATTTCCTTGCTAGCTTAGGTATAAATACCAATAGCAGTGGCGCTGAATCGCTATTGCATTCCCCCAATTCCCCCTGGTCCATAACCCGCACAGTCCGGAGGATTGTGTTGAGCGCGTCCATCCTGGTCGCCGCTCTTGCCTGACCGCGCTCGCGACTGCTTGTTTTACTCTCTCCAGATTCTCTAACTCGGGAAGGAACCCATGCGAACTCAAACCCTGACAACAGATTCCTTGAATACCAAGTTACTGCTGAAGACGCTCGTCGCGTTTAAGAAAGGCGATTTTTCTGTGCGCCTACCGGGTGAGTGGACCGGCGAAGCCGGCAAAATCGCAGATACGCTCAACGACATCATTGAGTTGAGTGATAAGACGACGAAGGAGGTGGAGCGGGTCAGCCGAGTTGTCGGCAAGGAAGGAAAGATAAATCATCGCGCGGCTGTGCCGGCAGCTTCCGGTTCCTGGCTGCGTTTAGTCGATTCCACAAACCTGCTGATCGACGACATGGCCCGTCCGACCAGCGAAATGGCGCGCGTGATCGGCGCGGTCGCGAACGGCGATCTTGCGGAACGCATGACGCTTCAGGTTGACGAGCGACCGTTGAAGGGCGAGTTCCTGCGCACTGTAAAGATCGTGAACTCCATGGTCGATCAGCTTAGCTCGTTCGCCTCGGAAGTGACGCGTGTGGCGCGTGAAGTAGGCACGGAAGGCAAACTCGGCGGTGAAGCGAAAGTTAAAGGTGTGGCCGGCACCTGGAAAGATTTGACCGACAGCGTTAACTCGATGGCCAGTAACCTAACCAGTCAGGTGCGCAACATCGCCGAAGTTACAACGGCTGTAGCCAACGGCGATCTTTCCAAGAAGATCACGGTCGACGTTAAGGGTGAGATTCTCGAACTTAAGAACACCATTAACACCATGGTCGATCAGTTGAACTCGTTTGCCTCGGAAGTGACGCGCGTGGCGCGCGAAGTAGGTACGGAAGGAAAACTTGGCGGTCAGGCGGATGTCCGGGGCGTCGCCGGAACCTGGAAAGACCTGACTGACAACGTGAACTCGATGGCCAGCAACCTCACCGGCCAGGTGCGCAACATTGCTGACGTAACCACGGCCGTGGCTAACGGCGACCTTTCCAAGAAAATCACGGTAGACGTTAAAGGTGAGATTCTCGAACTCAAGAACACCATCAACACCATGGTCGATCAATTGAACTCGTTTGCCTCGGAAGTTACGCGTGTGGCGCGCGAAGTAGGTACTGAAGGAAAGCTCGGCGGTCAGGCACGGGTTATCGGCGTTGCCGGCACCTGGAAAGACCTGACTGACAACGTGAACTTCATGGCCGGCAATCTTACCGGCCAGGTACGCAACATCGCCGAGGTAACCACGGCAGTGGCCAACGGCGATCTTTCCAAGAAAATTACAGTCGATGTCAAGGGCGAAATTCTCGAACTCAAAGACACGATCAATACGATGGTGGACCAACTGAACGGCTTCGCCTCTGAAGTTACGCGTGTGGCCCGCGAAGTGGGTTCGGAAGGAAAACTCGGCGGACAAGCCGAAGTGAAGGGCGTTGCGGGAACCTGGAAGGACCTGACTGACAGCGTGAACTTGATGGCCGGCAACTTAACCGGACAGGTGCGCAATATTGCGGACGTGACCACGGCCGTCGCCAACGGCGACCTCTCCAAGAAGATCACGGTCGACGTCAGGGGCGAGATTCTCGAACTCAAGAACACCATCAACACCATGGTGGATCAACTCAACGGCTTCGCGTCGGAAGTTACGCGTGTGGCGCGCGAAGTGGGAACGGAAGGCGAGCTGGGCGGCCAGGCCGATGTACGCGGCGTTGCCGGCACCTGGAAAGATTTGACTGATAGCGTGAACTCAATGGCCGGCAATTTAACCGGACAAGTGCGAAACATCGCTGAGGTGACCACCGCTGTGGCGAACGGCGATTTGTCCAAGAAGATTACAGTGGATGTGAAGGGCGAGATTCTGGAATTGAAGAACACCATTAACACCATGGTGGATCAGCTCAGTTCGTTTGCCTCGGAAGTGACGCGTGTGGCGCGTGAAGTAGGCACGGAAGGACGGCTCGGTGGTCAGGCGCAGGTGATGGGTGTGGCCGGAACCTGGAAAGACCTGACTGACAACGTCAATTTCATGGCCGGCAATCTTACCGGCCAGGTACGCAACATCGCCGAAGTTACAACGGCCGTAGCCAACGGCGATCTTTCCAAGAAGATTACGGTCGACGTTAAGGGTGAAATCCTCGAACTCAAAAACACCATCAACACTATGGTGGATCAGTTGAACTCAGTCGCCTCGGAAGTGACGCGCGTGGCGCGCGAAGTAGGTACCGAAGGAAAACTTGGCGGTCAGGCGGATGTCCGGGGTGTAGCCGGAACCTGGAAAGACCTGACTGACAACGTGAATTCAATGGCCAGCAACCTCACCGGCCAGGTGCGCAACAT
>DATLBQ010000087.1:0-6781 GCA_035526805.1 Pyrinomonadaceae bacterium
CCGGCGGAAGGTACAAAGGGGGTTCCAAAATGAGGACTGAACGAGTGAGCTCCGTTCAATCGGGCATCGACCCGATTGGAGAGCATCGCGATCTCGCGGCGCACGAATCACACGCAGCCGCGACTCATCTTCAATTAAGGATAGCTCGACGTCCCGAACGCAACCGCGTGCAACATCTTCGTGAGCTCGCTGATTCGCTGCTGCGAGAGACGGAAACGCTCGCTCGAGACAAGGCGTTTGCCGAGGAGTCCAATCGCTGGCAGGCCATGAACTTTTCCGAGGGTGTTGATTTCTATGGTGAAGTCCAGCGCTTTGAGACTGAACTAATCAGGCTCGCACTCGACCAGACCGGTGGACATCAAGCGCGCGCGGCGCAGTTATTGAAGATCAAGCCGACAACTCTTAACTCGAAGATCAAGCTCTACGGTATTCAGTACTAGTTGTCAGTACCGACAGCGCGACAAAGTCAGAACAGACGACCAGGTCTGTCATACTTCATTAGACAGCCTGGAAACGAACAGGTTGAGTCGGGCGTGTGGGAGGAACCGGGTCGCGGCTCACCGGTTTGATTTTGTCTAATTAACTGCCTGCGATGACGTGTCTGCAAGTGCCTCGCGTCCGTCAGACACCGTCAGCTGCTGCTCATCAAACAAACTGGAGTCGACCAGTGTTTGCACCCAATACTGGCCGGCAGCCGGGAAAGTTACATTAACAAAAAAACTAATATTGTCCGCAAATCCCCCAGGCGCGATCTCCAGACTAGTAGGCTGCGAGGAAACAATGTGATGCTGGCGATCCGGCGTCAGAATTCTAACCTCGGAAAGATGAGTGCCTTCGCCGCGCCAGTGATTGACGACCGCAAACTTTATTAGAGACACGGGCATCTGCTGCACCATGATGTTTTGAAAGACTCCCATGAAGGAAAGCTTATTGCCGACTTCCAGACGAACGTCATCGCAGAAAAGCGTGTAGAGCAACTCGAGTTTCTGCGCTTCGCTTTGCGCGTCTTTGTTTTGCGTATTAGCCATACGATCTCCCGGGTCAAATAAACTTAGATATCATTGCTTCACATAGATACTACCAATTTTAGCTGGCAGACGCGGCTCTACCGCACTCACCCAAGCAGCTTCTTGAAAGCTCTTTCATCAATCACGGTAACGCCGAGCGCCTGTGCCTTATCCAGTTTAGAACCAGCTTCCTCACCCGCCACAACGTAGTCAGTCTTCTTGCTAACTGAGGAAGTGACACGGCCACCACGAGCTTCGATCGCCGCCCGGGCTTCGTCGCGAGTATACCCAGCCAAAGTTCCGGTTAGGACGAACAGTTTGCCGGCGAGTGTGTCATCAGTTGGCGCACTCTGCTCAATTGTCGTGGTTAACCCGACCGCTTCCAAACGTTTACATAGTTCAATATTACCGGGATCGTCAAACCAATCGCGTACGCTCTGCGCGACAGTGAGACCTATTTCCGGCACATCATCAAGTTCCTCGACTGTCGCATTGCTCAATGCCTCGAGGGAGCCAAACTGCCGGGCCAACGTTGACGCCGTTCGGTCTCCCACGTGACGCAGTCCCAGTGCATAGATCAAGTTCGAAAGTTCGCGCTTCTTACTTGCTTCAATTTGGGCCACCAGATTTGAGGCGGATTTTTTTGCCATGCGCTCAAGACCGGCGATATCGTCGAGCGTCAAATAGTAAAGGTCGCCGGCGTCACGGACTCTGCCACTGGCCACCAGTTGATCGACCAGCGCTTCGCCAAGGCCTTCGATGCGCATCGCCCGCCGCGAAGCAAAGTGCAACAGTCGCCCCATTAATTGAGCGGGACAATCGGCAGCCACGCAACGCGAGACAACTTCGCCTTCGGGCCGGGAGATTTCGCCGCCACAAACTGGGCACTGCTTCGGCATCCGAAACGCCTTCTCTTCTCCCGTGCGTTTCGATTCGATAACTTTGAGTACCTTGGGAATGACGTCGCCGCCCTTTTCAATCAGCACCCAATCACCGATGCGAATCCCCAAACGCTTGACCTCGTCCGGATTGTGCAAAGTGGCGCGGGCAACCGTTGTCCCCGCCAAATTCACGGGCTCGAGATTAGCGACCGGTGTCAACGCCCCGGTGCGTCCCACTTGCACTACGATTGAAAGCACCCTTGTCTCAGCTTGTCGTGCAGCGTACTTATAAGCGATGGCCCAACGCGGCGCCTTATTAGTGGTGCCGAATTCGTCCTGAAGCGCGGTGGAATTTACTTTCACGACCAGGCCGTCGATCTCATAATCCAGACTGTCGCGTTGGGCTTCGATTCGGCCTGCGAATTCAATGACTTCTTCGATCGAACTGCAAATCCTGCGCTCGGCGCTGACTTTGAAGCCGACTGTTTCCAACCAATCAAGCGCTTGCCAGTGCGTGGCAAAGGGCTTCCGCTCACCTGCCAGCAAATCGTAGGCAAACATCTCCAGCTTGCGGTTGGCCGTAATCTTAGGGTCCAGCTGCCTGATGGTTCCGGCCGCGGCGTTTCGCGGATTCGCGAAGCGGGGCTCACCCAATGCCTCGCGTTCGGAATTGATTCGCTCAAACACCTTTCGAGGAATAAAAACTTCGCCGCGCACTTCCAGATTCGAAATCTTAGTTTGCGGATTTGAGCTCTGCGCTTTGGATTTAGTTGTGGAAGTGGTTTCGGTGCGCAACTTGAGAGGGATGCTCCGAATCGTTCGCGCGTTCTGAGTTACGTCTTCACCGGTACGGCCATCACCGCGTGTGACGCCCCGCAGCAGCAGTTGGTTCTCATAGTGGAGCGCCAACGAGAGCCCGTCAATTTTCAGCTCGGCCACATACTCGAGCTTTCTGCCTTCAGCCAGCCGCTGACACCGAACGTCGAAGGCCCGTAACTCTTCGATGTTGTAGCTGTTGTCGAGCGAGAGCATTGGGCGGCTATGGACGACTTTGAGAAAACCCTCAGCCGGCCGGCCGCCAACGCGCTGGGTAGGACTATCAGGGGTTACAAGCTCCGGGTGTTGTTGTTCGAGCTGCTGAAGTTTGGTGAGCAGCGCATCGTAATCCGCATCTGAAATTTCGGGGTTGTCGAGAACGTAATAGAGTTCCTCGTGACGCCGAATCTCTTCCCGTAATTTCTCAACCTCTTGTCCTGCACTAGCTTTTTTCGCCAAGCCTTCATTCTCCTGATGATTTCGCTTGCCCAATAGCCGCTAAGAGAAGCAGCGGGGGGAGGCCCGCCTTCCGAGCTGATTAATGTTGAATCCACACTCTGCCGACCGAAAGACTCTCAATGCGCGAAGCTATCAATGCCGCAACGCAGCCTCTCAGGTCAGGAAGGCGGGCTTGCCGCCGCTCTTTTTGTTATCCCGCTTGTCTTGCCCTTAGCCTCTCCCAGTTTATGAATCACACGCCCGATAAACTTGATGCTCTGCAAAAAATCGTCGACACGAATATTCTCATCGGGCCCGTGTGGATTTGAGCCGGCATAACTGAGACCGAATGATGCAAGCGGTGTGGGCGGACATGAAGCGCCGCACACGGCGCCGACCGGGCCGCTTGAAGGCTCCATCGGATAGACTAACGGCGCCACGCCATAAACTTCCGCAGCTGCTCCGATCACTGCATTGGCCACCGAGGAACTTCTCGATGACTTCGCCAGTGGCGCGCTGCCCAGTTCGCTTATTTCGATATCTTTGAAACCACGCACGTCAAGGTGTTCGCGTAGTAGTTGCAGCACAACTTCCGGGGTCAGATCAGGCACCAGCCGAAAATCGAGACGGGCTACCGCGCTGCTGGGCAGCACTGTCTTTACGCCTGCTTCGGTATGTCCTGTTTGAATGCCACAGATGGTACAGGTCGGACCAAAAATGTGTTCCTTAACGAGTGCGGCACCCTTCAGGGAACGCACCCACCCCGCGATGCGGAATTCACGCTTCAATCCTACTTCGTCAAGCTCAATTGCTTTGAGAGCCTCGGAATCTTCTTCATTAATTGGCGCGACACACGAGGAAAAGCCGTCAATTGTGATTACTCCCTTGGGCGAGGTAATAGTTGCCAACGCCTGTACCAGGCGCCAGGCGGGATTGGGGACAATAGCGCCCCACTTTGAATGCAAGTCAGTGCGCGCGCCGTGCGCTCTTAATTCCAGAAAGGTTATGCCCTTGAAACCAAGACTAATTACCGGTCGTCCTTTTGTATCCTGGTAGCCTTCGTCCCAGATGCAGCCCTGCGCAGCCAACATCTCGGAATGTTCAGCAGCGAAACGGTAAAGACTGGGGCTGCCGAGACCGTCTTCGCCGTCAATCAAAAGTCGTAGCGACACTGGCAGCTTGCCGAATGTTTTTTGATACGCTTCTACCGCCGCCAGTCGAGCAATGAGGTCGCCTTTGCTGTTGGCCGCCCCGCGCGCATAGAGCTTGCCATCGACAATAGACGCCGCAAACGGACCCACCGACCACTCGCTCAAGTGTCCCACAGGTTGGACATCGTAGTGCCCATAGACCAGGAAGGTCTGCGCGCCCGCGCCACATTCACCATAGATAATCGGATAGCCGTTGCCAAAGCGAAACGCTCGAGTGCCAATGCCCACGCGTTGCATCAACTGTTCGACCGTTTCCGCGATGGCGCGCATTCCCGTGCCTCGGGCGGCAACCGAGGGCATGCGACAAAGCGATTGCAATCGCTCGGTAAAACTGCGCGCATGCCGGTCAACATATCGATCAAACTGCGTGAAGGCCATGATGTAAATCTATCTGCGTGGAGAAAAGACTGATTTTGTGCTTTGAATTCTGTACTTTGTTCTTTGTTTCCCACTTAACTTCACTACACAGAGTCGAACACAAAGGACAAGGTTCAAAGCTCAAAGCCCAGCGGAGGGCTGCCCGCCCGAGCCCTGCAATTGATCTGGTTCGTAAAGCAAATACCGCGGTACTTCTAGTGAACGATCGAAGCCGGCGCATACCAGTCCAACGGCAAACGCTTTTTGAAACTCCGCGCGAACGCGCAATTGCTCTTCCTTTGCCTGATCGGAATTCTTGGCCCGCAGTTTGGTCCAGTCACCCGGAATGCTAATCGTCGCCGCGGCTTTCGTCTGGATAACCTCTCTGGAATCAACGCTGACATCGGCGAGCGCCATCACGCGCTCGGATTCGAGTTGCCACTCGGCAAACAGCCGATCGCTATCGAGGCCGCCATTTTTCGGAAGCGGCGATGCCGGATAATCAGTTCCATAAAAATTCGCGGCATATTCTTTTACGGTTACACCCAGCCGGTTCAGATTGAAATAAGCATTCCGAGCCTGCATCGGATCCCAAGTCCATTTAATAAAATTCCGTCCTTCCTGGATCGCTCGCTCGCGCTGTCGCCACTTGAGTTTGGCGCCAACGCCCCGGTTCTGAAAAGAAGCATTAACCGCCATCATGTGAGAGTAGCCGAATACTTCATTGGCGCGGTGAACGGCTGCCAGGTGATGAACAAACCCGATAAGTCGCTCGCCCACAAAAGCGCCCAGCGTCCATCCACCGGCCTGTCGGGAGACGATCAAATGCCGTCGCGGCGAGACTTCTAATTCCGGTAAGCCAAATACCTCTCGCTGCAGCTGAACGCAGCTGTCGAGTTCATCGATTGTCAGGCATTCGCGTATTAAGATCTCATCCATTGTTGTCGGAGACTAGAATTAGAAAGGTTACAACTTACTGGGACCGCGGGCATCTCGCCCACATCAAGCAGCGCGTTCACTCGACTGACGACAAAACTGGTAGGTGCGACAAAGAGGCATTCCACGGAAGGCGGGCCAGACGCCCGCGGTCCCAGTAATGCCATCCCGATTTATTTCGAACCTAACCTCAGGCTCGAGGCGGACCTGCCGGGAGTTCAAGTACGGTGCGCAGACCAGCCGACTTGCTGTTTTCAAGGGTTACCGTGCCCTTCATTAGTTCGAGCAGGCGCCGGCCAACAATAATTCCCAATTCATTTAAGTCGGTTTTTCCAGCGCGAGGGGTCTCTTCCGGATCGAAAACTCGTGACATATTCCTGATTGGTTCACCTTGATCTTCTATCTTTACGCGTATCGAACGCCCGCCGCGCAATTCCGCCTCAACTTTTATGAACTGTCCTTCGGGGCTGCGGCTCACGGCCCAGGCGAGAACAGTGTAGAGCACCTGCCGCAACCGTCCCTGATCAGACACGATATTGGTTAGTTCGCGCTCAAGAGTACACTCGATTTTAACGTCGCGCTTTTGCGCCTGCCGCGCAACAGCCGCGCAGGTTTCACGTAACACCTCAGGAAACGAAAACTCCTGCAGAAAGAGCTCAGCTGTCGCCACCTCGAGACGAGACAGATCGACAAGCTGGTTCAAACTGGTCAACAATTGCATGCCGGAGTTCTGAATCTTCTGGCAGAAGCGCTGCTGCGGCTCGGTCAGTTTCTCCTGATCCAGCATGATCTCAGTGAACCCCAGTATCGAAGTTAATGGGGTTCGCAGCTCATGCGACATTCGCGCAAGAAACAGTGAACGATAATGCGAGACGTGTCTAAGCTCTCGATTGGCTTCTTCCAATTCGACGGTACGTACCTGCAGTTGCTTGATCAGGTCGGCAACGCGTCCTTCGTCAACGCGCGCGGCAGATTTTTTGTTGGTTCCGGAACGATCAGCCACTACTTTCGCAGTCCTGAGTTAATGGGATGGTTTCATCGTCGGAGCTGCCGGACTCCGCACTCATACGCCTCGAATTATTTCGGTAAGTTCAATATAAGACTGCACGCATTGAGTGTCAAAGCCATGCTTCTT
>DATLBQ010000088.1:0-2451 GCA_035526805.1 Pyrinomonadaceae bacterium
CGGGACAATTTGCAGAACGCGTCGACGCCATTTTTAAAAAACTCAAGACCCCGATAAATACAGCGACGGAATTGGGGTTGCCTGGTGTGTCAGGACGCGGCCAATTAGCACTCGTCGGTAAAGTCACAACCGGCATGGGACTGGCGTGCTTTCTCATACTGCTCGCGAGTTCGGCAGGTCGCGATCGTTTGATTGTAGGAATTTATGCGTTGGTTACAACCCTGGTGGGACTTGCGTTCGTGGCCGCCGGCAGAGTGCCGACGAACGCGACAATGGTGCGCGATGAGTCAGTTGTCGTTGAACCAGTAACTTCAATTGAGAAATGACCGGGAGGGCATTCCTAATGTTGGGAATCAGGAGGGGAACGTTCGCCACACTATTTGGCGCCGGCTATCTGCTGTTTGCCCTCACGGCATCAGCTTCAGTCCGCCACCTCTGGGCCGTTAATGACGGTGAAAAGATAGAGCGAGACGATCTGGATAATCCTAACAAGAGGTCAAACTCCGCCTGGGACGGACACAAGATAAAAATCTTCGGCGCACGCAACGAAATCATAGCCTTCCAGGTAATCGTCGAGGCAGATGAGGACGGCGTCAAGCAACTCACGGTCGCGCTGCCCGAACTGCGCCGTCAGGGTGGCAGCACAAAAATCAAATACACCGCACCGTCTCTTGATCCGACGAATTATGTGGGACGGCCAATCGAAATCTTCACGGTCAACTACATGAATGTTGAAAGAGCTTCGCATGCCGAGTGGGTTTATATGCCGGGGTCTCCGGCCGCTCCCAATGATCCCACCGGGTGGAAGCCGGTGCAGTTAGTGCCGGAAAATGCGCGCGCGGGCCGTGGGGGTTTCCCGCTCCGCGTCGCACCTGGCCACAACCAGGCTATCTGGATCGAGGTCTATACCAGCCGAAACTCACCGGCCGGAATTTATCTGGGCAATGTCACTGTGAACGCCGACGGGCGAACGCAAACGATACCCATCGAATTGGAACTTTTCGATTTCACACTGCCCGATCAAAACAGCATGCAGGCGATGGTCTACTACGAAAGCCTGCAACCGAAGCTCTACCAGGGGCGCGACCTCGATGCCGAGTATCACCGCTTCGCTCATCGTCAGCGGATCGAACTTGTTCATGGGTACGACATAATTAAAGTCAAAACCGTGAAGGGACTCTTTAGTGGTAAGAATTTTACACGAGCAAACCGTTATGAAGGACCTGGCGAAAATGTTGGTAATCGAATCATACCGCGAACCTTTTATGGCCCAGGAAGAGAGTTCGACGACAGAGCCAGCGCCTGGCGAGAGGCAGACAGCTGGATGACCTTCCTACGCCAAAGTTTTCCAAAAGCGATCACTTTTCTTTACCTGCCGGATGAGCCGGGCAGGTCGGAGTACAAGTACATCCGTCAACTCGCCGACAACATTCATTCCAATCCCGGGCCCGGAAAAACCCTGCCAACATTCGTTACCAAACATTATGTGAAAGAACTTGACGGAGCCATCGACATCTGGGACACGGGACCGCTCGGGTACGAAATTAAACGAGCGAATGAGGAGCGCGCGCGCGGTCGCCGCTACTGGATATATAACGGCGGGCGGCCCGCAGCCGGCGCGATCGTGATCGATGCTCCCGCTACGGATGCGCGCGCAACTATCTGGGCTTGCTTCAAGCATGGCGTTGACAACTACTTCTATTGGCACGGGGTTCATTGGCAACACAATCGGCAAAAGGTCGGCGAACGCCGGCAGAATATCTGGTCCAATCCAATCACCTTCGATAACCGCGGACAGCCAAACAAGCCGGTCGACGATCAGGGTTACATTAACGGCGATGGCGTTCTCATGTATTCCGGTGAAGAAAAGCTTCATCCTGAAGAGGATCGTGGGATAGCAGGGCCGATCTCGACGATCCAACTTGCTAACTTCAGGCGGGGATTACAGGACCATCAATATCTGACCCTGGCGCGGCAATTCGCACTCGGTTCGTTGATTGAAGAAGTGCTGCAATCGGTGGTGCCGCGCGTTTTTTCGGATGCCCGCGGCAAAGTTGGCTTCGCTGAGACTGGTAACGAGTACGAGCGTGCGCGGTACAAACTGGCGCAGGCTCTCGGGAAGCAAAGAGGTCGGAAATAGGATAGTCACCGGTTTTGAAAAATCTCCGCGTGTCCTCTGTGATCTCAGTGTCTCTTTGGTGAGTGGTTGCCGAGTAAGACACGCCACACAGACAGCGAGAACGCAGAAGATGGCGACGAGGAAAACTGAAGTTAGGTCAAAACCCGACATAGTGGCGGATGCGCGTCGCACTCACTGAGGTCGAAGTGCCCGCTGAGTAAAGGGTTGTTTAGTCTCACAAACGAAGGAGAGAAAATCATGAAACGCCTCATCATCGCATTGTTCTTCGTAGCCTGCTGCGGGAGCACTGCTTATTCGATTACCTATCAGGT
>DATLBQ010000089.1:0-18653 GCA_035526805.1 Pyrinomonadaceae bacterium
CGCTTGCTTAATAGCCTGGAGCGCATCGCCGAACTTTTTGAGTGCGGAGTAGGAGTTACTTAATCGATAATACGCTTCGGCATCAACCATCTCTGGTTTGATTCGAAGCGCCATCTTCAGCACAACTATTGCTTCCCGGTATTGTCGCGTCGCTGCGTAAGCTATTCCAAGCTTTGCATAAGCGGCGGCATTATTGGGATCGAGATTGGTCGCCTGTTTGAGTGCCTCCACTGCTTCAGAATTGTGTCCTGACGCCAGGAATCCCAGGCCCTTCTCGTAAAACGAAGCTGCTGGGGTTAACGACTCGACTGCAGGTTCCGGATCCGTCTCGAAAGCATCTCCTGGCTGAAGAATCTTTAGGTCTGAGATTCCCTGATTTGATTCACTGGCGTTCTGTGGACTGGAAGTAGCCTTTGCAGCCGGCGACGCGGCTGGCTGAAGATCCGGTAAATTGAAGGTGTAGTTTATCACTCCATAAATTTTCGCCGGTTCGGGGGAAAGTTTTACGCGCGAAAACTTTGCTTTACGCGCTGCCTCCGCAGCGAGTTCGGTAAACAGCACGTCGCCCGATAATGCACTGGCCTTCGTCACTTCGCCCTTTTCGTCAATGAGTATTTGAACTTCGACAATTCCTTCGGCTCCCAAGAGTCTGGCCGCTTCAGGATACTGCGGTTGCGGTAAATCGATGGCCGCCTTTCGGAGCGCGTCTTCTGACATTCGTATGGTCGGGAGGTTGTTGTCTTTAGTTGTTACGGCTGCGGGGACCGTGATTGATGCTGCACTTTTCTCAGGCCCTATCACAGGAGCCTCGGCGGTGATGTTGGTAGGCACACCGCTCGTGGAAGTTCCCGTCGCTGAAGCATTCACGGGCGCATCGCTCGCAGGTTTAGCGACCTCAGCGGGCCTGGCACTCGCCGTTATGTTTGTTTTTGAAATAGGCGGAACTGTTGCAGCAGTAATCGATTTCGGCGGCGGTTGCCCATAGTAATAAGTAATAATCCGATTCGTGATTTCAAATGGTTCATAGCTTACTTTCCCATTCTCATAGACGGCGATGGAAGCCGTCATCTTTTTCCAGTTCCCGAATTCATCAAACTCATAGTCGTGCTTCGCTTTGCTTAAAATCGACCCGTCGTCTCCCAGCATAATCGTTTCAACAATGTTGCCTTTGGTGTCATGTACGTACTGTTGCTTATTACCGACGACTGTACTTTCATCAGCAGGGTAGTCAACTGAGTCGATCTTCTGCCCTCTTGCGTCGTAAGTGGCGATGCCTCGAACGACGCGGGGTCCTTCTACAGTTTTGCCGTCCTTTACCAATAAGGCCACAGTCTCCACTCGAACCCTGCGCACCTGACCATGCAATCCATCCTGCTGCCTACTGTTGGTCGGAGTGGGAGAAGATTTAGCGATTTGTTTTTGCGCGTGGACGGTGTGAGCAACGCCCAAATAAGAAACGCAGATGCAGACAATGAGTATGAGCGTTTTCATAACGAACCTCACTTAAATTAACTTTCGTGAGCTGGGTTTAGTGGGAAACTTCTATACGATCACCCGGCTGAAGCTTCGGGTCTTGAATCTTGCCGGACTTAATTTCTTTCAGGTTGAACTTGGTGGTGGCCAAACGGCCGTCTGATCCTTCGCGGGAGAGTTCCACTTCGTTGTCACGGGCTAAACCACCAGCGGCAAGGATCGCCTGGACCAGTGTGATTCCTGGCTGAAAAATCTTCTGTCCCGGGTAAATAATGCGCCCGGCAATATAATAAAAGTCCGGTGGCCGGGCCGTTACGTTTATCACATCCCCGGGACGCACAATAACGTTAAGAGTGGCAGCTTCACCGAGATCCACGAGGCGCGGCGGCACTCCTGCACGGATTATGGTGACGCGTCCGGCGTCAAGGCGCGGCTGAACCTCCGCCAGCAGTACATAAAGCGGAACAGCTTCGCGTCGTAGAATCCTTGTACCGGGAGCGTTAACCAGGCCGGTGATGATCACGGTATGACTGGCATACTGCCTCACCGCCACGGCTACTTGCGTTCGCTCTTCCAGCGCCAGGTGTTTAAGTTGAGAGGTGATACGCGTTTGAATTTCTTTGGTGGTAAGCCCGGCTACTGCTATTGGTCCCCCGGCCATCGGAAAATCTATTAGGCCGTCGTCGATGACGCTGTAGAGAGTAGACCGATTGGTGGGCGAGTTAAGTAGTCGAATATCAAGCACATCCCCGACCCCAACTTTGTAGATATTTGTCCCCGCTGAATCGTCAGCGGCACTGCCGGTATTACCGGATGCGGAATCGCCGTCTGCGGTTCCTGTAACTGGAGTCAGCGATCCAGAGGAGACTGCGGGGGTTGGCACGTTAGATAACTTAACAGCTGAATTAAGCTTCTCCCTGGGTGTAGCAACTTGGAGTACCGCTTTTTTTGACGAAGTAATTGCTGCCGAGCCAGTTGATTCACTGCCGTCAGTTTGCGCCTCGCTATGCGCAGAAGCAGCACCGACTGAAACTGGAACTACCTTAGTCTCTTTCGCGGTTAGGGCTGCTCGGTTTTCGCGAACATTAGTCAGATTAGCGTCATAGTTAATTTGCTGGAGTTTGGCGGCTAGCCCAGAGTCGAGCTCCAGGAGTTTTTTGTATACGTCATTTGTCTGGTTTTTTCGTCCGAGCACGTAATAGGTCAGGCCTAATCTAAAATGTGCTTCGGCCCAATCGGGCTTAACTCGAACAGCACGCTTAAACGAATCGACGGCGTCGTTGTAGGATTTGGCCTTCCAATAAACAAGCCCCAGCATGTATTGAATCTGGGGATCATTAGGCTTGAGCTTGTTCGCATTTTTTAAAGCACTAATCGCTGCATCCAGTTTGCCTGCCTCATAAAAAACGACGCCCGCAACGTACTTCTCCTGCGCTTCCGATGCGGCTTTAGATAGATTCGAATTCTCTTCGCTTGATTCTGTCGCGCTGGCCAAGGTGGTCTGATTCCTGGCCGATGCAGTTTCCACAGTCGCTTGTGACGTTGAGGTAGTACCCGCTTGTGCCAAAGCAGAACGAACAGGAGCGAAAGCCAGCAAAATAAAGATGCCAACCAATTGTACTTTCTTCATAGGCCTTACCAGGTTGGGTCGAATTGTTACTTCGCTCTGGGTGTGCGTGTTTAGTGCGGAATAACACCGATTACTTTAAGGCGCATCATACACCATGCCCTCGAAAAAGCGTAAGCGGATTTAGATATTTTCGGGGATTCAATTTAACGACGGTAAGGTTGGCGAGCGGGCGAATGGCCCGGATTTTGGCAACCCAGCCTAACACCGAAAACTCGGGATTGGTTTCGTAACAGCCACACTTCCTGCCGCCTCGGGTTTGCCGCCCGATGTGCGGCGGGGCAAAACATAACGTCGGCGTCCTACACATCCAAAAACTTCGCGCGATGTTTTGGTTCAGGCAACATGCAGGATTCGTATTTGCCGAAGACGCGATAGCGATTGCGCGCCACCATCTTGTAAACCAGATCGCGAAACACTTTCGGCAAGACACGCCCGACTGCGGTCAACTTCCATACGCCGCCCAACTGTTGAAGCATGTAGAGAATGGCATCGGAACGTGCCAGCAAAGTTTCGTTCGCCTGGCCGTGGTCCCTGACGACGTAGACCGTGTCGAGGTCGTGGGGGTCCACGCCGTGATTCGTCATCAGCGTTTGCGCAAAGTCGCTTTGCAGCGACGCAAATCTAAAACGATCGTTTGTGTCGCGCTTGAGAAGAAACTGCACCAGGTGATTGCAGAGTCCGCAAACACCGTCGTACAGAACGACTGGATTGGGTTCGATTCTCGACAAGTGTTGGAATTACCGCTGATTGTTTCGTTGACTGAACTAACAGTTTGTGAACTGGGAGCGGTGGCTCCTGCCCGCCTCAACCTTTTGTGACCACATAGCAGCAGACTGCGCTCCCAGCCTTTACGTCACTTGAATTCGAACGAATGAAGGTAGTCGTTGAACGCCTGGTCCCAATGGTTCACTGTCTTTTCCGGACCAGTTAATTTCGCAAAATAGGATCCTTTAGGCGTGTCGACAATCGCGCCGCGCATGCGATAAATCGACTTACTATCCTGCGGTGCGCTGTCCGCCGACATGCCTCCCGAATAGTTTCCCAGAAGATCGAGAGTGGTAACCGGCAGTCCGTTGATAGTTAACGTTTCTATCTTTGCTTTGTCTTTCGAAGGCGACCCGTCGGGCTGCTTCACCTGGTTGATCCAACGGTCAATGTTAGCCTCGGGCGTGCCACCCTGTCCTTTGCCAAAATAGTAGACGATTAAAAGCGCATCCTCTGCGTCGCCTCCCGTCTTCGGTAATCTGTATTGTGCAAAGCGCATCTCCGAAGTTGGTTTTTCCGTTGTCCAACCTTCGGGAACTTTGTAGCGCAACTCGCCGGCTGTAGTTTGGGACGATGCGGCCGTCTTTTGGGCGGCGGGCGCCGCACTGCTATCCGAACCAATGCCGGAATTTTTCGAGCAAGCACTAACGACGATGGCCAGGGCACAGAGTGAAATAAGTGTTTTGATCATGACGTGATTTAATAGCAAGTTAAGGAGTTATCGCAAGCCTTCGACAGATCGACGACTTCATCGATCACGGCTCCGGCGTCGAAAGCAAATACACGGCAAACGATGCCAACCAGTGTTCACCCGCATAATCGCCGCTGGCCACATGGGCCAGGGCATCGCTCGCGTGCGCGCGTGCGGAATTTGCGAGTGTCTTTCGTGCCGTATCGCTACGGGGTAAGGCGTTTGCGATGCTGCGCATGCACCAGGCGCGGCTCAAATTCAGTCCGTCCAGATGAACCAGCTTAGGATCGCTGCGGTCTGTCACCGTGGCGGGTTTTAGCAGCGCTTGTGGCTGGCCCGACGCGAGTTGAGGAAGAAACCGGTCAAACCAGCGACGAAACTCCGCCGGCTTCAACACCCGGCGCATGAGATCTGCCTCCATTAATGCCGGTGAAAAGAAATCTTCGCCACCAGGTTCCCACGCGCCTGGGTAATTTCTATCGTTTGCAAAATATGTGCGGCTGCGCTCGGCAATAAGCGTCGCCAATTTTTCATTCCCGCTGGTCTTGGCGTAATCAAACGCGAAGGCAAGGCCGAACGCAGTATTGGGATGAACGCCGGTACGAATCGGATAAGTTTGCTTCGGTAGAAACACAAGGTACGAGTTCGCCAGCGCCTCGGCGAGAGGCTGCAGGTTTCGTGACCACGTTTTCGCGTCAGCCTCACTCGATAAAGAAACTTCTTCTGCGAGCTTCAACAACCACGCCCAGCCGTAAGTCCGTTCAAACGATTGGCGATTTTTTTGTTTAAGGTAGGCAGTCTCTACTCGAAGATTCTCTTCGCTAAGGTTGCCGCTGATTGCCTTGCGAATTTCTGGCGCTTCCGCAACGTTAGGAAACAATCTCAGCAGCCGCACCAACATCCAATGACCGTGAATCGACGAATGCCAATCGTAACAACCATAAAATGCGGGATGCAGCGCTTTAGGATTCTGCACATCCTGCGAGTCGTTTAATACATGCTCCGGCTTATTCGGGTATTCCCTGGTAATACATTTTAATGCCAGCTGCGCGAAGTGCGACGCCTGAGATTGCGTAAGCGAAACATGTTCGGTACCGGGTTCTCTCATCTGTGCGCTCGTTGGAACCGTGAACACGATAAAGGAAACGACGATAAGTGTGACGCGAAACAGCTTCGGTTTTGTCTTGTTCTTGTGCGACATTGCGGAACAGCATGCCATGTGTAATTCGCGAATGACAAACACCGCAGGAAGTAAAAGCCGAGTGCATTAAAATATCCGCGGCAGCCCGGAAGGCTGCACGACAGTAGCCGGTGGTCGAAGCGTCAGCCTAGACCACCCCGGTATCATGAGGATGATTGATAGCACCCTGGCGCGGTGCCACCTGAAGGGTTCAGAATTGGACCTTTGCATTCAAGGCATCTCGCACCCCTTCAGGGGTGCTGGCCTTATTTCGACGTTATCCCGTGGTGCGCTAAACGCTTCGACCACCGGCTCGTATCTTGCTGCCCTTCAGGCCGCCCAATTCAATATCGGTGCGACGGCCGCCCGATGTGGATGTGCGGGCCGGTAGCGGTGCCCGGAATCGCTTGTCGAAACGCAAGAAAAGGAATGCCATTCGCGCGTAGAAAACCCAGCACCGCCTGTCCTTCCGGCCCATCCGGGTGAAGGGAAACATCCATCGCATTGTGATGATTGAGGCGCCAACGATCGTGAATGACCCCCTGGCCATATACTGCGACCGGCAAAGGTTTTTTGAATACCTGTGTGAAAAAATTTTGGACTTTCCACGCGTCCGACAATGCCCACGCGGCCGCGCCATTGTAACGAATCAACGCCGCCGACCGGTCCAGGCTTCCGCGAGGGATGGGCTTGCCTTTCGCGAATTTGGTTTCGGCCTCCGCCTCCAACAGAGTATCGGCAATCTGTGTATCCGCGGTCGCCATGCGCCGGTTCACTTCAGCAACTTTATCTTTCGCCTTCGCAACCTCAGCCTCGCCGGCTTCCACGGTTTTCTTCGAGACTAATCCGGCGGCGAACAGTTCTCGTGATTTATCCAGATCGGCTTCCCTTTTCGGGACGTCCTTTTCATAACTGGCGCGCAATTTCTCGAGGTTAGACTTGTATTCGTTAGTTGCCTTGATAAATTCTTCGCGCAGTCTTGCGAGTTCATCAACAGCCTTCCGCGACGCATTTTTAGACTTAATGGATTTTGATTGCGACTTTTTCGATGCCGGCTTAGCAGCCACTTTATCCTGCGCGCGCACGATGGGCGGCGTCATCAGCAGGACTGAGAGCAGCAGACTAGAAGCAATGCTGCAAAGGATGCGGATAACGAAGTGACGTGACATTTCGCGAGTGGACCGATTCCATCACGTTAGAATCAGGGGCGCCGAACGCGGGGGCTACAGGAGAAAAACGAATTGAAAACTAACTCTGGGTAAATCGAATCCGAAAGGATCACTTAACCATGGTTCCAGTACGAGCCCAGCGCGTGTTGAGAAAAAAGTCCAGCAGGAAATTGTCCTGGGACGGCGCGCTCTCATCGTAGGACCAGTAAACAAACATCGCGCGGCCAATTACCAACTCACGAGGGACAAAGCCCCAATAACGGCTATCTTCACTATTGTTGCGGTTGTCGCCCATCACAAAATACTTGCCGGCAGGAATCACAACCTCACGGCCGTCTCCCTCGTGATCTTTTCTGAAAATTGGGTAATCCTCCTCAACGAAGTCGGGATTGTAATAGACCTCGTAAGCCTCGCCGGGTTCGCGGGGAGTCGTGGTCTTGATATCCAGCGGCGCTTTGTCATTGTTATCGATGGCTTCAAGTTGATGTTCCGGCAATGCCTTGCCGTTGACGATCACGTTTCTGCGTTCCATGCGGATGTGGTCCCCGGGAAGTCCGATAACTCGCTTTACATAATTGGTAACAATCGGCTTGTTGTCGGGTCTGTCATCCCTGTGCGGATCGTAGCGATTGCCGGGGTACTTAAAAACGATGATATCGCCGCGCCTAATCTCCCGCTGAGGCAGAAACGGCAACGAGTCGCCCGGCGCAAAAATGAACTTGTTAACTAATAAGTGATCGCCGATGGTGATCGTGTTTTGCATCGATCCGGTTGGAACCTTGACTGCCTGCACAACGAACGTCATGCCAAAGAGGGCCATGATTACTGTGACCACGGCGGATTCAAAATACTCGCGCCAAACAGACTTCGGCGGTCCCGTTGGTTTCGTCTCGAGCTCCGGCGTGCGGTTGTGGCCGTTACGATTGAAGACTCGAGAAAAGACAGACAGCTTCGGATCTGCTTTTGTTTCAGATACGTTGGTTGAGAGTCCGTGACTGGATGGCTCACTCATCATCAAATCATCCTAGATAGCTTGGATGCGTCGGTCAAGTTTGGTGGAGTATAGGTAGTGGTCAGTTTGAACTCGATGAGACGCTGTTGTTACAGAAGCGAGCGCGGTAGCGCCGGATACTACAGGTAACTTTAGTAATAAGTGCCGCTCAAGTTTGTCACTAAAATAGTCTCCAGCATCCGGCGCGACCACGCCCGGTTCTGTACGAATCGCTCTCGTAATAAAACCGATCAGAGACTGTGAAAGTCTCAAGTTGACAAATTTTTGCTGTTCGTTTTCATCAAGGCCAGCGCTTCTTTAGCGGCAGCCGCTTCCGCTGTTTTTTTTGAACGTCCTTCCGCCCGCACGCTGCCATTGTCCCAGCTTACTTCGACATGGAACGTGCGCCGGTGTGGCGGACCAATCGCCTCAACCACGGAATACTTTGGCGCCGGCCTGCGCTCCGCCTGCAATTTTTCCTGCAACATCGTCTTGTAGTCTGCTTCCGCGGCCGCGCTCGGCGTCACCTTTTTCAGCTCCTCGCCCAGCGCGTTCTCAACGAATTCTGAAGCCGTGGCCAATCCGCCATCCACAAAAATAGCGCCCGCCAGTGCCTCCAACACGTCCGCCAACAGCGCGTCTTTGCGGCGGCCACCGCTTCTCTCTTCGCCGCGTCCAAAGCGTAAAAAATTGCCAAGGTTCAAACGCAGCGAAGCCTCTGCCAGAGTTGAAGCACTCACTAGTCGGTGTTTCATGCGCGAGAGTTCACCCTCAGTACCAGCGGGATAAGCTTTGCAAAGATAGGCTGCAACTATTAGCCCCAGCACAGAATCGCCGAGAAATTCCAGCGCTTCATTGTGGAGTTGACGAGCCTGGTCCTCAGCTCCGGGGGCAACTTGTTCATGGGCCCAGGAACGGTGGGTGACAGCGCGTTCCAACAGCGCACGATTTTTAAACTTGTAACCGAGAATGGTTTCCAGGAGGTCGAGATCCGGAAGTTTAATTCCCTGTTTTTTCAAGGTAGGTTATTGAAAACAAGCCGGAAGCATCGTCAGATCGTGGGACCAAGCTTCCGGCTGTGAATCAGGAGTCCTGAACCGCTCTCGCGATATCAATGACGCCTATGATTATTCTTCGGTTTAACTGGCGGCTTTGTGGTCGTCGTCTCGGCTGTCGTTTTAACAGTTGTCGTGGCTGTCGCACCAGCGGTCGTAGCCTTATTAGTCGCCGCAGGCGCAGTTGAGCCCGGCGTGGTCGTGCCGCCAGACGCCGGAGTGGTTGACGTTGCCGGCGTAGCGGGTAACGTCGTCAGCGGCGTTGGAACCGGCGGCAGCGGTTTAGACATGACACTTGCGATCATCTCATTTAGACCGGCGTCGGAATTGTTGTGACGAAACTTATAGAGTTCAGTCAGTCGCGCCAGCCATTGAGCCTTCGCTGCCTGGGCGGGGGCGTCCGTCCCGGCGTTAGCCACCGCTCGAGCAAGCGCATCGATGATTCGGTCCACGAGTTGATTGACATTCGCTACTGCGAGTTTGCTTTCCGGCGTCTCATCCTTGTCTTTATACAAACGTTCATACTCCGCAGACTGCTTTGCATATTCGCTTTCGTAGGCAGCAGTGATGAAAACATAGGTCTGTGGATTCTTCTTAATCTCGCTATCAAACTGCGCAGCTTTAATAAAGTTCGCGAGCGCCTCAGTAGGATTACTAACGCGCTGGAGGTAACCTAACGAGTAATAAAGATAACCAAGCGCGTCGTCCTTCGATTTGAACGGTACCCAATTCTCAGGTGCCTTGCCTGCCTCGATCGCTTGAATCGCTTTCCGCGCGTAATCCATGGCTTCGGCATTACCGGATTCGTTCTTTGTAGTAACCGCTAAAACGTAGCCGCCGTATCCGAGAACGATAGGAGCGGTGACGTTGTCCGGCTCTTCGGCGAGAATCTCTTTGGCGAGCGTCATCGCTTCGGCATATTTTCTTTGGTTAACGAAAAGATCAGTCAACTTAAGCTTGCGGGCTTCCTTCTCATAAGCGCCAACCCACTTCTTCAGGTAAGCTGGGATTTGGCCTTCCTCGGTAGGACACGCCGTCAAATACTTCTTCCCTGCTTCATAAGCCTTCTTAGCGTCAGTGGTGCGAAACTTGGTAAAGTCAGCATACCAGGCGGCCTTACTTTCATCGGTACACGGGCCCTGCGCTGGCGCTGGTGTTTGCGCTGGTGCCGCAGGCGTCGTCGTCGGCGTCTGCGCTTGCGCGGTTAGCTGAAAAATGGTTGCGAACGCCGGCAGGGTCACCAGGGCCAAGCTCGCGTGAATTGCCAACACCCCAATAATCTTTTTCATTAGTCGTCAGAACCTCCAAGGTCTCTCGTGCAGCTATCTTACGGGGGCAACATCCGGCTTGCCTGCGTTGCAACAGCGCCACAATAAGATGCGGACTTACAAACGCCGGTTGCCGAATCTGCGGTGACGGTCAGGAGAGAACCACAGTTTCGTCGAATCGAAAATATAACTCAGAAAAGAACGCCCGCAATATTCCTGCAACTCTCAAGCGCCTGTCAAGGGAGAACGTTGGCACTGACAAAGAAATCTTCCGAAAATAACTTGCGCCGGATACTCGCACAGTTTACGAGCATCCGGCGCAAATTGGTTTTCCAGAGGTTGCAACTGCCTTACAACTACGGCTGAATTTCCTGTGTACGACGCGGTCTGTCGTCAGGCTGTGTCACCGGCTTCACAGAAGTCTTCGCAGGCGCAATCGGCTTCTGACTATCCGGTTTCTGAGTCCCGACGTTGACGGGTTTGATCACGAGCTTGACGTTGGAAGGAGACGACTGCGGCACCAGTTTGTGTGTCGGAGCAGGCGTCGCCACTGCAGATGTATCGCTGCTCGTTTGAGGGGCGTTATTCTCTTGGTCAGCGATCAGCTCATCGCCCTCTTCGGCTCCAACTTCCTTTTCCTCGTCGTCGGGCGTTGTGGCGATCTGTAGATTTGTTGGCGTGCCGAAGCGTTGATTGAGGTCGCGATAAATCCGGCCGGCAACCGCGGCGGGAAGATGATGACGGGCGTCAGTGCCACGCGTTATTACTACGACTGCGAGTCGAGGATTCGCAAGCGGCGCATAGGAGGTGAAGAGTCCTACCCAGCTTCCTCCGCCACCGTTGCAAGTTCCCGTTTTGCCGGCAACTGTTTGCAGCGGATCGTAAGCCTTTCTGCCAGAACCGTAATTAACGGCCCCAATCATTCCCGGAATCATGCGCTGTAACACGTTGCCATCAATATCCAACTTGCGGCGAACCTTGGGTTTGAATTTAGCGGAGGCGTCTTGAGTGTTTTGGATCTGCGGCACAAGCAACTTCCCGCCGTTAGCCATCGCGGACACCAAATTACCTAATTGCAACGCAGTAACCTCAAATCCGTCAGCGTAAGAAAACATCCGACGAAGAGTGAAGCCTGGTTTCATCTCCGGGAGCTGACCGGCATACTCAAACGGCAAATTCGCCCCAGTTTTTTCGCCAAGCCCTAGTTCTTTGGCGTAATGGATCATCTTCTCGAAGCCAATACCGCTTCCCACACGCTCGAAATATGGATTATCAGAGCGAGCCAGCGCTGAAGTCAGGTCCATGCGTGAGCGGTCAGAAACCGTGGTGAACTCTGCCGCTGGAATCACGTTTTCCGAGAGACCAGCTACGCCGGTCACCAGCTTGATTGTCGAGCAGGGCTTGAAGCCTCGCCGAACTCCCCACTCCTGATTCACGATCGAATAGATCTTTCCACTCATCGGATCCATCACGACAACTGTCCCGGCATGATTGCCGAGTGCATTGATCGCCACGCGACGCACTTGAGCGTCTTCGCCACTGGTGTTATCTCTGGCAATCATTCCCTGCACTTCGTCGCGCAACGCCTGGTCAAGCGCACGCTGCCGGGCAATTGCAGCTCGTCGGGCGGCTTCGGCGCGGCGGCGCGCCTCGAGTATTTCGCGGCGACGTTGAGACTGTTGGCGACGCAACTCCGCAGCACGCTCGCGCTTAGTCAAAGGCCGACGTAACCTTCGCTCCAGCGCCTTCAATGAGGCTGCCTGTTCTCGCGCGTTTTGAATGCGTTCGCGTCTAAGCTCTCTTCGTGATAAGCGAACCTTTCCGCCGCGACGTGACGCTTTTGCCGCCACTTCACGACGGTTCCTGCCGCGGCGATCCCTGGCCGAATGTTTTTTGTTTCTGTCGAGTCGCGCGGTGGCGCGGGAGGATTTCTTTCCGCGGGTATTATCTGAACGACGCCTCTTCGCGGCATCTACAATTTGAAAAGGAAGGACAAGAAGAATGATAAGAATGAAGGCGAAAGGGAGAGCGCGAGAGTGGCGATTGATCGAAAACATCAGGGGTTTATTACCTTTCATGGTTGTTTTGCTCAGTTAAGTGAGCCTCGCCGAAAGTTCTGCGCCGCGTAACGTTAGAAAAGGCTTACCAGATCGCCTATTCTTCAATGCAAATAACCAACAGTCCTGAGAGCAACGAACTCTCTCCAAAACACTTGTTTTGTTATGGACCTCCAGGTCCGTGCTACGTTGAGGCGGGAGAATTCCCAAATAGATGGTCTCTGGGGACATTGATTCGAGACCGACGCGACTATACCATCTGAAAACGGCAGGGGCAACATAAAAGTAAACTTTTGTACACATATCGCAACATTGAGCCGTTGGGTGTGTGGTTTCCATTAGGAAGAAAGGCAGAATAGCGACAACGATCCACACGATCCCGTCCGTCAAAATCGTATGAGAACCCCACAAATCTTCAATAGTTTTCGTGCCCGGCTCGTGCTTTTGCTGGTGGTGCTGCTGGGTTTGACGCTTGGGGTGCAGTATTACGTCAATCTGCAGTCGGTCAAACGAAACGCACACATGCTGGTTGAGCAGGAGCAGGCGATAATGGCGGGTGTGGCGCTGGGGGTTAATAGTATTAACAGTCCGAAATACCTCGACCAAATGCGAAACGATCTGCGAGAGCCGCTTATCGACGAAAAAGTCGGGCGAGTGCGGAACGTGCTGGTCGTCAATAGTGAGGGATACATCCGGGATAGTCTCCTGGAAGCGTATGCTCCGAGCACAAACACCGATAAGTCGACGAGATACGTTCGTATAACTGATGTTCCTCTGCCGCCACTTACGAGCGCAGTCGAGTTAGCAGATGTTAACGACAACCTTCCCCCATGGCTCTCAGGAA
Source organism: Pyrinomonadaceae bacterium (assembly GCA_035526805.1). Classification (GTDB taxonomy): domain Bacteria; phylum Acidobacteriota; class Blastocatellia; order Pyrinomonadales; family Pyrinomonadaceae; genus PSRF01. The sequence continues at coordinate 13,124 of DATLBQ010000089.1, forward strand.
CCTCCGTGGCCAAGCCAGGCGAGCCTGGAGCATTCTATTTTCCAGTAGAGACCACAGAAGGCACCTGGTACATCATCGTCGTTCTCGATTCCGCCAATACTCTGACCAACATACTGCAGCGTCAGGCTACCCGCTCCGCGTACTACACACTCGCGCTGTTGCTTGTCACCACACTGATTACCGGACTGTTTGTTTGGCGGTTTACGAGGCCGGTCAAACAATTGTCCGTGGCGGCGCAACGTGTTGCCACCGGCGATTTCGACGTGCGCGTTTCAACTGATCGCAGTGATGAGATGGGCGCGCTCTCCGCTGCTTTCAACGACATGACCGCGAGGCTCGGGCATCTCCGCGAGCTGGAGTCGAAGCTTCACCAGGTTGAAAAAGCTGCGGTGGTTGGGCGTCTCGCCGCCGCCATCGCGCATGAAATTCGCAACCCGTTAAACTACATAAATCTGACGCTCGATCACTTGCGATCATCTTTCGCGCCCCAAGATTCGGCTAAGCGCGAAACCTTCGAACGACTGGCAATGCAATTGAAGTCAGAGGTGCAACGAATCAATCGGCATATTACAGACTTCCTTAAATATTCCCGGCCTTCCACGCTTGACCTGCAGCCACTCGACCTCCGCGAAGAAGCGGAAGATGCGCTGCGCGTTATTGCCGGTCAGGCTGCGGAAAGAGGCGTCGATACCCGACTGGAAGAGGAGGCTGAGCTGCCAAGGGTTATAGCCGACAAGGACTCGTTGCGGTCCGTTTTCACAAACCTGCTTATCAATAGCCTCGAGGCGATCGACGGCGAGGGTGGCACTGTGGAAATTAAACTGATGGCGGAAAAACCGGATAGAGCGTGTGTTCAGATCAGCGATACGGGAAGAGGAATTGCACAAGAAGACATTGCCAAGGTATTCGAGCCCTATTATTCGACGAAAGAAACCGGTACCGGTCTGGGACTTGCCATTGTCAAAAAAGCCATTGATGATCATGGAGGCTCAATCAGCGTAAGTTCAAAAACGGGCAGCGGGACGACCTTTACGATCATCCTGCCAGTGAAACCAGAAGGAGGAAAGGATGAAGGATGAGCGATGAAGGACGAATCAAGACTCAGCCGTAACAGTCGACTTATTCATCCTTCATCCCTCGTCCCTCCTAATAGTTATGGCGCGCAAAACCATACTCGTCGTTGACGACGAAAAATCGCAGCGAGAGATCCTGGAGATGATTCTCTCCGGCGAAGGTTATGACGTAACGACGGCATCATCAGGCGAAGCCGCGATCAAGTTTGCCAAAGACCGGCGATTCGATCTGGCGCTGACGGATCTGAAGATGACCGGCATGGACGGAATCGAACTGTTACAACACCTGCTCGCTCTAGACTCTTCCATTATCGTGATCCTGCTGACGGCCCACGGCTCAATCGCATCGGCTAAGGAAGCTTTACGACGCGGCGCGTTCGATTATCTTGAAAAGCCATACGACAAAACGGCGCTGCTGGAGACTATTGATCGGGCGCTGAAAAAACTTGACGCTCTCGATACCGAAATTGTTTCCGCCTCGCCGAAGATGGAGTCGGTCAAACGGATGATCCTCAAGGTGGCACGGTCGAATTCCACCGTGCTGATTCGCGGCGAATCCGGCACCGGCAAAGAATTGATCGCGCGTGCCATTCACAATCAGTCGCCGCGAGCGCAGGACATGTTTCAAGCCGTCAATTGCGCAGCCATTAATGAAAATTTGCTTGAGTCGGAGCTGTTCGGCCACGAGAAAGGCTCATTCACCGGCGCCCATGCTGAGAAGAAAGGTCTTTTCGAGATCGCGGATCGCGGCACCTTATTTCTCGATGAAATTGCCGAGCTCGACGTGGCGATGCAGGCAAAGCTTCTGCGTGCGCTGCAAGAACGCAAGATCCGGCGGGTTGGCGGCACGCATGAGGTTAGCGTTGATGTGCGCGTAATTGCCGCCACCAATCGCGATCTTAGAGCGATGGTCTCGGACGGCAGATTTCGTGACGACCTCTATTACCGCATCAACGTGCTCTCCGTCGACGTTCCACCTCTGCGTGAACGCCGCGAAGATATTCCGGTTCTGATAGATTTTTTTTTCAAGAAGCACACCCGCAACACCTCTCGTCTGGTGAGCGGATTGACTCCGGAAACGCGCAAGCTGATGGTTGACTACAGTTGGCCCGGCAACGTGCGCCAGCTTGAGTCTGCGATCGAGCGGGCAATTCTGCTTTGCGAAGGCGACCAGATAACGATTGAAGATCTGCCGCTGGAAGTAAGACAGGAATCTCGCCCGGTGGCGGACGGAGCGTTCAAGTTGCCACCTGAAGGTATTAGTTTTGAAGACGTGGAACGGGATCTCATCATGCAGGCGATGGAACAGACCGACTACAACATTACGAAATCCGCTAAGTTGCTGGGACTCACCTTTAGAACGTTGCAATACCGTTTGGAAAAGTTTGGCATCAAGAAGCCGGAAGGGAAAAAGGAGGCGGCTGGTTAAGATTTAAAAATCGTCTCGATGGGCCTTACGCGCCCGCAAGCGCCGGTAGAATTGAACGTTCTATCTCCGAATTCAATCACCGTCGGAGGCCCAATGAAACACTACAAATTCCTCGCTCTTACGCTCCTGCTTTTTGTTTTAAGCGCCTGCGCTTCTCAACGCGTACAAAATGAATCGGCCAGCGTCGCAAGGCCTGAGGTGAAAGAAGGCTTTGTTAATGACAGCAAGTCGTTAGCGTCGGTCAGGCCTGAAAGTGAAACGCCGAAGGTCTCGCTCGATCAGGTCAGCCAATCTCAGACGATAGCCGAAGCAATGGATCGGAAAATCCTGCGTAACGCCGATCTCACGCTTGAAGTTTCAGCTCCCCAGGAAATCCAACGGAAGATCGCCTCAATCGCGGAGTCGGCAGGTGGTTTTGTTGTTACCTCAGAGTCAAAGCAGCGGCAAACAGCGGAGGATGCAACTTACGAACTCGAGGTCAACCTCGTTATTCGCGTGCCCGCCGCGCAGTTTGGTCCCACCTTGGATCAAATTCGGAGCACGAGCAATCGGGTGATTCAGGAAAAGATCACGGGACAAGACGTCACCGAGGAGTTTATCGATCTCGAGGCACATCTCAAGACACAAAAAGCTCTTGAGTTGCAGTTCCTGGAAATTATGAAACAGGCGCGCAAGGTTGAAGACGCGCTGGAGGTGCAACGTCAGATCGCCGGGGTCAGATCAGAGATTGAGAGACTGGAGGGCCGCAAGCGCTATCTGGAAAACCGCGCTAGTCTGTCTACGATCACCGTCAGTTTGCAGACTCCTACAGCTATCGCTGTTAACACATCCGGCTTCGGACGAGAAATTCGTGAAGCGGTGGCGGATAGTGTGCAGGTTGCGATCTCCATCGTGCTGTTTTTGATTCGGTTCCTCATCGTGATGATTCCCGTCTTCTTATTGATTATACTCCCCGGATATTTAATCACGCGGCACTTCCTGCGACGCGCCCGGACAATGCGACGCCGCCGTGAGCCGAATCCGCAAACGGATCGAACAGTTAGTTCAGAGCCGGATGAGACGGCTAGACTTTGAGGACATGATGACTCGCATAACTTACATTTTTTTTGCCTGCTTTCTGGCTCTGTCAACAAGCGCGGCTTGTTCCAAGCCTGCGTCGAACTCTGCTTCTGAGCCGGCAAACGCAGCGACCGCCGCTCCATCTGCACAAAGGATTACTTCTGAAGGTGTCGTAAAAGCTGCCGCAAAATCCGTCGAAATCCCTGCCGGCGGATCGGCCGAAGCAGTAGTTCGACTAACTATCCAAAACGGCTATCACGTCAACGCCAACCCGCCTACTTATCCCTATCTAAAAGCGACAGTACTGGAGTTGTCTCCATCGGAGGGCGTGTCGGTAGGTAATGTGATTTATCCCCAAGCGGTGGATAGGAAATTTGCGTTCGCGGAAAAATCACTCGCGGTTTATGAAGGCGAGACAGATTTGAAAGTCTTAATGAGGGCTGACAAGACAGCGAAAAAAGGCGAACGATCCATTCCCGCCCGGTTGCGCATCCAAGCGTGCGATGAACAAGTTTGCTATCCGCCGGGAGCGATTGAATTACAGGTTCCGGTGAATCTTAAGTAGCAGGCGCCGTCCGCCGGCAAACACTCTGTGCCAATCTTTTGGATGATTATTGCGGGCGTGGCCATAGTCCTGGCGGGCTATTTTCTATTTCGCCGCGATTTCGACACAGCGTCTGTGATTGCCGCGGCTGGTGCGGTCGCCTGGTTCCTAAATTACCGCGCGCAGATGAAACAAATTACGGCGGCGGCGGATCTTGCAGAAAATAATAATGAGCAGGAAGAAGATATTGATGGTGATTCAAACACTAAATAAGCCACTTGGATTTAGAACGGGCTGGATTGTGCTGATGCTGACCCTAACCCTAACAATAGGCACTGCAACTGCACACAGCTCTGAAGAGGGCGAGGTGCGTGGAGTTGTTCAGCAAGTCTTTCAACAATTGCAATCGCGAGACTACGGTTCTGTTTACGATTCTCTGCCCTCCTCGACCCGCAGCCGCACCTCTCGCAATCGTTTTGTTAACGCCCTGAAACGCGCGCAGGATCGGTACGTACTCGATCGCATCAACATTGGCGCGGTGCGGGTTGCCGGAAATATTGCCGTTGCGGATACGGAGCTCTACGGGCGCCTCGCGCAACCCTTTCAAGCCGAGGGCAAGATCGTAGTGCAGCAATATCTGGTGCGCGAATACGGCAAGTGGCGCGTGGCGAGCGGCGACAGCGGAACGATTCAACAGTTTCTGAAATCAAACCCGACGTTCGCGCGGAAGTTTCCTATTCGCCAACCGCGAATATTCGTTAAGCAGAACGGCAAGTGGGTCGCATTCAACTTGCCGGGAAGAACACTAAATAGTAAATAGTGAATCGTAAATAGTGAATAGTGAATAGTAGACGTTAGGCAGCCGAGCTCGTCCGTAAGCCCCGACTATTCACGATTGCTATTTACTATTTACGATTACTATTTACCCGTTCCTCAGCTTAGAACCGTCAGATCTTCAAATGACAACTGCGCATCATCGACCGGCGTACTGAACTCACCATGCCGAATTCTCGAACGAGGTACGTCCAGCGCTTCACGGACGGCGTCCAGGTGGAAGCGAATTATGTGTGGTGTGACGCGAACGGAAGGGATGCGACGCTTGCGCGCAAGCCGTCGCACCGTTGACTCGCTCACCTGCAAAACTTTGGCAAGCTGACGAGCCGTAAGAAATTCCTCACGCTCTTCCATGGCCTGCTAATGCTATAGCAAAAACAAAAAATCAACCAAACATAAAACAGGCTGTTCTTTTGGAGCGCGGTGCCTGTCAGCGCTTAGTGGGCTGCGGCCTGGCGCATGCAGGGTTGAACACACTCCATGGCAAACGGCGCCAGGACGCCGCGGAACCACAGCGCTGACAGGTCAGCGCACTCCAAAAAAGATTTACGATTTACTTCGTACTCGGCTTGATAGACAGGGCTATGCGAT
>DATLBQ010000090.1:0-6851 GCA_035526805.1 Pyrinomonadaceae bacterium
CTTTCAACCAGTGAAAAGTGAAGAGTGAAAGGTAAAAAGTAAGACCGTCGCTTTTCTTTTAACTCTTCACTCGTCACTGTTCACTTTTCACTGCCTTTAAATTCCGAGTTTCGAAATCGCGGCTTCGTCCTCTTCCGTGTATGGGTCGGCGAGCATGCGTGCCTTGAAAACGTCGAGCTCCCAAACCTCCAGGTACGTAAGGTAGCCAAGCACCACCACGTCGCCCATCACGCCCGCGCTCTTCCGCAGCAGCGGATGGATCAAAATGCGACCCTGGCCATCGATCGCCGCTTGCTGACCAAAGTAGTTCGTCCTGTCAAGGAACTTGCGCCGCGCCGGATCCATTGTCGGCAAGAGCGAAAGACGTTTCTCTATCGATTCCCACTCCGGCAGCGGGTAGATACGGACGTTGTCACCAGTAAGACTTGTTATGTAGAATTCGCCGCCGTGCTTTTCCTCGATCAGGCGTCGAAACGGCGTCGGCACTTTAAGCCGACCCTTCGCGTCGATCCGGGCCGTATAGTTTCCTCGCAGCATAGCGTCGACCGGCTGATAGTTGGCGGGTGGTCGCTCCTGGAAAAGCTGACTAATGATCGTTAGCTACGAGGTTGGACCCACTTTCGACCACTTTCGACCACCCAAGCCGGATACTACGCTTCATCATTTTGAGTGTCAATAGAAAACTCTGTAAATTTCTCAGGGTTTTTGCCAGTTCATCGTAGACACTTCATGTTAACGTTCGCCACTCGTCTGCCCTCACGCGTCAACAAAGGTACCTGCTGTCTCCCCTTTGAAGGGCGACAACCAAGTAGACACCAACAAACACAGACCAGGCGGGAATGCCGGTCCCAGCAAAAAACTTCTCCCTTAGGCAGCCGGAAGTTGCTGTTGTATATTGGCGCGCCATGTTTCAGCCCAACGTTTTCGCGTTTACCGGGAATTAATGAACCCTGATTCGGTAGGATTCGCAGAGCTTCTTCTCTTTGGCCTCCTCGCGGCGGGAGCGAACCTCCTTGGCGGTTTCGTGCTTATCAGATCGGGCGCTCATCGCTTTGGGGAACGGTTTCTGAAATACCTTGTCGCTCTCGGGGCTGGCTTCATGCTGGCTGCAATATTTATCGAGATTGTGCCGGAGAGTTTCCGCATTTGGACGGAAGGCCTCGAAGGCAAGGGTGCTGCAGAGGCCGTCGTCGGCGCGATGACGCTGTTACTCGGTGGCTACTTACTGATTCAACTCTTCGAGCATACCCTTGCCCCGCACTTTCACTTTGGTGCGGAGACGCATCCCGAATCATTCATGAAACCGTCTGCCGCTTACACCGCAGTCGGAGGCTTGTGGATACACACGTTCTTCGACGGAGTTTCGATTGCGGCGGCATTTCTGGTTAACTTCAGAGTCGGCCTGCTTGTGTTCGTGGCCATCCTCCTGCATAAGATGCCGGAAGGCTTCACCGTCGCATCCATCATGCTTGCTTCGGGACGCTCTACGCGAAAAGCGCTTTGGGCCACAGCCGCAATTGGAGTGGCAACCCTGGCGGGAGTTATTGCCGTGGCATTGTTAAATACCAGAATCCATAGCGCTGTCGGTTACGCGCTTCCCTTCTCGGCGGGTGTTACTCTCTACGTGGCTGCCAGTGATCTGATTCCCGAGGTAAATCACAAAGAAGAAAGAAACCCAATGGTTTCGATTGTCGTTTTTGTAGGAGTTGCCCTTTTCTATTTGTTGCACAAGCTATTCGAAGGGTAACTGGATCTCGGCGTAATGAAGAAAAATGCGGCCATCATCGTTTTGAAAGCCCCAGGAGGTCCAGTCTGCAAACGATCACTTGCGCTGGTGAAGATCGCTTTCGCGTTCGTCCTTCTTTTTACGGCGGCACAACTCTCGCCGGCACAGACAGCCCAATCACCTATTCCGCTTCCTTCACCCTTCACGCCTGTTGTTGACAACGCCAACGTCATCGACGCGGCAACGAGGACCAGACTCGAATCGATTTACTTAAATCTAAAGCAGCGGGCAGACATCGAGTTTGCGGTGGCAACGGTAGATTCTACCGGTGGCCGCGACATCTTCGAATATTCGTTAGACGTTTATCGGGGCTGGGGAATTGGGTCAAAAACGAACGACGGTCTTCTCTTGCTGGTCGCAGTGAAGGATAGAAAGTACTACACGCAGGTTGGTTATCACCTAGAGGGCGATCTAAACGATGGGGTGGTTGGAGAAATTCAGCGGAAATATCTGGTCCCGCAGTTCAAGAAAGGAAATTACAGCCAGGGTATTTACGATACCGTACAAGCGTATGTGGCAACGCTGGCGGCGAAACGCGGTTTCACGGTTGAAGGAATCGACCAGAGTTACGCATACCGTGAAGCTCCGGCGCGTCGATCAAGTGGATCGCGAGCGGGCGGCCTTTCCAGCTCCTGTTGCACTATATTGATCATTCTTGGAGTCATTCTGATTTTGCTCTCATCAATCAAACGAGGTGGCGGTGGGCGTGGCGGCGGCGGTGGTGGCTGGTGGAACCTGTTTCTCCTGTCTTCACTACTTAACGCCGGCAGTCGCAGTAGCGGTTGGGGAGGTTCCAGCAGCGGCTGGAGCGGTGGTGGCTTTGGCGGCGGAGGTGGAGGGTTTGGCGGCGGCTTTGGCGGTGGCAGTGCGGGCGGCGGTGGAGCTGGCGGCGGTTGGTAATCGCAAGCGCCTGTAGCGGAAATGCGGATTTCTGCTAGTATTCAGAAGAATCACGATGGTTAAGACAATTGTTCATGATGCTCTTAAGGGTCTGGTGCGCGACCTTCAGGCGACGCACGGCAGTAATTTGGTCTCCGTCGTGCTCTACGGGTCGGCGGCCGCCGGTGACCATATCGAGTTACGTTCTGACTACAACCTGCTCATAACCCTGGATCGAATTACGCCTGAGGATCTGCGGCTTGCGCAGCCACCGATGCGCGAATGGCAACGCCTTGGACATCCACTGCCGGTCTATTTCACTTCCGAAGAACTTTCGGATGCCGCAGACGTGTTTCCGATTGAGTTTTACCAGATGGCAAATGCGCGCGTGGTGCTCCACGGGCGAGATCCTTTTGAGTTCGTCAAATTGTCGGATGCAAACCTGCGCCATCAAACTGAATACGAATTGCGAAGTAAACTGATTCAGCTTCGCCGCATGTATATCCCCGCTTCTGTTTCAACCGAGAAGTTATGCGATTTAATGAGCGATAGTCTCGCCAGCTTTGCCGCTGTGTTTCGCGCCGTACTCATGCTGCATGGCGAGGAAGCACCCGTGGCCAAACCTGATTGTGTGCGCGCGGCCGCGCGGCGCTTCGGCCTTGATGCCGAGCCGTTTGAAAGGATATTTGCGTTTCGTGCCAGTGACTATTTGCCCCCAAATGAAAAAGAAGCCAACGACGTCTTTGCTGCCTATCTGACGCAGCTCGACCGCGTGATACAGGTAGTGGATGACTTCGGGATCGCTCAGGGGAAGCACCAGGAGAATTGAAATGACTCGACGACGATTAGTGTTACTCGCTTTGATCATTTTTGTGGCGGCGACCGCCAGCGGCTGCGGCTATAACACTTTGACAACCAAGAAAGAGAACGTGAAAGGCAAGTGGGCGAACGTGGAGACCCAGTTGCAGCGCCGCTCCGACTTGCTCAACAACTTGATCGAGACGGCAAAGCTGGCCGGTGTGCAGGAACAGGAAGTTTTCGGCAAGATCGCTGAGGCGCGATCGAGACTTCTCAATGCTGCGCAACAAGCGCCGCAGGGTGAGGGCGGCGATAAGTCTCCTGAACAGAAACAGGCGGTGATCGATGCGGCAAATAGTTTTGGAGGCACAGTCGGACGGCTGCTGGTTTTGCAGGAACAGTATCCGCAGTTGCGTTCCAATGAAAACTTCTTGAAAGCCCAGGATGAAGTGGTGGGCACTGAAAACCGCATTGCGACGGCGCGCAAGGATTACAACGACGCTGTTCAGGATTACAACACCACACGCGCGCGTTTTCCGACAGTGATCTCCGCAAAGCTGTTTGGCTTTAAAGAAGAGCCATACTTCAAAGCGGAGGAAGGAGCTACACAAGTTCCTAAGATCGATTCAAACAGCCTGCGCGCACCGACGCCTACAAAATAATTCGTTAACCGGTGACACAACAATAGAGGCCGCTTTCCGGGCGGCCTCTTTCTGTGCGAATTAAAAGAGATGGTTAAGTTAGAACCCGCGCGAGCTGCACATGTCGCAGTGGTCGCACGGCTTGCCGCCAGGCTCGACACTGCAAATTTTCTCTTTCTCAAAATAATCCACCAGCTCGGAGACGACCGCTTCTTCGACGCCAAACTTCTCCTGACTGGGATGGGAAATGCCCGCATTAACGCCAGCCAGCCACGGTGAGTGAGTTAGTGGTACCGGACGTGTGCTATTGGCAGGCGTTGAGAAGGTACTTGACGAAGATGAAATTGTTCGACTGTCTACCGGGCTGGAGCTGACCTTCGCCTCTAGTTGAGCAATTTTTTTTTGGAGTTCGTTAAGACCTGCGCGGACTGCGGCGAGTTCCGATGTAAGTTCCGGTTTGGCTGAGCGCGGCGTGGTTACTTCAGATTCGCTCATCGAGGGATTTTCGCCCGTTACCCGGCGCGTGATCCTCGCGGCAATCTCTCGAGCGTGATCTAATTCCGTGCTCATCTTTGTAGCTACAACTACTCGTCTTTCAACAAATCGACGTAATCAACGACGCCAACAATGGCGGAATCGATCGCGGCGCCGGCTTTGCCAGTTGCCGCCGTCGATGCTCCCCAGCCTTCCTGGACAATCAAAACTGTATCACCAACGCCAGCGTCAACCGCGTTAAGCGCGAGCACGGTCGTGGCTGTTTCGTCACCTTCCGGCGTCACCTGTTGGCACAGCATTATGCTGGCACTATCGTAACGCTGGTTCTTTTTAGTGGCGACGATATTTCCGAGCACACGAGCGAGAATCATGGCTTGGACCTGCTCATCTGCGGCTCCCCTGCGTGACGTGCGCATCAGAATCGACGATGCCAATAATTGTGCAATCCGTAGGCGTGTCTTCTCTTTTGAAAGGGAAGCTGGCTTCTTTGCCGCGACACCAGAACACCAACTCGCCGACTCCGGCACCTACTGAATCAACGGCCACCATCGGTTTGCCGTTTGGCTCAAGATCCTTGTTTAGCGTCTGCACGACCAGAAGCTTCCGGCCCTCGAGCGAATCGTTCTTGACGGTTGCGACCACTGTTCCGATAACGCGTGCCAGTTGCATTAGATTTATTGCGCGTGATTGTGCGAACCACCGTTACCACTTATGTGTCGGTCAACAACGTTGATGAGGATGTTCAGACGAGCGTCGGTGCGTGTCCCTGCCTCCGTTAAGCGCTTGATGCTCTCATCTGTTCGCGTCTGCGCCTCTGCGAGGAGATTAATCCGGTCATCGGCACCCATCTGAGCTCGCGTCAGCGTTCCAACAATATCTACCAAGCCTATGATCGCGCCGGATAGTCTGCGATCTTGTTCTTTAAACAGTTTCGCGTCCTGCGCTTGAATTTCACGCATGATTTCGATCTCAGCAGCAAACTTGGCCTGCTGCTCGACAATGAACTCCATCTTCTTATTCATCTCTTCGTTATTCATCGGCTGTCCCTTCCTAATAAGCGGAGGGTTTACTCTTTAAGCGGATGAACGTGTGCGGTTTACACGCGCTACTTGCAATAACCAATTACGCGGGGTTCGTTGAACCACCGTTACCACCGATACGTCGTTCGACAGTGTTGATAAGAATCTTCAAGCTCTCCTCGGTCCGCGCTTGCGCCTGCGCCAGCCGACCGAAGTCGTCGGCTAGCAAATTGACCCTTTCATCAGTTCGCGCTTGCGTCTGCGCTAGTGTTCCAACCAATCCTACAACGGTAAGTATAGCGTCGGACAAGATGCCATCTCGCTCCTTTAGCGCCTCAAGCTCTTCCCTGAACCGCTTCGCATCTGTAGCCTGTACTTCACGCGAGATTTCAATCTCGGCAGCAAACTTGGCCTGCTGCTCAACGATGAACTCCATTTTTCTATTCATCTCTTCGTCTGTCATTACGTCCCTTCCTAATAAGCGGAGGGTGTGTTTTTGTCTTAGCGGATGAACTCGCTGGGTGTCTTACGAGCCTTTCGTGATATCAACCGTATCAATCACGCCAACAATCGCGGCGTCGACGGGCACGTCTTTCATTCCCTGGGCCAGCCGTGCGCTCGAGCCGGCCACAACCAAAACTCTTTCGTGGTAGCCGGCGCCGACGGTGTCCACAGCCACGACGTAACCCGTGGTGTCGCTGCCGTCAACGTTAACCGGCCTGACGATCAGCAGCTTTTTGCCAAGCAGACGCTCGTCCTTTTGCGATGAGACGACGGTTCCCAGTATGCGCGCGATGATCATGCTAACCGCGGTTACCGATGGGAAGCGCATCGTCGACACTGCCATGCGGACGCGGTATCACGTGGACGCTGACCAGTTCGCCTACGCGTCGCGCGGCAGCGGCGCCCGCGTCGGTGGCGGCTTTCACGGCTGCGACATCACCGCGTACGATCGCCGTAACAAAGCCGGCACCAATTTTCTCGTAACCGATCAAAGTAACGTTTGCGGCCTTCACCATCGCATCGGCCGCTTCAATCATCGCGACCAGACCTTTGGTTTCAACCATGCCGAGTGCTTCTTGCATTCAGTTGCTCCTTCTCGCGTGTTGTTATCGTCAAGCTACTTCTTCAAGTTAAGTGCGCCTGGCTGCAGATCGCCGATTACAAACGTGTGTTTACCCTTTTCGGCAATCTTGGTAATAGTCTCAAGCAGTTGAAAAAACTTGATGTTCT
>DATLBQ010000091.1:0-3298 GCA_035526805.1 Pyrinomonadaceae bacterium
TCCAGCTTTTGGGACTGGAAAAGCGATGCCTCAACTTTTCGGCGCCGCTCGATTTCGTCGTGCAGTTGCCCGAGTGCGTAAGCCTCTCTCTGGGCTCGATGAAGTGCAAACAGCGAAAGGAGTAGAAGCACAGCTCCAACCGAACCGGCAATGGCTGCCGGCATCAACATATCCTCAATCCAGCGTTTTCGTATGGATCGCGCGGCGACGGTATAGGCTACGTATGCAGGGAACATACCTACACGCGATGTGGCAAAAACCCGGTGCTCTCCATCGATATTCGATTTGGCATAACTGACTTGTCGAAGCGATCCCTTAAGGGCAACCCGAGCCGGGGGCACGCCGGCCTCGACGTTAACGGCCGGGTGGCGGGCCAGTATTTCCCCGTCCTCGCGCATAAGAACAACAGTGAAGTTTTCATCGCTATCGCCAATGGTGCGATAAAACTCCTGAAAATAAGAAATATTTGCAGAACTGCCGATCACGCCGTTGAACCCGTCACCGGAACGACGGATCGAAAGATTGAAAATCGGCTCCTTGCTGATCTTGCCCAGATAAGCACGGCCCAGAAAAATCGAGTTCATAGGCTCTTTGTGTGCTTGAAAATAGTCGCGATCCGAAAAGTCTTTTCCACTCGCAGGAAATTCTCGTGTTGTAAGAAGATTTGAGCCATCAGCCGCGACCACGAAAATCGACCCCAGTTGGGGAGCGATCCTTTGAATACGTTTTACTTCATCCCACGCTACCTTGGACGTTCGCACCCTTTGGTCATCAAGTTCCGCAAGTTGATGGTCGACATGCGCAAGCGCGATGTGAATTCCTTCAAAAGTCCGCTGGGCATGCTCTTGCAGAATGCTGCTCAGATGCGCCGCTTTCATTTCAGCTGAGCGAAAAGCAGCGTGATAACTGACGAGCGCGTATGCGCCGAACAACAAAATAGGCGCAACCAGAGCTGCCGCAGCAAGTGCGCGCAAACTGTCTATTTTGAAGCTCCTGACTTGCAGCACCTCAAGGTTGAGCGTCTTCATTTGTTATTCGCAACTGACCGTCGGACCGGTGAGTTTATGCTTGACTAGCTGCGCACTTGGCAAGGCCAACCGGCGAGGCCGCGTGATATCCGAAGGGACCGGGCGCGGCCCTACCGAAGGGCGAGCGTATAAGGGGTTTTGATTGGCTAGAATTGACAGGTGCGGGTACTAGCCCCGACCAAAAGGCCGGAGCTTTCTCGGTCGCGAAAAGACTAACCCAAGTTAGTGGGGCGCGGTTTTGAGTGGCTCAACCCCACGGAGCTATAACCTTAGGCTGCCAGCGGCGCCGGCAATGCTGAATTGAGGAAACCGTCCTCCCCGAAGCAGCGCGCCCCTGCGACCGCCTGCTGCACAGATGCCGCAAGACGAAATCCGCGTAACTTCGATCGAGAGATTTGCGTTAGAACGCCACACTGTCCTTCGCGAATGCGCTTTCAGGAAAATGGTGCAGCGCGCTGCTACGCAGCCATGGCTCAACCTCTTCCCAACTATCGAGGTTTGCTACGGCCTTGAAGCCGTTGGAGGGGTCTCCCAGCTTGACCTGGAAGCCACCGTCCCAAAGACAGGAAACAGCAAAGTTGATTTCGCTATCGTAAAGTTGCTGAAAGACGCTAGGCTCGTGCTCGCTCATGAGGAGGAAAATTCGAGCGGGCAGCGAAGTTCCACACAGCTTCAAACGCAGGCTAGGGCTGCCCCGACATGATCACGGGAATCCTTGAAAAGGAATCACTGCAATAGCGTGGTAAGTTGAACGTTGAAAACGCCGCTCGCATGCACCCTACAGCCACTTTTGGCCATTCGCCCGTTCTCCGGCGCGCGTTTTAGAGAATAAGTCCCTGATGCGTATTCCTGCTACAAGCGGACCTCTATGCAGATCGCCAAGCAACTGATGTTGGTTCTCGATGGCGCTCTCGGCATTCGCGTTTTTTGAGGTCGCTTTGGTCAAGGTGCCATTTGCCGCCGGTTGCTAGCCTGTCAGCGATGAGTACCTCAAGGAACTTCGCCAAAGCATCAGGCGTTCAATAGAATTGACCCCCACAAGGGGCACCGCAATTGCCGAGCCGCACCGGACCCCACCGAGGCCACGGTCTTCAATCGCAAGAAACAAGGCCAGTTTTTGCTCCGGAGAGCGTCAATGGCGAAAGTCCTCAAGCTGAAGATCAAGCCTTCGCAGACCAAGGTCGAAGAAGCCGTGCGCACCCTTTTGGCCTGGGCTGGTGACGATCCAGACCGTCAGGGTCTGAAGGATACTCCCTCCCGCGTTGCACGGGCATACACAGAATGGTTTCGAGGGTACGGCGAGGATCCTGAGGAGATGCTCAAGCGCACGTTCGATGAGACCGGCGGTTACGATGAGATAGTGGCCCTTCGTGATATTCCGTTTCAATCGTTTTGTGAGCACCATTTGGCCCCCATAACGGGCGTTGCTCACATTGGTTACCTGCCCAAGGGACGGGTCGTCGGAATCTCAAAACTGGCCAGAGTCGTGGATACCTATGCTCGACGATTGCAAATTCAGGAGCGATTAACGGCTCAGATCGCGGATGTGATCGACAAGGTGCTGCAACCCGAGGGCGTTGCGGTTGTCATCAAAGCATCCCACGGCTGCATGACGACCCGGGGCGTGCATAAGCATGGGTCAGCGATGGTAACGAGTCGAATGATCGGATGCTTCCGGGAGAATCCGTCCACGCGACAAGAATTCATGAGCGGACTGAGTATTTGAAACCTGCTTACTCAATGAGGCAATCCTGCAGTCTGTCGGACAGGCGCGGCGCAGGTTTCAAGCCGCCACTGGTTGCGGACAGAAGCCCTTGACGTAAATGCACTTGATCTTGTGCTGCCGTGCGAACTCTTGCGCACATCTCAATGCGTCAGTCTGGTTGCTAAAGGACGTGGCCGCCAAATATTTGGCGTCAGGGCCGGTGCCGGCTGTTCCGCTTACCTCGAAACATCCAGGGGCAAGCTTTACCACCAATACATGGTTGATGGCAGGAAGATCAGCCTTCGGCCCAAGCTGACGAATACGGAGATCAAACATCGTACTACCTCCTCATCTCAACTGTTTCGCATGTGCGGCACATTCAGAAGTCTTCCAGGAAAAAATCGTTCCAGCGAGATGGGTGGCTCGCAACCGTCCCTGATAAGGCGGTGAGTGGCGGCCGAAGCGCGTGGCGGAGATCAAGAAAACGGTCGACTGCGATCGCGAGAAGCTGCGGGAGCGGCCGGGAAGCCTGCTGGCGGCGTTGCTGTGACCGTCATTGCAGACG
>DATLBQ010000092.1:0-9959 GCA_035526805.1 Pyrinomonadaceae bacterium
GATTTACCGACGAGCGCAAACTCCGCCTCTGCTGCCAATCGATGCGGACCGCCGAGTGGGTCCCCGGTCGTCTTTAGCTTTCCGCCCGCAAGCAAGGATGCCAGCACCAATTCCGGAACATCTTCAGGAAGTGGAGCGATAGCCGCGAGGATTAACGCCGGCGGCCCACCAAGAAACACTGTTACCGGGAGCGGCTGCCCGAGCCTTTCGGCCTCCGCGTAATGAAAGCCGCCGCCTTTTTGAATTTGCCAGTGCAGTCCTGCCGTTTGACCGTCGTAAACCTGCATTCGATAGATGCCCAGGTTGTGTTTCTTTGTATGTGGATTCTCGGTGTAGACCAGCGGCAGGGTTATGAATGGCCCACCGTCTTCCTGCCAGGTCGTAAGCACCGGTAATTCGTCAAGACGTGCGGGCTGATCGCGTACCTGCGTAACCGGCGAACGCGCGGTGTTTTTGGTTCCAAGTCTTAAGACCTCGAGTCCGAGAGAGCGATGCTTCCATAACTCCGCCGGCCGCGGCGGCAATATCGATTCAGCAACCTCAACCAGCTCGCGCACCAGCGCTTCGGGTTTTGGACCAAAGGCGAGATCAATGCGACGCTTTGTCCCAAAGAGATTTGTAACGACGGGATAGCGACTGCCCTTCACGCGTTTGAAGAGCAAGGCTGGCCCGCCACGATCGATTATGCGCCGGTGAACTTCCGCCAACTCCAGGTATGGATCGACTTTAGTTTCGACAGTAACGATTTCGTTTTCTCGGGATAGCAGATCCAGAAATGTGCGGAGGTTCGGATACATCAAGCGGGCAGTATAACCTGAGCGCCGATAGAGCGGCCGCTAGCGATGAGTAATTAGCCGCGGATGAACGCGGGTGTCCGCGGATTCAGGCGCCAAAAAGATAAAAGACAATCGTGGTGTGGTTGTGGAGCTGTCTTATCTGATCCGCGTGTATCCGCGTTAGTCCGCGGCTGCTTTATCCGGCTTTTAAGGTCCGGCTTGCTGCTTCTTTCGGAGCAGCGCGGCGTTCAAGTCGAGTTCCGCCATGGGAATCACCTCCACTTGCGGATACTTTTGCTTTAGCTCAGCCAGAAATTCTTTGGCGTTGCCCACGATAACGACACTCGTTGTCTTGGCATCAAGGTGCGACCCGGCAAATTTTTGCACGTCGGCCGCATTAATTCCCTGCACGTTGCCGATGTAGCGATTGATCTCGTTGAAATCAATGCCATACACGGCCAGCGTTGCCACTTGCGCCACGAGTCCGGCCGCAGTCTCGAGATTTCGCGCAAAATTTCCAACCACCACAGCTTTCCGCGGATTCAACTCGACATCGGGAACAGGTCCGGTCGCAAGCCGCGCCACCTCGCCCAATAGCAAGTCGGCAACCTGCACGGCTGATTGATTCTTGGTTTGCGCTGAGGCCACAAAGGGACCGACGCCTCGCCGCGTATCGAGCTGACTGCCGGCGCCGTAACTAAGTCCGCGCTTGATGCGAATCTCCTGATTCAAACGGCCGGAATAACCGCTGAGAACGGAGTTGGCTACCAGGCCGCGAAAGTAATCCGGGTTCGTGCGTTCGATGCCGCTCCGCGCCACGAGCACTGCGGCTTGTCCGGCATCCGGTTTATCGACTACGACCACGCGCGGGTTGGCGCTGAGCAGAGGTTTAGGCGGCGGCAACGTTGGTAAAGGCTCGACAGGTTTCTTCCAGTCGCCAAAATACTGTTGGGCCAGCGCGAAAGCACTTTTACTCCGGATGTCCCCTCCGAAAACGAGAATCGCGTTGTCGGGTCGATACCAGCGGCCGTGGTACTTGAGGAAGTCATCGCGGCTGAGGCGCGTTATCGACTCAGTTGTACCCGCGAGTGGCTGGCCGTATGGCGCATCGCCAAAGATCACTCGCGCCGCGACGTAGCGAGCGATCGAGCCGGGTTCGCCCAGCTCGACTGTAAGCTCGTCGAGCGTTTGCTGGCGCAGCCGCTCAATTTCTTCGTCTTTGAATGTAGGGCGGCGCACCACGTCGGCAAGAATTTCCGCCGCCGGCTCAATTTTCGACGACATCACATCGACACCAATTCGAGTCGAGTCCCAGCGCGCCGAGGAATACAGTGATCCTCCGAGGGCTTCCACAGCTTCGGCAATCTGTGTGGCCGTCCGCTTCTCTGTTCCCTTCGTAACCAGGTCCGCCAGCATGTTGCCTAGACCGGCCAGCTCCGGTGGATCAACCTCGCCGCCATTCTTGATTACGAGTTGGGCTGTGACGAGTGGTGTTCCTGGACGATCAATAACGATAACTCGTAGACCGTTTGCCAGGGTCTTCTCCACAGGTTTGGGAAACTGAACTGAACGCGGAGGCGCGGGCGGCGGCGGAGTGGCTTGCGGCGTTTGGGCACGAACTCCAGATGACAGCGAAAAGCACAACGCGAAAAGTACGAAGGCAAACAAACGCCGGCAGCGCAGATATGCTGTCTGCCTCAGCTGGGAGCGCAGACATCCTGTTTGCCTCAACGTTTGTGGCCAAGTACCAGCAGGCAAGATGCCTGCGCTCCCAGCTTTGCCTGAGCTCCCAGCACACAAGGTTTTCATTTTCCGTTCCCTCCGTTCTGGCGCAACCGTGACGCAAGCGACGAAACGCGTTTCTGCTGATTGTTATTATCAGTTCCTGAGGTTGTCGTATTTGTTTTCGCTGCTTCGGGCAGATAGTAGATGACCAGACGATTGTTCGCCGTGAAATACTTCGTCATAACTCGCTGCACGTCGGATGCGGTGACAGCCTGCAGTCGATCCAAATCGGTATTAACGCGATTCGGGTCACCAAGCAATACCGCGGACGAGCCGAGCGCCAGCGCCTTGCCATTGCTGGTTTCGCGTTGGCGCAGTTCATTTGTGACCAATTGATTTTTGGCTTTGTTCAATTCGGCCAAACTTACCGGCGCATCCTGCATCTTCTTGATTTCAGCGAGCAGCGCCCGCTCGACATCTTCCGGCTTCTTACCGCTCGCGAGCACGACGTTGAAATAGAACACGCTGGCATCTTCTCGCAGATCAGGCGTTGCGTCGGCGCTTTGCGCTACTTGCTGTTCATAAATAAGGGACTTGTATAAGCGAGAGGATTCGCCCTGTGCAAGAATCGTCGCTGCCACCTGCAGCGGCTCTGCGTCGGGACTTTTTTGCGACGGCGTCAGGTAGGTAAGCGCGATTGCCGGGAGAGGTACATTCGCCGCGTAATGTGTGATGCGCCGCTCCGCCGACCGGTCGGGTTCCTTGACGTTAACGCGTGGCAGGGGAATCGCAGGTTTCACAATTGGCGCCAGGTACTTTGCAACCCACGTATCCAGTTGTTTCGGATCGAAATCGCCAACCACCACCAGGGTGGCATTGTCTGGCCGATAGAAGGTCTGGTGGAATGCTCGCACGTTCTCCAGCGAGGCAGCGTCGAGATCTTCAATGCTGCCGATGGTTGGCCGCTTGTAAGGATGAAGGGTGAAAGACTGTTGCTCTATGAGATATTCGAGCATGCCGTAGGGAGGCGCAAGATAGCTTTGCCGATACTCCTCCTGGACCACGCTACGTTCAGATTTAAAATTAGGCTCATCGACGGTCAGCCCTGAAAGCCGATCACCTTCGGCCCACAACAAAGTTTCCAAATAGTTGGAAGGCACGACTTCGTAGTAGACGGTCACGTCAGGATTCGTAAATGCGTTATTGAAGCCACCGACATCTTCGGTCAAGCGGTCCATCATCTCAGACTTCATATTCTTCGTAGCTTTGAACATGATGTGCTCGAACAAGTGGGCGAAGCCGCTGCGTCCCGCCGGATCATCCTTGGAACCGACGTGATACCAAACCTGGATGGCCACGGTTGGATTTGAATGATCCACCGCGCTTAAAACGCGCATGCCGTTCGCGAGCGTCTTTTCCTGAAAATTAATGCGCGGAATGGAAACCTGGGCAACGGTTTCCCGGGAGTAAGTCGAAAGGCTTAACAATGCGATTACGAGCGTCAAGAAAGTTCCGAGTTTTCGCAGTTTCATAAGGTTACTCCGAAATATTGAAATGTCGGCAACAGTCAATTTGGCGAATGCGATGATCAGGGTTGGCAGTGGTTAGTTGCAGCTTATGTTACGCCGGACTTTGAATTTGGGTTTCAATGGCGACGTAAGTTAATCGAGGTCCAGGGGATTTCGGTAGGGCTTGTCTTTGTCTTTTTCCGCTCGTTTCATGGCGTCCTGAAATTTCTCCTGCAGAATCCGGTCGCGATCCTTCATCGAACTCAACTCCTGCGAGAAGATTTGTTCGCGAACCTGCTTCTGCTTATCCAATCCCTTGACCATTTCATCAAACGAAGCCAAAGGTTTGGTCTTTTCCTCGTGGGAAATGAGGGCGCCCGTATGCGCGTCAATGGTCAGCGTCGCTTCGCAGCACGGACAAATGATGGTGAACCGCGTTGTGTCTGCCATAGCCGGCTCCTGAAATCGAGTTACCGCAAGATCTATTCATCAGCAGTATAGCACCGCGCTCACCTCAATTGGCCGCGGATTTTCGCGGATGCACGCGGACTAATCAAAACAACGCCCCAGTCAGGAAACCAATCGCCCCGTGAACCGTTTCCCGATTCGTGTCATCCGCGTAAATCCATGGCTAAAAGTAAGGCGTTAGGAATAGGCCGGTGTCTAAGAGAAAGGGCGGCCATTAATAGCCGCCCACGCACCGCACCATCGCTATGAATTTTTTTCAATTAGGGAGTCACTGCTTTCTTCACTGCGCTCCCAGCTTTTTTTGCGCCCGAGACAGTTTTGTCGGCGACTTTTTTCGCGCCTTCTCCTACCTTTTGGCCCGCATCCTCGGTTTTGTCGGCTGCGGTCTTAACGCCTTCTTTGGTGGCGCTCCCTACATCTTCCGCCTTGTCACCGACCCACCCCGCAGCTTCGGCTAACTTATCGCCCGTTGCTGCGAGCGCGTCTCCAACATCCTCTTTTAGATCCTTCGACTCGCCACTCGGCGCATAAACCGTGGTGGTCCGTCGACCGTCACGAGTGGTGACGACAACCTTGGCAACCCGCGGGTTGTTGTGGAATACACGTGTCTCGGTCCTGACGCCGTTAGCATCGACGGAAGTAGTAATTACCGATCCGTCCGGTCCCGGACGCTTCGTGTCGGCGGCCACGACCGGGGCTGTATTCGCATTGATGTTGGCGTTCGCATTGTCAGTAGTGCTGCACGCAGCTGTGGCCGACGCCAGGACTGCAAGTAGCATCAGAATGAAAAATTTATTGCTCATCGCATCTCCCCACATTTGGCATTTATTTGATCACGATAATTTTGGCAACCAACGTGCCAGCGGTTGCCTGTAGCAACGGGCTGGTTAAGAGGCTTAAACCCGTAACCGCGGCAGAAAGCAGGTAAAAAGCATACGGGGAGTCGCCGCCGCCGTTCAGTTACAGTACGAAAACGGAGTAGCGATGCAGTTTGAGGCTAGCAGTTCAGAGTTCAGCCTTTCTCATAGGCTGCGGTTTTGAGTCTCAACCGAAAACGCAGCTCAAGCTTGAACTCTAAACTGTATCAGTACGAAAACGGCCACGCATTGACATTCGTTTGGAATTCCACTAGAAGCACCTGCTGGTTTCGTAGCTGGCGGCAGCTCACTGGTTGAAGATTTATCAACTAGACAGCTGATTTTAAGCTAAACTTCTCCGCCTTAACGAATCATCGTTACTCTCCAAGGAGCTTCAACAAATGACGCACAGTTTCATCGCTCTCGCATTGCAGGACGCCGCCGACTCTTCTATTTGGATTATCATCGGCGTGGTCCTGTTACTGCTGTTCTTATTTGTGCTGGTCGTCGTCGTCGGATTGGTAATTTTTTTCGTCATGCGCAAACGCAAGAAGGCACAACAAGCTGCCGCTTTGGTGCCGGAAGTTTCCAGTAGAGCGGTTGCGGACGCTCCGTTGCCTTCGTATTCCCAAGCGCAGGCTCCGGCTGTATCTGAAGCTGCGGTTGCAGTTGATCTCCCGCCGCCGACTCCGGAAGCGCCTCCGTTTGAAGAGATCCGCTCGGATGTTGCTGAAGCATCAATAACTCCAGCGGTCGACTCCGGTTCTCTGGATTTTGATCCTTCACGTACCGTTGCTATCACGCGAGAGAACACAGTAGCGATCGACTATGGCCGAATAAAATTTGTTTCGGGTGTGCTGGCAGGTCAGGAATTTGATGTTCAACCCGAAGGCTCATACATTGGTCGTGAGAGCAGCCTGGCACAAATAGTTGTGCCCGATCCGCGAATCTCGAAACGGCACCTTTGGATCGGCGTTAAAGACGCTCTCGTAAAAATCGTAGATCAAGACTCGCGCAATGGAACGTTCATAAACGACCCGCGGTCGGAGCGCGTCACCGAAGCCGTTTTGAGTAATGGCGACACCGTAATTCTTGGCGAGTCGGACGTCGCGCGCTTTGAATACGAGGTGTGATTCGCACACTCAACGGCCGAACTTTATCGAATTAGCTCGGATTGCTAACCTGTCGTCTCTGAGGCCCAAAGCTTTGTCGGCCCTCGTTGCTGGTTGGTCTGTTGCTTTGCCTGTGGACCTGGCCCAGTTGGTATCGACTACGAACCTCACATTGCTTTTATTTTGCAGCGCTTCATTGATATTCTACGGGCACCTCGACGCGCCACCACATGTGCGATATGTTCTGGACAACACGCTGACACTCGCCAGCTTTTACACAATCACTACGGAATGAAGACATTGGCGACAATTGTCGGTTCTAATTTCCTGGCTTAGACTGGAGCCGCGAGACTTTGTGGTCGACTAATACCAGAAGCAGAAGCGGTAGGATGTTCTAATTTAACGATGAGTCTTCGGGTTCATCGACGAGGTCGCCACTGCTTAGGGTTCTGAATAGTTCGACTACTCGGGGCATCGGGTTTAGTCGGCATTATGAGGGGGCAGTATGAACGAGAAATTCAAGATTAAGCAGCGCCGGGTGTACGCACTGCTGAGTGTCATTTTCGCACTTTTCTTCGTAGCCGCGTGCAATCGCGGCAGCAATCCGCCGGTCCGCTTTGCATCAACTTCAGATCCCGGAGTGAACAATCCTCCAATCAACAACGGTCCAGCCAGCACCGCGTCCGGGCCGATGGTTTCTTACGCTGACATAGTAAGCCGCGTCTCGCCGGCAGTGATCACAATTCACTCCGAGATGCGAGTGCGCGCTCCGCAACAATATCCTTTTCTAAACGACCCGATGTTTCGGCAGTTCTTCGGCGACCGCGTACCGCAGCAGGTACCGGAGCAACGCCGCAGCGGTCTGGGGTCGGGCGTGATCATCAGCACTGATGGTTACATTCTTACCAACCATCATGTCATCGATGGTGCCGAACAGATCAAGGTCGATCTAAATGACAATCGTACTCTCGATGCTAGAGTCGTCGGTTCTGATCCGCCAAGCGACCTGGCTGTGCTGAAGATTGATGCGACTAACCTGCCCGTAGTCGCGTTGGGTGATTCAGACCGAGTGCGCGTCGGCGATGTGGCGCTCGCGATCGGCAACCCGCTGGGCATCGGGCAAACGGTGACCATGGGGATCATCAGCGCCAAGGGACGCCAAACGGGTCTTAGTAGCGGCAGCTTTGAAGATTTCCTGCAAACAGATGCACCCATCAACCAGGGCAACTCCGGCGGCGCCCTGGTTAGCACAAACAGCGAGCTTATCGGCATCAATTCTCAAATTCTTTCGCCCTCCGGCGGCAGCATCGGTATCGGCTTCGCGATTCCTTCGAATATGGCCCGCACGATTACCGACACTCTCGTAAAGAGCGGCAAGGTCCGTCGCGGCCAACTGGGAGTTACTGTAGTGAGGCCGAACTCTGAACCCGCCAGGGATCTGGGGATAAAAGATGTAACCAATGGAGTGGTGGTGGCCCAGGTGCAGCCGAGTAGCGGCGCAGAACGCGCGGGACTGAGAAAGGGTGACGTGATTACGGCGTTTAATGGTGTGGCCGTAAGCGATCCTAATGTATTCCGCAATCAAGTGGCGAGCACGGCGCCAACCAGTGTGGTGACGGTTAACGTGATGCGCGATGGCCGTGAATTACAGTTGCGCGCTACGCTTGGCGAGGTTAGTCCACCGCGACAACGTGATGATGAGTAAGTGAGATAAGTACAGAGTCCAAAGTCCAAAGTCCAAGGTCCCAGGTCCAATGTAGAATGTCGCGCGGGCTCACCAACTCAGTTGATGTCTGACGAGAGTTCGGGTCTTTTTGGTTCTTCATATCCGAGTTCATCAGCCTAAATCCGCGGCCAATTTCTTTGTCAGGTAAGCAGGACTTTGGACATTGGAAGCGGACTTTGGACATTTCATAACGAGCGGCACATTTCCGTACCCCAGGGCGTGGCCACGGCCCGGGCGTAGCTCAGCCGCACTTCGCCGAAGTTCCAGTCCTTGCGCTGCCAAATCGAGCCGTCAGCGAATTCGATGCGGTTTATCACAACCTTCTCCGCTTCTTCACTTGTCGACTTCTTCTCCAGCTTATCGACATTGATTACATCTTGTGGTCCCATTAGACTAAAGGCCTTTAATTCTTTGTCCTTTTCGGGCTTGATGGAAATCCCGCAAAGAAACTGCCTCCGTAGCAACGGCACCGGATCGTTGGGCCTTCTGAACTGATATTCCCAAAAGATGATCTCAATGGAACGAGGACTCGCGTTGTGGATCTTCACTTGATAGGCGAAACCATCCACTGGTTTCGGCGCGCGCGAGTCCTGAACCGCCTTTTCCATCGCTGCACTGCGTCCATCAAGCGTGTCGAGATTGGGGTCTCGTTCTCCCGGTGACGTGTTGGCCCTGCGATTCCGTTCGAAGTTTCTGTTCTGCGGAATCATAGCTGCGGCCGGCGCAGTATTGGCATCGCGTTGTGGTAGAGACTGACGATCCTTGAACCACTTGAAGCTGACGACAGTGATTGGCGAAATCTCACCAGAAACTACAGGACTTTGATTTTGAGCGGAGAAGCTGAGGATAAGGAAGAGCGGCAGAATATTCTTCATAACTATATCTCCACTGCCTATCGACAAAGCTTGGAACTATGCAAACGGCGCGAGCATGACAGCTGCAAACACTCTCAGAAGTGAGTGTGTCGATGACTAAAAAATCCCAAATGATAGCCCAAAGTATACGCCAAATTAGACGTGCGTCCAGATAGAGTTGTGTCTCAGTTTGATTTTGTGTCCTTTTCCACCAGACAAAACCGAACCACTAAATCACACGAAAACCTTCAAAAAAGGCACCAAGTGTTTCCCGTGTGTTAGTGGTATTCGGGAACAGGTTATTCTGACAATAACGACGATGAGCCTATGACAGTCGATAAGGTTTGGACCTTGAATTTATGACAAGGCGTTGTCAGACGAAGCAATCACAATTGCCTGTTTGCACATGGCCTTATCCCCCGGCGTGAACACGTTGGCAGTGGAGTGTCCGATCTCTTTACCTTATCTGGCGTTTAGCGTCGCGCCCAGGAACACGCATAAAGCTGCCTACTCTCCCCGCAGCACGGCGCTTATCTTTTCTACGACTTTGTTCGGAGTCGGATACCAGAGGCGATTGGTGTCCATGACCTTTCGATCGTCGACATAAACGCTGAACTCACCCAGTTCGCCCCTTACGAGTTCCACCTGCGCGCCTGTTTCTTTCCTTAACTGGGCTGCCACACGGGAAGCGATAGCTTTCTTTATCGGTCAAAGCGAGCAGTAATGGATTTGTACTTTTTGCATGATTGCTCGTCCGGGCTTTATCGTACTGATTCAGACTTTCTGAATCGCGACAGTAATAGGTTTGAGGATTTTGGAGCGGGCGACGAGGATCGAACTCGCAACTTTCAGCTTGGGAAGCTGACACTCTACCATTGAGTTACGCCCGCTCAGTCACAGAATGATTAAAGTATGAACGATGAAAAATATTAC
>DATLBQ010000093.1:0-7186 GCA_035526805.1 Pyrinomonadaceae bacterium
GTCACCTACCGCAACGGCGCGCAGGTTTCCGGAATTTTTGTGCGTGAAACCGGCCTCACTTACGAAATCAATTCGCCCGAGGATGGCCCGCTGACCATAAAAAAGGCTGACGTGAGAAATATCTCACGCAGCCTGTCTGCAATGCCCGAAGGGTTGGGACAGTTGCTTACTCCCTTCGAGCTGCGAAATCTCCTCGAATATCTCGCTTCGTTGAGATGACCTAAGGTGCATGGTTTCAATTTCCTGTTTTCCGAGCGACTAGAATCTGCAAATCTCCTGCATGCAGTCGGTCGAGGCTGTCTTCAGGAAACGACATCAATTGCTTGTTGCGCTTGATCATGCGCGCAACAAAAAGGAACGGCTTCCTAAGATACCGTCGCCGGCCTCAAATTCTATTCTCTCTCAGTGGCACAAGCTTGACCAGGTTCCCGGAATAGAAGAACGCTTGACGGCGTTTAACATTTTCAGCGCGATAAACGCTACGGACTATGAGGTGCGGCACTCCAATTTTCTAGCGTGGTTGCTCGATCCGGATGGAGCGCATGGCTTCGGTTCGGTCTTTCTGAAAACCTTTCTTGATGCGGCAGCGGGAAGGCGGGGACATCCAGTTGATAACTTCACAATGGAGAGTTGGCTCAGCGGAGCAACCATTGAGCGCGAGGCTTACGGCCGCATTGACATCGTTGTCCTGAACACGTCGGCAAAGTTTGTTTGCATCATCGAAAACAAGGTCCACTCGGGCGAGCACTCCGATCAGTTGCGCCGGTATCGACAGGCCGTTGAACAACAGTTCCCCGAATACACGCGCTTGTTTGTATTTCTTTCGCTACGGCCTGAGATTCCTTCAGACCCTCATTACGGCAGTATCACCTATGCGGAGCTTGCGATGTCGCTTAAAGGATGTGTTCGCGACTGCGACGACCGCTTACCAAGCGTGAGGTTTCTATTCGATCAGTATTTCCAATTTGTTACCGGTTACAAAACTGGCACCAATGTATTTTCGGCGCTTCAGCTCCGAGAGATAAAGCACTCGGACTTTCACAGTTGGCTGTTCAACCCGCGAGAGACGCACAACCTGGGAACGTCCGCATTGAAGGAGTTCATAAGGGCCGCATCCGAAACGAATCCGTCGCGCGGGATCTCCCGCGTCTTGGAACTCGACTTATCCGATGTGGAGATAAAAAGGGAAGAGTACAACATTGATCTTCTCCTTGTCAGCGAGCGCGCGAAAGTGGTTATCGCAATCGAAAACAAGCTCGACACCCGTGAAGGCAAAGATCAACTCAAACGCTATAAGGCAATCGTAAAAGAGTGGTACCCGGGCTTTGAACACCATTTCATCTTTTTTACCCTTAGGGGCGATCAGCCCACAGATCCAGAGTATCTACAACTCAAGTTCGGAGATTACGCCCGGGCTTTGCTCCGCCTCGTTCCGCAGGATGCCACCTCATCATGGCAGAGCCACGATGTTGTCTCGGTTTTGATCGCCGATTATTTTCGCCTTATTCACCATCGCCTCGAACTACGACTTAAAACTCGGATCGAACTTGCGCCGGGGCTTTCGCAGGTGTGCAGCGAACTTTTTCAGAAAGAGAAAACCGTTGTCTGTGGGATGTTATCCCTCGTCCGGCAATGGCAAGAGGGTGTGCGTGACGAAATGGAGGATTTTGTTTCTGACCTGATCCTGCACGCATTCCCCAAGTCGTATCGTTCGCCAGTGCGAAGGCCGCAGTACCGAGCCTTCAAAGCGTTTGTTCCTCCACAAGTTGATCACATCTTGCCGGTCAAGAGTGATGCGCCCAAACGCCTCTTCGACTTAATGTTCCTGAGCTTTCCCTTTACGAATCGATTCCAAAACGCGGAGGCTCTTGGCGTCTCGATCATTTGCACAATTCGCCGGGCCGAGCCGAAGTATGATCGTTTAGGGGACCGCATGTATGAAATAGCTCAACTGTCTCCTGAGTTATTCAACCTGGCGAACCGGGGGAATATCGGCGCGCGCGGAAACGCGCGGATACTCAGCCATGTCCTTGTCACGCGAGATGATTTTCTTTTTTTGTCGCTTGAAGAGGTGAAGCACAAGCTGGAAGAGAAGCTCCTCCGTTTCAAAACACACCAATACCCCAGAATCCTGGAAATGCTCAAGTCGGCAGTCGCCGCGGATAAAGATGCGGTGCCGTAATATCTCTGTCTCAACCGATTTCCCCTCGATCGTTCGGCATTCACCGTGCCTCAATTCACTTCGCCGGAGGATGGGCCGCTGACCATAAAAAAGGCTGACGTGAGAAATATCTCACGCAGCCTGTCTGCAATGCCCGAAGGGTTGGGACAGTTGCTTACTCCCTTCGAACTGCGAAATCTTGTCGAATATCTCTCTTCGTTGAAGTGACTATTCGTGATGCGCGCGCGCTTCGGGCAGGACCACGACGCCTTCGGTGCCCGTCTTGCCCGGTGGGATCCGCATGCAGTAAAACGACCTATACACAAAGATCAGCGCGATCACAAAAAAGACGGCGCCGATCATATGCTTGGTCGTTGCGTTAGTCATCGTCACTGCGATCTCGACCGCGAGCAACCCGAACAGCGTCGTGAATTTAATCACCGGATTCAATGAGACCGATGAAGTGTCTTTGAAGGGATCGCCGACAGTGTCGCCGACGACCGTTGCGGCGTGCAACGGCGTGTTCTTCGCGCGCATGTCGACTTCGACAATTTTCTTGGCGTTATCCCATGCGCCGCCGGCGTTGGCCATGAAGATGGCTTGGAACAATCCGAAGAACGCGATGGCGATGAGGTAACCAATAAAGAAGAACGGATCGAAGAATGGCAGCGCCAGCGAGAAACAAAAAACGACGATGAAAATATTGATCATCCCTTTCTGCGCGTAGATGGTGCAGATCTTCACAACCTCCTTGCTGTCTTCGATCGACGCCGTGGCCGCGTCCAACTTGATGTTTTCTTTGATGAACACCACAGCTCGGTAGGCGCCAGTCACGACCGCCTGCGTCGAAGCGCCGGTGAACCAGTAGATCACCGAACCGCCCATCAGCAGACCGAGAATCACTTCCGGTTGCACGAGGCTCAACCGCGCCACGACGGTGTGAGAATACGCGGGGAGGTTGTCCAGAAGCATGATAATGCCGAAAATCATCGTGGTGGCGCCGACCACCGCAGTGCCGATCAAAACGGGTTTGGCAGTTGCCTTGAAGGTGTTGCCCGCGCCATCCCCTTTTTCCAATTGGTACTTGGCGTTTTCGAAATCAGGTTCAAAACCGAAATCCCGTTTTATCTCACTCTTAACATTCGGGACTGACTCGATCTGGCTCAATTCGTAAACCGATTGAGCGTTGTCCGTCACCGGCCCGAAACTATCCACTGCGATGGTCACCGGACCCATTCCGAGGAATCCGAATGCGACCAGGCCGAAGGCAAAGATCGGCGCGGCGAATGCGTATTCGGGCGGCATTAAAGACATCAGCGAGGGCTGCTTGGAAAACGCGTAACTGACGAGCATTAACGTGAGAATGACCAGCCCCTTCCAAAAGGCAGAAAAGTTTCCGCAAACAAATCCCGAGAGAATATTCAACGAGGCACCGCCGTGCGAGGAAGCGTTCACGACTTCGCGCACATGACGCGAGGTTGTGCTCGTGAAGACTTTCGTAAATTCCGGAATCAAAGCGCCTGCGATGGTGCCGCAACTAATAATCGCTGAAAGAACCCACCAGAGTCCCGGATAATTCTGGAGATTTCCCAAAAGCGCGTAGCTGGCGCCAAACGTCACCGCAATGGAAAGAAGCGACGTGATCCAAACCAGGGATGTTAGCGGCGCTTCGAGATCAAAATCTTTTGCGTTGCCGAAACGCGCTTTGCTGAACGCGTTGTTCGCGACGTAAGAAACCACTGATGTAATAATCATCAGCGCGCGCATGACGAACAACCACACGATCAGTTCCGCGCACATGTCCTGCAACGCCGGCGCCGCGAGCGCCAAAGCGAGGAACGTGACGAGCGCCACGCCGGTGACGCCGTAAGTTTCAAAACCGTCCGCGGTCGGCCCGACACTGTCGCCGGCGTTGTCACCGGTGCAGTCGGCTATGACGCCCGGATTCTTCGGATCATCTTCCGGCAATTGGAAAACGATTTTCATCAAATCCGCGCCGATATCGGCGATTTTTGTGAAGATTCCACCACAAATGCGCAAAGCGCTCGCGCCCAGGGACTCGCCAATCGCGAAGCCGATGAAACATGGCCCCACCAACTCCTTAGGCAGGAAAACCAGGATGCAAATCATGAAAAACAGTTCCACGCTAACCAGCAGCAGCCCAACGCTCATGCCCGACTTCAGCGGGATATTCAGCGTGTCCAAAGCATTGCCCCGCAACGCAGAAAACGCCGCCCGCGAATTCGCCTGCGTGTTAATCCGAATGCCAAACCACGCAACCCCATAAGAACCAAGGATTCCCAACACAGACGCGAGGAGAATGATGATGACGTGGCCGACGGAATTATTTTGAAGACCCTTGAAATAATAACCAATGCATACGGCGATGACGACCCAAAGTACGGCCAGAAATTTGCCTTGCTGGAACAAATAAGTTTTACACGTCTCCCAAATGATGTTGGAAACCGCGCGCATCGAACTGTGCACTGGAAGCGCATTGGTCTGCGCGTATTGCATGAGGCCGAACGCGACGCCGAGGACGCATATGACCAGCCCAACGTAGAGCAACGTGACGCCGCCGACGTCCGATCCGAACAGTTGGAAGCGGACTTGGCTGAGGTCGGGGATTTTAACGTCGGCCTCGCTTGCGTGGATTCTCGCCCCGGAGAGTAGAAGGAAAAGAATCGCAGAAAGCCGACCCGAACACCGCAGAATCGCAGAATTCATGGCGGTGACTGTAGTGATTAGCCAAACCGTTGTAAATCCGGCTCTGCTGAACCGGTTCAATTTTTAGCGACATTTTGAATTGGAGGTCCGCTAGCGTTTAACTGGTGCGACCATATACAAGATTTGCACAAATAGGTTTCACGTGCTGGTTGAATTTCGTTGCCCAATCGTAACGAGTGTGCCATAAATCGCATCAATCCCAAACCTGTTCGGAGACCGTGACCGCGACTGGACAACATCTGTGTTGGCCTGTGTCTGCGTCTTGCAAAGCGGAAAACGTTCCCCGATCAACAACTAGAAGTATGTATAGACCCGTTAAAATAACGGCGGCCTTGCTCCTTGCGCTCGGTCTGCCCCCCCTAACCTCCAAAGCCGGAACGTTCAACGCGAACTTCGATGATGGCGCGACTCCCGCCGGCATGACCCTCGCCGATTCGGCGAAAATCGTCGCCACCGGCGGTGTCAACAATACCGGATACCTAAGCCTGACCGACGCGCTCGGCAGTTTGAATGGAACCGCGTTGCTCGACGATCTCGATGGCGGCAATCCAATCGGCGGATTCACCGCGACGATGAAATTGCGTATCGGTGACGGCGGCGGCCAACCGGCTGACGGTTTCAGCATTAGCTTTGGCCCAGACGTTCAAGCTTCTGGCGGCGGCGAAGAGGGCAGCG
Source organism: Pyrinomonadaceae bacterium (assembly GCA_035526805.1). Classification (GTDB taxonomy): domain Bacteria; phylum Acidobacteriota; class Blastocatellia; order Pyrinomonadales; family Pyrinomonadaceae; genus PSRF01. Next base: position 5,564 of record DATLBQ010000093.1, read on the forward strand.
GCACCGGCCTGCGCGTAATTCTCGACACTTATGATAACGCCGGCGGCGAAGCTCCCGCGCTGGATATCGCCTGGGGCGGAACGATTTTCGCGCACACGAAATGGACCGGGGTCACAGTTTTGACTGATCCGCCGGTTGTCGATCCAGCCACTGGCGAACCTGCATCGCTGCAAACCGGATCCACTTGGGCGCCCCTGAAGATTGACCTTCATCCGAACGGTTTGCTCGATGTGGTTTACAAGGGGATCGTTGTTTTTACGAACCTCGTTGTGCCTGGTTACACACCGACGGCCGGTCAGTTTGCTTTCTCGGGCCGCACTGGCGGCAGCTTGGAAACACACTGGATCGACGATCTGTCGATTACAACCGTGGCGCCGATTACCGGCGCGGCCACAATTACGACTCAGCCTGCGGACACATCGGCTCCCGAACGGGGGAACGTCACGTTCAGTGTGGTGCCCAATGGCGCGCCGCCGATCAGCTTCCAATGGTCAACGAATGGCGTGGCCGTTCAGGACGCAACCGGCTCAACGCTGACGTTGAGCGGCCTCACCATGGATCTCAATAATCTCAAAGTGAAAGTCAACGTTTCGAACGCTGAAGGCGCGATCGATTCTCGCGAAGCTACGCTGACGGTTACTCCGGATACGTTGAAGCCGACAATTGTCAAAGCGCAGGCGAGCGAAACATTTACTGATGTGACGGTCCTCTTCTCCGAAGATGTGGATCCGGTGTCCGCTGCGCTCAAAGACAACTATACGATTGCTGGATTGACCGTGAATAGCGCGACGATTGTGGGCCCACGCGTCGTGAAATTGACGACAACCACGCAGACGCAAGGCACGGCCTACAATGTCGTGGTGAATAATGTAAAAGATACCGCCGCCACGCCGAACACGATTGCCGCCAACAGCAGCGCGGCGTTCACTTCGTTTGCGTATCAGACTGGTGGGTTGCGTATGGACATCTTCACGGACATTACCGGCAGTACTGTCCCCGATCTTCAGAACGCGCAGAAATTCATCGATAACGCGCCCGACTTGACTTACTACGTTCGGCAATTCAGCAGTCGCCCAGTGTTTGGCGGGGGAGTCCTGGAAAACTATGGAGGCCGACTTTCCGGCTGGATCGTTCCGCTCGAAACTGCCGAATATAATTTCTTCATCCGCAGCGATGACCTGTCGCAACTGTATCTGAGCCCTGATGAAGATCCGGCTAAGAAAGCGTTGATTGCTGAAGTGACGGCGTGCTGCGGCGCGTTTCACGAACCGAACGTAGACAACCCGCCGCCGGATACGTCGGCGCCGGTGCTTCTTCAAAAAGGCGTGCGTTACTACATCGAGGCGATTTGGAAAGAAGGCGGGGGCGGCGATTACGCGGACGTAGCGTGGCGCAAAGTCGGCGATACATTCGCCGCGCAAGCGCTGCCGTTCATCCAGGGCAACGTGCTCGAAACACTGGCTCCGCCGAATTCGTTGGTGCCGCCAACGATTACGTTCACGGCGCCGGCGGACAATTCGTCGATCGATCAAACAAATGTACCGGTCACGCTGAGCGCGACGGCGGCTGCGGCGGCCGGCAAAACGATCACGAAGGTAGAGTTCTTCGAGCAAAATGTGTTGC
>DATLBQ010000094.1:0-35437 GCA_035526805.1 Pyrinomonadaceae bacterium
CGAGGTCTGCGGGCCTGTACGCATTCAGATAGAAGGTTTTCGCGCGATCTTTTCCGAAGTAGCCTTTGTAGACATGAATCTGGAACGAGGTGAATTCGAACCGCTGATCGGTTACATCGTGCTCGAGCAAAGCCTGGCCAGCGTCGACGTGATCGGTCATCGGCTGGTTCACCTTAAACACCTCGACTTGAAATGTTTTGCGAACATAACCGAACTTTGACCTGACTACCTGAACGACAACCTTGAACCTCTTTAAGGTTAGGAAGTGACTCGCCCCCAAGTTCCATGTATGGTCATTGGCTTATCGCTCCGAACGATATAGACTTGATACTGCATAGGGCGTTTAAGTAAGGCATTCTCACAAAGAGTCGACGCGCGTCGATTAGGCAAAACTTCACTGGAGATCTGTATGGTCAACTCCAAACAAACGACGACTGATTTAATTCCTGTCAAGTCAGCGGCAGCTGTCGATAATAGAACAGCTCTGCTTGGCGTGTATGATGAGATTTGTAAGAGCCATCAGGCGATAGACGAGTTTCGAATGAAACTATTGGGCCTCCTGCCTTTGGCCTCTCTGGCGGGTATATTTATTCTCGGTAGGTCCGGCATTCCATCGAGTCAGCCTGGCTCTAGCTCGAGCTCAGATCCAAACCAACTGGTTGCGTTCATTGCAATCTTTGCTGCGCTGTTTACTCTCGCCCTTTTCGTCTACGAGATCCGGGGCATATGAGATGCGACAACCTGGTCAAGAAAGGGAGCGCGATCGAGAAGGCACTGCAGGTACCGGGACAATTCAGCAATTGTCAGGACGAACACAACATCGCCAAGAACGACAAACGGCACGCTGTTTTCAATGCCATAGTAGCTGCCTGCTTCATTTACTCGCTAGTATTTGCAGCTTGGATTTTTCTGACTCTGCATAACGGATTTGGTCTCAAGAATCTGCACTGTATGATAACGGCACCAGTTACGGGACTCGCACTAGGTCTCGGAGTATATAGGCTAATACGTGGACAGATTCCCGCCTAGGTAAATGTCATAGACGACCCAAACGGGCGAGTGAGGCTTCAAACCACAGCGTTGCGAGCGGCGGCAGCGTGATACTGGCTGAGTAGGGCTGGCCGTGGATTGGTTTCTCTTCCGCCTTAATCGACTTGGGTAGCTTCACGCCGCCTCCGCCATAAAGCTCATCGTCAGTGTTCGCGATCAAGCGGTAGGCTCCCTTGCGCGGCAAACCAAGTTGATGGTTCTCACGCAGCACCGGCGCAAAGTTGCCGACACAGATCAGCTCACGACCCGTTGACGGCGATCGTCGAATGAATGAAACAATATTCTCCGAGGCATTGTTCGCGTCGATCCACTGAAAACCTTCAGGCTCCCCATCAACTTCCCAAAGCGCGTTCTTCTTCTGGTAAACCTTGTTCAGATCGCGAATCAGATCCTGTAAGCCTTTGTGCAGTGGCTCTTCCAACAGATGCCAATCCAGACTTTCGGTTTCATTCCACTCGCGCCACTGCCCAAACTCGCCGCCCATGAACAATAGTTTCTTTCCCGGATGTGCCCACATGTATCCATACAGGGCCCGCAGGTTCGCGAACTTCTGTTCCATCGTCCCCGGCATCTTGTTCAGCAGCGAACCCTTCATGTGAACAACTTCGTCATGGGAAAACGGCAGGATGAAATTCTCACTCCACGCGTAAAGCAGTCCAAACGTGAGCGCGTTGTGATTGCCGCCGCGGAAGAGCGGATCAGTTTGGAAGTACTTCAACGTATCGTGCATCCAGCCCATGTTCCACTTGAAATCAAATCCAAGCCCGCCTGCATAAACCGGATGACTTACCTGCGGCCACGCGGTCGATTCCTCCGCAATCATCATCACGCCCGGACATTCGCGATGAACCACTTCGTTCAATTCTTTCAAGAGCGAGATCGCTTCCAGGTTCTCGCGGCCGCCAAACTCGTTCGACACCCACTCGCCTTCTTTGCGGCTGTAGTCGAGATAAAGCATCGAGGCCACCGCGTCTACTCGCAGGCCGTCGAGATGAAACTCCTTGAACCAAAAGAGCGCATTCGCCGACAGAAAATTTCGCACTTCATTACGGCCATAGTTAAAAATATATGTGCCCCAATCGGGATGCTCGCCTTTGCGCGGATCGAGATGTTCGTAAAGCGCCGTACCATCGAAACGCCCAAGCGCAAAAGCATCCTTCGGAAAATGCGCGGGTACCCAGTCCATGATTACCGCCAGGCCGCGCTGATGCAGATAGTCGACGAGATAACGAAAATCATCGGGCGTTCCATAACGCGCGGAGGGCGCGAAATAGTTGCTCACCTGATAACCCCATGATGGGCCATAAGGATGTTCCTTCAGCGGCAGAAACTCCACGTGCGTGAAGCCCATTGCTAAAACGTACTCGGCCAGAGGTTCGGCTATCTCGCGATACGTGAATGGGCGGTTTTCTTCTTGCGGCGTTTTCGGGGACAGAGTTTCCAGTCTGTCCAGGACAGGCAGGAATGCCTGTCCTACTTTGCGCCGCCACGATCCAAAGTGAACTTCGTAGATCGACAGCGGCCGCCGAAAATGTTCGCGGCCGGCGCGCTTCTTCATCCAGCGGGAATCACGGAATTTGTAGGTCGACTGGTAGACGATTGACGAAGTAGCCGGTGGTGTCTCCGCATAGAAAGCGTAGGGGTCGGCCTTGAGAAACGAATTCAGGCCGGGGGCTTTGATTTGAAACTTATAGAGCTCGCCGGGCTTTAGGTTTGGAATGAATGTTTCCCAAACGCCGGAAGCACCGACTGGGCGCATGGGGTGACGCGTGCCGTCCCAGTTGTTGAAGTTGCCGACAAGACTGACCTGATCCGCGGCCGGCGCCCACACTGCGAAAGAAATCCCATCTGTGCCCTCATGCGTGATCGGGTGGGCACCGAGTTTTTGATAAATAAGCTCGTGCCGGCCTTCGCCAAACAGATACAGATCTAATTCTCCCAGCGTTGGCGGAAACACATCGGATACCCGCGTCTCAGATGATTCAGCTTTTGCGGCTCTCGCTGTTCCAGACTTTGTGCGCTGCGCCGTTTTCCTTTGCGTCCTAACGTTCTTCTTTCCGGTCTCGTTCTTCACGGCCCGCCCCAGAGCTTTGCCGGGCCGGGGAACCTCGGGCGTATTACCGACACGCGTTCTGTCTATTCCTTTTGCTGGAGTCTTTTTCTTCATGCGCGGATACTCGCCAGCTCTTCGCTACCAGCCTTGAAAGCGGGGTTGGAAGTCTCAACAAACCGGCGGTAAATGTCAGCACCATTCCCCAACTCCGGGCGATTGCTTCTCGCCTCAGACAAAATCTCGAGAAATCGCGCCCGCGGCGAGGCAAGACCAAGCTCGGTCATGAGCTCAAGCGCGCGGCAGGCGTACTTCAAGATCTGGATTGGCTCGAGACCGGAGATGTCGCTGAAGAACCAGCCGCAACTGGTGTACATCAGTAGCGAGCTCCGTTGCAGTTCGAGAAACAACACCGCTCTCTGCTGTTGTTCACGAGTCAAGTCACGCGGCGCATGCGCGCTAAGAAATGACTCGCGTGACTCGCCTTGATCGAGGATAAGACCAATGGCATCGTCGCGGGCTAACCATGGATCAGTAAACAATTCGCCGCGCGTTTGTTCGAAACATTCCGCGGCTTTATCGCGCAAATAATCGAGTGCTTTTCGCAAGGGTCCGCGCCAGGATTGATTCCAGCCACCCTCGCCACCAGTGTGACAACCGCAATCGCGAATCCAACGACTGACGCCATGTATACAACTCCATGAGGTGCCTTCGCCTTCCGGTCCATTATCGATCTCCACCTCCAACCGCGGTGGAAACTGGTCGAGAGATTGCCCGTAGTTCATGAGCGAAAAGCCGCGCGCGCGCGCATCGCCAGCTAATACGTGGGCGAGACAAAGATCGCCAAACTTGTGGTGATGTCCATAGCTTTCGCCATCGGTGGCAACATTCACGAGCGAGCCTTCGCCGATGGCTCGCTGCGCAAATCGATCCACCAGCGAACTACTTGAAGCCAACGCCTGTTCAAAGGCGATGCCGTGTGCAAGAACCTGATCAAAAAAGAACACTGCAATGGATCGGCCCGAACCGTCGCGATGGAAATAACAATAGGCGATGCTGGTGTCGATGGATCCGTTACCAACATCGTGCCAATCGCCAGGTGGGAGGACAGACTTTCCAGTCTGTCCCTTTCGCACGTTGTCGGGACAGGCAGGAATGTCTGTCCTACTGCGAGCGCGTTTGGCTTGCTGTGGCGCCAGGATGACAAACTTCAAACCTTCGTCGATCAAGAGACCAAGCACATCATCGTCGCAGGCGGTCTCGGGCAGCCACATCGATTCCGGTTCCCGGCCAAACCGACGACGAAAATCAGCCACGCCCCAACGCACTTGCGTGCGTCGATCACGCTCGTTAGACAGAGGCAGGATCGCGTGGTTGTATGCTTGAGCGATCGCGTTGCCATGACCAGCATGTGTGAAGATGCTCTCAACGTCAGCGGCGATAATCCGTCGATAGGTTTCCGGGTGGTTTCGCTCCAGCCACGAAAGCAAGGTGGGACCAAAATCAAAACTGATTTGTGAATAATTGTTGACGATCAGTTCTTCGCCAGAGGTCACATCAACAATCCGGGCAGCGCTATTAGGCTGGTAACATTCGGCGTGAACGCGTTCGTTCCAATCGTGAAACGGCAGCGCGCTCGGTTCCGGATCGACAATCCCAGTCCACGGATTCTCCCGCGGCGGCTGATAAAAATGGCCATGAATAATTAGTGTCTTCATTGATACGAATGATTCTTACCTGTCCGCGCCGACCCTGGCCAGACGCTGGGAGCGCAGGCATCTTGCATGCTGCTACGGTGCCACTAACGTTGCGGCAGACAGGATGTCTGCGCTCCCAGCCCCAACGACTGGAAAGTCTGTCCTACTTGCTGGGATAAATCCTGAATCAACGATACCATCACGTCGTTACCCCAACGTAATATAAACTTATCCAGCTCGCTAACGCATCGTCGTTCCGCATGAAATTCTTAGTTGTCATCGCTGGTCTTTTGCTGATTCTAATAATTCTCTGGGACGCTTTTGAAACTATCATCCTCCCGCGGCGAGTCACGCGGCGACTGCGTCTAACCAGCCTCTTCTACCGAACCATGTGGTCTATTTGCTCGCGTGTGGTGGGGGCAATGCACAACCGTAAGCGGCGCGAGAAGTATCTGGGAGCGTTTGGGCCGCTATCTCTCTTGATGCTGCTCGCATTGTGGGCCACCGGGTTGATCGTCGGTTATGCGATATTACATTGGGGACTGCAAACACCGCTTAGCTCTCCCACCGAGATGGGCCAATTTTCGACTTATCTTTATATCAGCGGCGAGACGTTTTTCACCCTCGGCTATGGAGACATCGTGCCGCAGCTCCCGCTTGGACGTGCGCTCGCGGTAATTGAAGCCGGAAACGGTTTCGGGTTGCTGGCAATCGTGATCGGATACTTACCGGTGCTGTACCAGGCATTCTCGCGTCGAGAAGTTAACATTGCGCTGCTCGACGCGCGGGCAGGTTCGCCTTCGAGCGCCGCGGAGATGCTGCGCCGGCACGCGGAGAGTGATCACCTGCATGACCTGACGATTGTTCTCCACGAGTGGGAACGCTGGTCGGCGGAGTTGCTTGAGAGCCACCTCTCGTATCCGGTGCTGTGTTATTTCCGTTCGCAACACGACAATCAATCATGGCTCGCTGCATTGACAACCATCCTCGATACTTGCGCGCTGGTGCTTGTGGGTGTCGGCGGCACTTCAACCTGGCAGGCGAAAATGACCTTCGCGATGGCGCGTCATGCAGTGGTAGACTTGGCGCAGATATTCAGGACCAGGCCCGCCGACCCTAAATTGGAGACTTCCAGACTTTTGCAACACGACCTTGATCGAATTCGCGTAATCCTCGCGCAGCATAACGCCAACTTACAGGATGGCGAGGAAGCGAACAAAAAGTTAAGCGAGCTGCGAGCACTGTATGAGCCATATGTTTGTGCTCTTTCCGACATGCTGATGATGCCGCTGCCTCCCTGGATTGTTGGCGCGAACGCGATCGATAATTGGAAAACGAGCGCCTGGGGAAGAATTCAATGAGGAATGAAAGCGTGACGGCGAAAGGATGAATTCTATTAAAGCAATGAGTCTGAGAAGCTGGATTAAGAAATTAGGGTTCTGGGGATTCATGTTTTTCCTGCTGAAGGGATTGCTGTGGCTCACTATCCCCGCACTGCTTGCGATTTTCGCGACCGAGTGAACACTAAGATCGCAGCGACAGCCCAATGCTCGGTTATGAAACACTACTGGCTAAACGCCGCCTCAAACAAACCGGTGCAGAGGGATAATCGCAGCGTCGGTCTCTTAATGGTACTCCTGTTAGGGACGACGTTGGCCGCCCAACCTTTCGTTGGGTCGTCGATTCCTCAGGAGAAGGAGAAGCGCCGTCCGCGCGCGCGCGAGGCTGGTATCAACGTCGGCATACTTCCCACTGGTCCGCTCAATGCAATCACGGATGTCGACGGCGTGATGGTAGGTCACACCACCATCCTGCGCGGTGAAAACATCCGCACCGGCGTTACCGCCATACTTCCTCACGGCGGCAATCTTTTTCGCGAGAAGGTTCCAGCAGCGATATTTGTGGGAAATGGTTTCGGCAAGCTGATGGGCTCAACGCAGGTCAGCGAGCTTGGAGAAATTGAGACGCCGATTGTACTAACGTCAACGCTAAGTGTCCCTCGCGCCGCTGATGCACTGCTTGATTACATGTTGTCGCTACCCGGCAACGAACCTGTACAGTCTGTCAACCCCATAGTTGGTGAAACAAATGATGGATACTTAAACGACATTCGCGGACGCCACATTACCCGTGACGATGTCTTAAATGCGCTTAAGGGTGCAAAGGCTGGGGCAGTCGAAGAGGGATCCGTCGGGGCCGGCACCGGCACGGTGGCGTTTGGTTTCAAGGGAGGAATCGGCACGTCTTCGCGAAAACTTCCTGGCAAGCTAGGTGGCTACACCTTGGGTGTCCTTGTTCAAACGAATTTCGGCGGCCTCCTGACAATCAATGGTGTTCCGGTCGGACGCGAGTTGGGCAAGTATTATTTAAAAGAAGAAATTGGCAACGCCCCTCCGCTCGGGTGCAATGCAGCGGACCAATACGCGGCTCTCAACCCTTGTCTGCCGAACAGTCCTGACGGTTCGATAATTATCGTCATCGCTACGGACGCGCCAGTCGACGCCCGCAATCTAAGCCGGCTGGCCGCACGTGCAATGCTGGGTATGGCGAGGACTGGCGCGGCGGGCAGCAACGGCAGTGGCGACTACGCCATCGCTTTTTCAACCGCAGCTTCAGTTCGTATCCACTTTTCAAGCGAGCCAGCAGACCGGTACAACCCTCGCAGTGTGAAAGTTTTGTCGAATGATGCGATGTCGCCGCTATTTCTCGCCGTCATCGAAGCAACCGAGGAGGCTATCTATAACTCCCTCTTTCGCGCCACGACAATGACCGGCCAGGGCCACACAGTTGAATCGCTTCCCCTCGACCAGACACTTGAAATACTTCGCAAGCATAAGGCCCTCTGAAGAAGTCCAATGTCCAATGTCCAACGTCAAGAAACGGAAGTCGTCCCCTATCCCCAGGTGGTGAATCTTGATAACGCGGACTTGCATGGTCGACACCGGACATTGGACATTGGACTTTGGACTTAGTTGGACCGTGTCTTTGTGAGATGGTCTGTTGACACAGCAATCCTGCGTGCATAGAATTCCCTTACCCCAAAATTGAACCAGCCGAGGAGGGAAGTTAGAGTGAAAACAACTATACGTGTCAATCGTAAGCGTCCGGAGTCAATGACCAAACAGATTACGGACCAGCTAACCGGTCTTATCGAGTCGGGGGCGATGACGGTGGGCAGTTATCTGCCGAGTGAGCGTGAGTTAGCCAACTCGTTAAAGGTGGCGCGAAACGTCGTGCGCGGCAGTTACGAAAATCTAATGAAGGCTGGACGAATCCAGAGCGAAGGCCGTAAAGGTCGAACGGTAAGAGCGTCGGGTACCAGGAAACGTGCCGGCTCAACGAAGACCAGCAAGACGGCAGCTGGCGCTAAGGCGCGCAAGAAATAATCCAAGAAGTAACAGTCTGGCGGCTTGTCGATTTCCCGGTCCCCTCGCCTTACTAAGCTAACCAGTTATTAGCCGAGATTCGCAGTCTCCTCCCCGAGAGCAAGAATTTCGCTGCGAATCGCCCTGCGTTCGGCAAGCAATCGTACGAAGAACCGCCGCCGGACGAGGAAAAACGCGAGCGCTCGAAGCCCGCCCAGAAACTCGTCTAGGCCTTCGAAAAAACGGATTGCAACGTACCCCGTCCAGGGGATGAGCACCAGCGCCACCATTGCTAAGAGCCAACCTTCGAGCCTATAGATTGCCAGCGCCACGACCAGCCAGGTAAGTGGGAACAACAGCATTGCAGACATGATTTTGATCGTAGAAACCATGTCATCGTCATCCTGCGAAAACCTCGTGGCCAGATAACCTCCCAGTCGATAAGCCGGGTAATGGACCAGCACACCGAGCGTCGCCGGCGCGATCAGCAACAGAAAAAGAAGCACGCGAGTAATCAAATGCGTGAACACGCTAACGGTCGACTTAGGAGGCGAAAAATCGTCCGGGTCGACGCCCGCTTGTGTCAGTTCCTCTTCAAAGCGGCTCATTCTCACTTCCAGCCGGCGAAGACGCTCCGGTGCCTGCTCCCGCAAAACGTGGTAGGCGTTAACAAAACGTTGCTGCAGCTGGAGTTCTCCCGCGAGGCTCTCGTCGCCGTCTTCATCCGGCTCAGAAAAAATCTTTTCAGCGCGCCGGATCGTCTGTAACGCTTCTTCATGCTCAGCGTCAAGCATCACTTCCCGCAATGCACACTCGATGCGTTTAGATAGCTCCTTAACAGCGGCGCGAGGCGGGTTGCCGTCTGTTTCTATTTCAACCGGCTCAACTGCAATGGGATTCCCAAAGTAGAGCAACACCTCACTGCGGAATTTTGTTTTGGAAGTGTAATAAAGTCCCGCCGGGACGATTTTCAAATCCGCCACTTCGCCTGTCGAAACGGCGCCGAGGGCGATGCGGGCGGCCCCGGTTTTGATTGGGCGAAGGCGGGGTTCATCATGGGAAACTCCTTCGGGACAAATTCCGATCGTGCCTCCGCGCGCGAGCAGTTGGCGCGCCGCCACAAACATTTCGCGATTTTTCGAAACGTCTTCGCCTTCGTCCTGATGGCGATAGACGGGAAGCGACTCCATTGCCCGAACCAGGAAACTGAGCACAGGCATCTTAAAAAGCGGCGCCTTCGCGAGAAAGGAAACACGCCGCGGCGCCAACGATAAAAGAAATGCCGGATCCACGAGGGCGTTTGGATGATTGAGAACGAAAATTACGGGATTTTCGCGCGGCACTTTTTCAATGCCAAGCACTTCAACGCGCCGGAAATAGACGCGCATGGCTAATCTCAACAGGGCAACAATTATTCGGCGGGTCATTGCGCGGGGAGATTCTACCTCAAAAACATTTAGCCGCGGATTAACGCGGATTACACGCGCATCAGCATTCAAGCATGCTGATCAGCGTGCCTCCGCGTTATCCGCGGCGAAACCATTGTGGGGAAAAGACAAGCCAAAAATAAACACGGATTACACAAATCTGAGATTTCAATCAGTTCAGATCTGTCTTACCTGTGGTCATTTGTGGCCCAATTACTTATTTCGGGAAACGGTCGCGGTATTCGCCGGACACGATGAACGCCTTGACCATTTCCGCCTGTTCGAAGTTACCGCCAAACTGGTTCAGTTTATCGAGCCAGAATTGGAAACCAGCCTCATCCGGGTCGCGCCTGAGATAGCCGAAGTATTCCATCATCACAAACGTTTCGTTAAATTTAAGGCTCGCGAAGCGTGGGTCCTGGGCGATTAGCCGCAACACCGAGGCTCGGGAGGCTGTCTGGTTTATTAAGGCATTGACCAGCGCATTCCGTTCACCGGCAGTAAAGGTTACGCCGGTGTGGCTGATCAGCGTATCGACATAAGCCTCGTCTCCCAAACTTCCGTAGAGACTCACGAATGACGGACGCTGCACCCAGGCATTTACAAAGGCCTGTTTGTTTGCTTCCAACTGATTTTCCCAGCCTGTGCGTCCGACGACCAGATTGAATCCAACCGTCTGCGTGTCAGGCACGAATTCAGCGTAGAACGGACGACGTTCAAAACTCACGCGATATAAGCTATTGACCAACCCGCCAGTCTCCTGGAACTCAATCGAAAGAAAATAAGCGGCTGAAACGTTCACCCTGCGCGGATCGATGCAGGCGAGATTGCCGCCACAGTTAATCAGCTGGTCGCTCCAGAAATTGAAGCCCGCCTCATCAGACTCGCGATTTAAAAAATCCAAATAATGCTGGCGCACAAAATACTCCGGTGTATCCAACGGATTAATTGTCGTGCCTGTCGAAGTAGCAGTGAACGGCGCGTTCGTGGTACTACCCAACTGATTGAGTGAACGCTCAGATGGTGTGAAGGAGAAGTTCACGCGCAACGGTGTTAGCGTGTAAACGCCGCTGGTCTGGACATTCTCGAAACGATAATTGCCGTTAGCGTCTGTAATTGTCTTCCGGTTTTGGGTGCCGGTTAGCCGCAGCACAACTCCGGAAACTGGAGCGCCATTGCTGCTATCGGTTATTTGACCGATGACCTCTCCAAACGCTGGGGGTCCGGTGAAACGAACGCGAAATACTGCACCGCCGCCGCGCGCGAGGTAATAAAGACTCCCATCGGCAGTCACGATCAGGTCGACGGGATTGGAAATACCAGTTGCAAACGAGGTGGCTGTACCCGTAGCGGGATCGAACCTCCGAATCCAACCGCTACAGAAATCGGCATAGAAATACTTGCCCACATAATCCACCGGAAAATTTGACGTCGTCGGATTGTAAAAGGCGCCGCCCGTTATAGCGCATCCCGTCGTTGCCGATATGCCGTGACCGTATTGGAATAGCGGGTCACGAAAATTTGTGTTCGTGGGCGGACAAGCACCCTCACAAATGGCCCAGCCGTAATTAGAGCCGGCGATACCGTCGTCGATCTCTTCGAACACGGCTTGCCCTACGTCGTTAACGAACATCCTCCCGGTACCCGGTTGAAACGTGAACGTAAAGGGGTTGCGCAAGCCAACCGCCCAAATAGCGCGATTGTTTCCGGAAGGTGAACCTGTGATTCCCTGAAAACTTGCCGGATTGTCGGCGGGGATTGTGCCGTCGGAATTGATGCGCAGAATTTTGCCTAACAGGTTGCTGAGCAGTTGCGCGTTTGCATAGTCCCCGTTTTCGCCGACCGCGATGTAGAGCTTGCCGTCAGGACCAAAGTGTATGGCCCCGCCGTTATGATTGGTCGCACTGCTGAGATTGTTAAGATCAAAAATAACGACTTCGCTGCCCACAACCGCGACATCTCCGTTAGCAGTGAAACGACTGACTCTGTTGTGAACTGTGGGAGTCGTCGCGGTGTAATAAACGTAAACGAAGTTGTTAGTAATGAAGCTTGGATCAAAGGCGACTCCGAGCAGCCCGCGCTCGCCGGACGGATCGACTGTGAGACTTACAAACGGAGTCGCGAGCAGGGCGCCGTTCTTCACGACTCGCAACTGGCCACCCTGCTGACAAACAAACAGCCGGCCATCGGGAGCAAAGGCCATCGCCGTCGGATTCGTTAATCCGAGGGCGATTTGTGTCTCAGTAAAATCCGTGGGCAGGGTTGCTGCGTTGGTCTTAACCGCGGACAGGATCATCACTGCCGATAAAAGTAATCCTCCTGCACTCAGAAGCGACCGTGCAACATCCCGGCGCGAAATCAATCCGAAAGAGGTTTGGAAACGACGCTGAAAGATAGCGAAGGACAATATTGCACCCCCTCGAAAAAGAAATCCGATGGTACGGGAGAAGGCAGTAGCATAATTCTTTGACAGACGGCTTGTCCAACTACTTGTACATCCGGATAGTGTGAAAATCTCTGTGCGTCCTCTGTGATCTCTCTACCTCTCTGGTGAGTGTTTGCCGAGTCAATTTAATAGAGCGACACAGAGAGACCGCGCGGCTGCAACTAAGTACTGCTCCGGCTCCAGCGGAGCCGAATGTTTATAGAGACCGGTTGGGACCACCGAGCGGAGCGCAATGTTTCCGACAAATGGTGCGCTGGTCGGGCCTCTGTTTCGCTCTGGTGGAGCGAAGAGGAATCTTTTGGAGCTCGCGCATTCTATAGACATTACGTCCCTCAGGGACGGGGGGAATCTGGGGGCGATGACGGCGACGGCTTCGGACTCGGCGGGTGCACCTAATACGTGTTTAATGCAATAATGTCGGGCGCTTTCCCAAAACAATTTGTCAGCCGTTGGAGAGGACTTTTATGAAGCGCTTCGTTATCGTGATCTCTGTCCTGGTGTTCCTACTGTCGTCGCTTGCAGCCATTGCTACCGCGCAGGAGAGCCGTCGTTTTAGCGTTGAAGAACTGTTGAAGGTTCGTCGCGTGGGCGAGCCACAGATTTCGCCGGACGGCAAACGCATCGCGTTCACTATCGGCGATGTGAACCTCGACGTTAATAAAGTTATTACGCAAATCTACGTGATTACAGCGGATGGCGGCGCCATGAAGCAACTAACTAATGGCGCGAGTTCCGCCACTGCGCCGCGTTGGTCGCCCGATGGAAAGAAGATCGCCTATATCACCGGCGGTCAGATTTGGCTGATGGAACCCGATGGTGATAACAAAGATCAGGTAACGAAAATTTCTACAAACGCAGCCGCGCCCCTCTGGTCCCCCGACGGAAAATGGATCGCGTTCACTTCCGAAGTTTATCCAGATTGCAACGACGACGATTGCAATAAGAAGAAAGACGAGGCAGCGGAAAAGAGCAAGGTCAAGGCGCACGTCACCACGCGCTTGCTCTTCCGTCATTGGGATGAGTGGCGCGATCTGAAGCGAACTCACGTATTCGTAGTTTCCAGCAAAGGGGGCGTGGCGCGCGATCTGACTCCCGGCGATTTCGATTCGCCTCCTTATGCGGCCGCGAGCGGCGTTGACTTCGCTTTTTCTCCCGACAGTCAGGAGCTCGCATACGTACGCAATGCTGACAAAGTTGAAGCTATATCTACTAACAGCGACATCTACACCGTGGCGCTTTCAGGCGGCATGGGAAAAAACATCAGCATCCGAAATCGCGGCTACGATGTTGGCCCAATCTACACCCGCGACGGGAAATACATTATCTATCGTTCGCAAGCGACTCCAGGCTTTGAGGCCGACCGCTGGCGCCTGATGAGTTACAACCGCGCCACCGGCACAGCCACGGAAATTACGAAAAAATTCGACCTCCAAGTTGATGAGGTAGTGCTGTCGCCAGACGGAAACTACGCGTACTTCATTGCGGGCGAGCGTGGTCGTTTGCCTGTCTTTAGAGTGCCGCTCGGCGGCGCTGAACCGCAGAAGGTGGTTCCCGATGTGTCAGCGGCGGGTTTGCAAATCGCGCCGGACGGCAAGTCTCTCGTTTTCGCGCATAGCACGAACGCCATGCCTGCGGAGATTTTTCGTGCGGATATTAACGACGGCACGCTGACGGCCTTAACAAGCGCAAACAAAGACTTCATGGCGCAGTTTGGCTTGAGGAACGCCGAGGACGTGGAATGGACGGGCGCTTTCGGCAAAAGGAATCACGGGTTCATAGTTAAACCTGCCGGCTTCGACGCCGGCCGAAAATATCCGCTGCTGGTATTAATTCACGGAGGTCCACAAGGCGCATGGAGCGACAATTGGGGCTATCGTTGGAATCCGCAAATATTCGCGAACAACGGCTATGTCGTGTTTTGTCCGAACCCGCGCGGGTCGACCGGATATGGCCAGCAGTTTCTAAATGAAATTAGCGGCGACTGGGGCGGCAAGGCTTACGTCGACATCATGAACGGTACCGCGGACGTGCTGCGCCGCAATTCGTTTCTCGATCGCAATCGCGTCGGAGCTGCCGGAGCGAGTTACGGCGGCTACATGGTTAACTGGATCGAGGGACACAACAATGATCCTCGCTTCCGCTTCAAAGTGCTCGTGTCACACGACGGCGTCTATAACCTCGAAAGCATGTATGGCGCGACCGAAGAGCTTTGGTTCCCTGATTGGGAATTCAAAGGCACGCCCTGGACCAACCCCATGATGTATGCGCGCTGGTCGCCGCATAAGTTTGTCAGGAACTTTAAGACGCCTATCCTTATTATTCATGGCGAGCTCGATTACCGGGTGCCTTTTGGTGAAGGACTCCAATTGTTCACCGCAGTACAGCGTATGGGCGTTGACTCGAAACTGCTTGTCTTTCCCGACGAGGGCCACTGGGTGCTGAAGCCGCAGAATTCCCAACTCTGGTATCACGCGGTGCTTGATTGGCTGGATAAGTATTTGAAGTAATACGCATAGAATATTAGCCGGGGATTCACGCTGGCTAACGCCGATCAGGAAATTGAGCAACCACGCAATCACCAACGCCGATCGACTTGCCATGCGCGAGCGGCCTAAAGGCCAGCCGATCTTGCATCAGGATTGGGGCAAGCTTCTCTTTATGCATTGGCGAATCGACGAGAAGCTGTTGCGTCCGCTAATTCCAGCGCCATTGGAAATTGACATTTACCATGGCTCAGCCTGGATTGCGATCGCGCCGTTCACGATGTGGGGCATTCGCGCGCTGCCTCCCTTCTTGCCGCCCGTGCCGGGCCTCAGTTCAGCGCATGAGTTGAACGTGCGCACCTACGTTTATCTCGATGATGTTCCAGGCGTCTGGTTCTTCTCGCTTGATTGCAATAGCAGTGCAGCCGTCTTAGCCGCGCGCACGTTTTACCATTTGCCGTATTACAACGCTGACATAGAACTAGCAGAGGACGACTCAGGCACTATCGACTATTCCCTTGTCCGCATAGACGACCCTCCCGCGGAGTTAGCCGCGACGTGGAAGACTGGAAAACGACTTCCTATTTCGGAGCCGGGCTCGCTCGAATTTTTTCTCATCGAACGCTACTGCCTTTTCAGTGAACATAACGACACGATTTATCAGGCACGCATCCATCATCGGCCCTGGCCATTGCAGTCAGCTGAATTGGTTTCTTTAGAGTCGACGATGATCGAGTCTCAGGACTTGCCCACACCGAAGGACAATCCACACCTGCATTACTGCGAAGAACTCGGCGTCGACATCTGGCCCCTGAAGAAACTTTGAATGAGTAAATCGAATTTACCAATCAAGAGCGGGGGCAAGCCCGCCTTCCCAACCTTTAGCTGAATACACTTGAGTCACTAATTCCCGCTTGAATGACTTTCATGCTGAAGCGTGATTGAACGACTTTCGCGCCGGAGATAATAAGTCAATGCGAGCACCTCTCAGGTCAGGAAGGCGGGCTTGCCCCCACTCTTTGATTTATTGCATACCAATAGACTACTCAGCTTTTTCGAGCGGTGGCACAACCGCGACGAAATCTTCGGCGAACCGATTGGCATACTGCGCTAACAGCTCCTTAACCCGCTCCAACTTTTTAGACCGCACAATTAACCCGGCGTGATGAAGCTTCTTCACGCGGTAGACGATCTCAGGATCGTCGTAAGCAGAAGTGTCGGGATGCTCCTGTTTCGAGAGCGACAGAACGATGCCGGCGTAATCGTTTCGCAGAGGCTTGATTTTCTTGACTGCTCGCTCGTGGTCATCGCTTTTCACAACGCCTGCATCTGCCACTTCCATCCGTGCCCATTCGCGCCAGAGATTCAGGCCTGACGCCGCTTCCAAAACATCGGCGATGTAAGCGCCGCCGACGCGCGCCGCAATCTCGAGAAAATAAAAGCGCCCATCCGCGTCGCTCTTGATAAATTCAGCGTGCGCCGCGCCTCGCTCATGTTTCAATGCTTTAACTAATTTGCGATTTATTTTAAGCAGCTCTTTTTCGTCTTCTGACCAGTGAAGAACTGTGCGCGATACGTAGGCACCGCCCCCATGCGCAACTTCGAGCGGCGGCCGGCCATAACGATTCACACCGGCAAACAAAACTCTATTATCGCCCACAAGAGAATCAACGTGAAAAACTTCCCCCGCCACAAACTGCGCCAGCAGATAGTATGAAGCACGCTCGCGCAAATTTTCGCGCTCGTTCATCTCGCGCACAAGATTCCACACCTCGTCCGCACTATCCACCTTTCGTATGCCAATTGCGGATACATCAGAGCGCGGTTTAATTATCCAGGGTGGCGGCACGCGCGCCATGAACTCCCCAACCGCGTCTGCATTAATAAACGGCACATACTCAGGAACAACGACGCGCGCGGCTTTCGCCGCTTCCGCCATCCTAAACTTATCGCGAAAAGTCTTAGCCGTTGAGCTACTCATCCCAGGCAAACAAAAATGTTCGCGAATCAGGGCCGCCGTCATTACGTCAAACTCTTCAAGCGCCACCACGCGATCCACTTTCACCTTCCGCCCAATAAATGCGGTCAGGTCGATCATCAGGGCCGGCCCAGCGTCGTTGGGCACCGCTATTAGATCGTCGAGACTTTCACGCGGCCAATCTTCCTTGAGCATCTTTTCTTTTGTAATCAGAATTACACTACAGCCGAGGCGCTTGCATTCACTGATGAAGTCGCCGCCTTTGAAGTAGGTAGCGAGGCACACGATGGTTGGAGGGCGAATCTCTGACATGTGTTTGGATTGGCGGCCTGCGCGTTAGGCTGGCTTAATATAATCCTTTTCTTGAAACGCGGTCACCTGCTAAGGTAAGCGCCCAGCGGTCAGTTAAATATCAACCAAGCTGTCGCAAGGTTCGACAACATAACCTTCAAGCGGTTACGTTCCCACGGCTCGGCCGCCTGATGTGCGGAAGGCTCTGCCCTTCCGAGGGACGCACTCTTTCTTTTGGGGCTGCGCCCCGTCACTGAGGCGAAGCCTCGGAGAATTTATAGATACTATCGGAAGGGCATAGCCCCTCCGCACATCAGACGGCGTAGCCGCAATTCAAAGACTGTTTGGGCGACGAAAAATGATGATCTTTCGCGGACCATTTCCTGACGTCATAATTCCCGAAGTTTCGATAACGCAGTTTGTCTTCCAAAAGGCAGCGCGGCATGGGGACAAGCCTGCGCTTATAGACGGACCAACCGGACGCACGCTCACCTATTCCGAACTTGTTAACTCGATCTCGCGCGTGGCCTCCAGCCTTTGGAAGCGCGGATTTAAGAAAGGCGAGGTTTTTGGAATACTCAGTCCAAACCTTCCGGAATATGCGATAGCCTTTCACGCGGTCGCTTTGCTTGGTGGCATCACCAGCCCGGTAAATCCTTTGTATACCGACCACGAAGTCGCGCATCAACTCAAAGATGCGCGGGCGAGGTTTCTGGTCACGGTGCCGCAGTGTTTTGACAAAGCTGCCATAGCGGCCCGGGAAGCGGGCATCGAAGAATTGTTTGTCTTTGAGCAGGCCGGAGGAGAATTAAACGGCGCCACTCCCTTTTCTGCGCTGCTCGACAGCGACGGGAAATTTCCGGAAGTCTCAATTAATCCTCGTGAAGATCTGGGAGCGCTTCCATATTCGAGCGGCACCACCGGACTTCCCAAAGGCGTGATGCTCACGCACTACAACCTGGTGGCGAACATGTGCCAGATGGAAGGTCTCGATTACTTCACCGAAAACGACACGCTGATTTGCGTGTTGCCGCTCTTCCACATCTACGGGCTAGTCGTCGTCTTGAACATGGGTCTTTATCAGGGCTCGACCATCGTCACCGTGCCACGCTTTGACCTCGAACTTTTTTTGCAACTGGTCCAGGACTATCAGGTGACGTTGGCGCACCTGGTGCCGCCGATCGTGCTCGCGCTTAGCAAGAACCCACTAGTCGATAATTACAAAGTGCCGAAACTGAAAACAATTTTCTGCGGCGCCGCTCCGCTCGACGAAAATTTGACCCGCGCTTGCATGCAGCGCCTGGGCTGCGATGTTCGCCAGGGTTACGGAATGACCGAGACGAGTCCGGTCACACACTCTTCGCCGGCTGCTCCCGCGCAGGTGAAGTTTGGTTCCGTAGGTGTTCCTGCGCCCAACACCGAGTGCAAGGTCGTCCATCTGGAAACCGGCCAGCCGCTTGGGCCGAATACAGAAGGCGAGGTGTGCGTTCGTGGTCCTCAAATCATGAAGGGTTACCTGAATCGTCCGGAGGCGACTGCCGCAACCATAGACACGGAGGGCTGGTTGCACACCGGCGATATTGGCTACGCGGATAGTGATGGCCACTTTTTTATCGTCGATCGCGCCAAAGAACTGATCAAGTACAAGGGCTTCCAGGTGCCGCCCGCGGAACTTGAAGCGTTGTTGTTGAAGCACTCGTCTGTCGCTGACGCGGCAGTAATTCCCTGTCCCGACGATGAAGCGGGAGAAGTGCCCAAAGCTTTCGTAGTATTAAAAGGAGAAGCCTCCGAAGCGGAGCTGATGGACTTCGTGGCCCAACAGGTAGCTCCGTACAAGAAGATTCGGATGCTCGAATTTATTGATAAGATTCCGAAATCCGCTTCGGGGAAGATTTTGCGGCGAGTGCTGGTACAGCAAGAGCGAGAAAGGAGAAAACTTGATGTCGCCTGAGATTATTTCTGACGCAATCAAAGCTTACTTCGCCGCACTTCGCGCTATGGATGAGCGCGCCTGGGTCAACTCCTTCGCCGAAGATGCAGTTACTTACGATCCGGTAGGCGCGCTGCCGACCCGAGGCCATCAAAAACTCGCGGAATTTTTTCAGACGATTACAGCTGCTTTTAAAGAGGTTGGGCTCACAGAGGATCAGATCTTCATCGCCGGTAATGGAGCGGCCGTAAAATGGACCGGTCGTGGAATCAGCCAGGCCGGGCGCAAGGTGCAATTCGAAGGCATTGACGTTTTTGAGATAAACGAAGCTGGAAAAATACAGACGCTGCATGCTTACTGGAACCCCGCAGAGATGGTGGCGCAGCTTTGAGTCTGCTTGCCTCGTAGGAATATGTCAGACCTGCTATAAATATTTCTCCGATGGAGCGGAGGAAAGGGCGCCTCTTACCTTGAATTTCGCTGCAGCTGCAGCCAAAATTACTGCAGACCGTCCCGATAAAGCCGTCCGATGAATCTCATGAACCGCGAAGAGTTATAAAAGGAGTATTGCGTCATGCGTTCATTTAGTTCGAAATTCCAACCGCACGTTCTCCTGTTCGTCCTTGCGTCCTGCGTTTCCGTAGTGTTGGGACAATCGACTGCTTCGGCTCCAAGCACAACAGAATGGGAAACCCTGCGGCCGGAGGGCGAAGAGTTTTCAGTGCTGATGCCCAAAGGATCAACCTTTGAAACCAGCAAAGAACCTTTTCACAAAATGGAGTTGAACACGCGCATCTATCTCTCGAAGTCCCAACCCGGGCCGGTCTTCGCCGTCGTCTCCTTGAGCGGGATCAAATCGAATCCCGCGCTCTACACCGAGATGCAGCGCATGAACTCCTACGTGGACGCTTTCAAGGTGCTTTTTTCACCGAAGGTTCGTAAAGATACAGTCGCGAAACTGACGCTGATCGGCGACAAGAGTTTGCAGGGAAATTCGGGTCGCGAATATCGCATGACACTGGGCGACCTCACCGGAAACGCCCAGGTGTTTGCCACTCGCAAGCGCTTCTATTCCGTCGTCTATCTGGACACAAAGAAAAATGAGGCGATTCAGGAGCAGTTCCTGAGCTCTTTCGTTTTGCCCGAAAAAACGGGCGGCACTTCAACTGCATCGGCGCAACCGCCTGCGGTTACTACGGAGGATCCCGCAGTGGCGGCAACAGACGCTGCCAAACCAAACGCCGAAAAGGATGCGAAGCCTGACGAACCTGCGCGTTCCACGGAGCCCGGAAAGCGTGGGCCCGTCTCGGCGGGAGTCCTCAATTCCAAAGCGATCAATCTGCCGATGCCAGACTACCCTGCGGAGGCCAAGGCCGCCGGGGTTGAAGGTGTCGTCGTTGTTCAGGTGATGGTCGACGAACAGGGCATCGTGACTGAAGCGCGCGCGATCTCCGGGCCGAAAATACTGTACGACGTTTCGCTAAACGCGGCGCGCCAGGCAAAGTTTTCGCCGCTGTTGCTGTCGGGAGAGCCAGTGAAAGTAAGCGGCGTTCTCGTTTACAACTTTGGCCGCCCGCTCGGTTGATTGGAAATGAGGACAGTACCACCGCGCGGTAGCGAGTGGGTGTCTTGGTTACAGCTTACGCATATCTGACTGTGCGGAGACACACCCGCGACGCGCGGTGGTACTGACTTCACGGCGATACCATTCTATGAAGCGAGCTTTGAAGAGACTGGACTCAGTCCACGAAAGACTAATCAACAGCATCTCTGCTCTCGAGCCCACGATTTATTCGCGACAGCCGGGAACGGGCGAATGGAGCGTGGCTGAAATAGTTCAGCACCTGTGTATTGTCGAAGCTCGGGTAATCAAAGAGCTCGAGGGGGCGATCGCCCACGCACAGCAGCGCGTGCCATTTTTCCGGCGCTTGATTCCGACCGCCATAGTTTCCTCACGTGTGATTCGCGTAAAGGCGCCCAAGTCCATGAACCCGCTTGACGCACCTGCCCGGGATGTTGCCATTGAGAATTTCGATCGCACACGCGCCAGTCTGAAAACACTATGTGCCACTCATGGCGCTCAGCGCTTCCGCAATCTGGTCTTCAAGCATCCGTTCCTGGGTAAGATTGATGGTGTGGCGACTGTGGCCTTTATCGGCTATCACGAGAAACGCCACTACAAGCAAATTCTCGAGGTGTTGCGGAAGCTAAGAAATTAGCCGCGGATTCGCGCGGATAAACGCGGATCAGATCAAAAGGACTGCAACATGGTTACTTCCCTTATTTTATTTTTTGTTCTGATCCGCGTTCATCCGCGTACTTCCGCGGGCAAACCTTCTGAAGAACAAGCTTGACGCTCTGCCAATCGCAGTCTATCTTCGCTCGCATCGTAACATCCGCGATTTTGCTTCCACGGAGAGAGCCCAAAAATGTCGACGACTTTGGCCACATCAAGTCCTGCCTGGACCATTCCCAACTATCTCGAAGTCAGCGGCGGTCACCTGACTATCGATGGCGTCGACGCTCTCGAATTGGTTGGTAAGTATGAATCACCCCTTTTTGTTTTTTCTGAGTCGCGCATTAGATCCAATATTGATCGGCTAAGGACCGCCGCCAATTCCGTCGATCACCCTATCCGGTTTTTCTACGCCTCGAAGGCGAACTCAAACATGGCAGTACTTCAAACCGTGCTGGCCTCCGGCATCGACGTCGAGGTCAACAGTGGTGGTGAACTCTTCAAAGCGCTGCGTGTCGGATTCCGGCCCGATCAAATTATCTTCAACGGCACCAGCAAGAGTGCCGGCGAACTTGACGACGCTGTAAGCGCAGGAATCTATGCCATCAATGTGGATTCAATTTACGAGATCAGCCTGGTTGAAGAGGCGGTAAGGCGCGTCGCCGCCGCGAGCGGCAAGCAAGCCAAACCAGCGCGTATCGCTCTCCGGCTGGTTCCGGAGATCGGAACCCGATCGCACCTGGGACTACAAACAGCTTTGCTGACTTCGAAGTTTGGTATCTCCTCTTCGGAAGTTCTGGAAGCTTTCCGGCGCGGGTTGCAGAACCCAGAGCTTATTACTGTTTGCGGTATTCATATTCACGTCGGCTCACAGACACCCGATGTGGAACCCTTCGCTGAAGCCTTTCGCAGCATGTGGGAGCACCTCGTGGCAATTCATCGCGAGACGGGCCACACGCTCGAGCATATCAACCTCGGCGGCGGCATTCCCGTTAACTACCTCCGCGATCGCTCGCAGGCTGATCAAATTCCAGAACACGAGCGCGACATGCTGGGCGCCGATCTTGAACCGGCCGCCGTACTCCGCGAAGCACTGCGCATCGCTCGCGAGTCAGCTCGGCTCGCGAATGCGGAACATTTACTCGAAGGCGTGGAGATCCTATTGGAGCCAGGCCGCAGCGTAATCGCCGACGCGGGCCTGGTGCTGACCACCGTGCTCAACATCAAACGGCGGCCTGAAACCGGTGATGTTTGGTTGTTGACGGATGCGGGCTACAACCTGATGCTCTCGATGAATAATTACAAATGGTACTACCACCTCATTTCCGCCAGTTGCGCTGATGCGCCGGCCGACGAGAAATATAAAGTTGCCGGTCCGCTCTGCGATTCCGGCGATGTATATTTCGATATTGAACGCGGGGGTCGCCTTCCCGATTATCGTCACCTGCCGGCTAATGTTCAGCCCGGCGAAGTACTGGCTCTGCTCAACAGCGGCGCTTACTCGCTGGCCCAAATGTTCCACTACAACGGCCGGCCTTTACCTGCCGCCGTGCTCATAAATGACAAAGGTGAAGCGAAACTAATCCGCCGCCGCGACACGTATGACGATCTGATAACAAATGACGTATGGTAAGGCGCCTTCCGGAACAAACTCTTACGACTTCTCGTCGCGACTTTCTCAAGAACGCGGCGGTGGCCGCTATCGGGGTACCAATCGTTTTAGGCCCATACGTACAGCGGCGTGGGCCCTCATGCATCATAATTGGCGCCGGTCTTTCCGGATTGGCGGCCGCCAATGCTCTCAATGGCTGGAACATTACCGTGCTTGAAGCGCGGCCACGAATCGGTGGGCGCGTCATTTCTTACAACTTCAAAGAAAACTCTGAACTGGTATGCGAACTCGGAGGCGAGTGGGTTGGGGCGAGTCACGAACGCATGAAAGCCCTCTGCCATGACTTCAACATACCGCTACAGGATCATCGCTTCGAAGCGTCGCTAATGCAGGATGGTGTGGTGAAACGGCCAGGCCATTGGGATTTCTCGCCGCAGGCAAAGGCATCGTTTGAAAAATTTCGGAAGACGTACGAACACTACCGCGAGCGAGATCGCGTGCGGTTGGACCAGTACGACTGGTGGACCTGGCTAAAGCAAATTGGCTTCAGCGAAGAAGATCTGTTACTCCGGGATTTGCAGGACAGTACGGATTTTGGCGAAACCATTCGCATGATATCGGCCTACGCCGCAGCCGCCGAGTATTTTGAATCCAGTCCTGCAAACGAAATGGATTTCAAGATGGAAGGCGGCAACTCACGCCTGGTAAACGCGCTGGCTTCGAAGCTTGGTAACAGCTCACTTCATACGGGCATCAAAGTGGAGAAAATCACGCAGCGAGGCGGCCGCGTCACCGTAACAGCCGGGGGGAGAGACTTCACCGCCGATGCCTGCATTTGCACAGTGCCGGCGCGCGTCCTCACGAAAATTACTTTTGATCCGCCGCTTCCGGCGGCACACGCTGCTGCGGCTAATAAACTTCAGTATGCTCGCATCGTCAAGAATCAGATCCTTTTCAAGGAGCGCTTCTGGAGTGAGGAAAACTTCTCGCTCGTTAGCGATGTGACTTCTCACTATTATTTTCACAGCACCAAAAATCAGGCAGGCAAACAAGGCATTCTTTGCAGCTACGCCGTTGGGGAAAAAGCCGACGTGCTTGCCTCACAAAGCAGCGGCCGGCGCAGCGACATCATCACCCGCGATCTCCTGCCGCTTAACAGAAAAGCACCGGAACTGGCCGTGAATATTCAGTCGATGGCCTGGCAACGCGATTCCTACACGCAGGGCGCTTACGCCTTTTACCGGCCGGGACAATGGTTCACGCTACGCCCGATCTTGCGGCAACCACATGGCAGGATTTTGTTTGCTGGAGAGCACCTGGCTGACTGGCAGGGCTTCATGGAAGGTGCCATCGTCACCGGCGAAACAGCCGCGCAAGCATTGAAAGGCAGATCTGTTCGCAGACGCGCTGCATAAAAACCTGAAGTGCATTCCAGACTCCAGAGTCCAGATTCCAAAGTCCAGATTCCGGAGTCCCAAAAGGAATCTGTTATCTTCAAGCTTGACAGGAATGGCTGACCTTGACTCTTTAGTCTGGAATTTGGAATCTTGAATCTGGAATTTCACCTTTGAGTTTGGCGGAGGAAGCCAGTAATGCGCTACAAGCGTTTTGAAGATCTCCCGGTCTGGAACGCCGCAATCGATATGGCTATCTCAGTTTTTGGGCTAACCTCTCAAACGCAATTCAAATCGCAGCACAGCCTTCGTGATCAACTTGAGCGAGCCGCTGTATCGGTCTCCAACAACATCGCCGAAGGCTTCGAAAGAGGCACGAATAATGAGCTCGTCATGTTTCTCTACATCGCACGTGGGTCTGCTGGTGAAGTGCGCTCGATGTGTTGCTTAGTCGACGGTTTGCCGAGTTTTTCTGGCTTGAAAGGCGACATTCGCACCGCAAAATCGAAAGCTGAAAGCTGCTCAAAACAACTAAAAGCGTGGGCGGAGGCGCTTCAAGATTCAGATTACAAGGGTGAGCGTTACGTGACTGAAAAGCTCAAACGGTCGGATCAGGCAACTCGTGAACGGGAAGAGTTTCTAGGAGTTGTTAGAAATTAGGAAGAGAGATGCTGCCTCACGAAACTAATCTAAACCCGAGGCTTAAGTGGAACAACAATCTTCAAATCATGAACTAGTTCGCGGCCTTGGACCAATCGCCGCGATCTCCATCAACGTCGGCAACATCATCGGCACCGGCATCTTCCTGAAGGCGCGTGTGATGACCTGCAACGTGGGTACGCCCTGGCGCGTGATCCTGGCCTGGATTGCCGCCGGCCTGCTGGCCCTCGCCGGCGCGCTTACCTATGCCGAGTTGACCACTATGCGACCTCACGCCGGCGCTGAATATGTAATCACGAAGGACGCTTATGGTCGCGTCTGGGGATTCCTTAACGGCTGGTCCCAGTTCTTGATTTCTCGCACTGCTTCGGCAGCTGCTCTCGCAGTTGGGTTTGCAATCTTCATGAACAATTTACTGGATGGACGAATCAAGGCAGTGTGGTTCACATTCACAATGCCGGGATTTGGCCATGAGGTTCAGTTGGGCAGTTTGACCGTGATCGCTCTCATCACCCTCGCCGTTACGACTGCGATTAATTGCGCTGCCGTTAGTGTGAGCGGCCACGTTGCATCCCTTATCACGATTTTAAAGGTCTTGCTCGTGCTCGGTGTTGGCATCGCGGCTTTCTTTTATCAGGGCGGCGACTGGGCCAATTTCGGGCTAGCAAGCACAGCATCCTGCGAAGGTGAAGTGACTGGCGCCGGCTTGTTTGGTTTTAGCGCCGCAATGGTTGGCGCGCTTTGGGCCTACGACGGGTGGAACAATATTTCCTACATGGCTGGTGAAGTGAAGCATCCTGACCGCAACTTGCCACTCGCGTTGATTGCCAGCATGCTCATCATCATCGTGCTTTATGTCCTCGTGAATGTGAGCTACTACTACGTGATGACGCCGACAGAGGTGGCCAGCGTTGATGCCAACGCGACATCAGTAGCTGCTGAGGCAATTAGAAAAATGCTGGGACCACTTGCGGTAACGTTGATGGCCGCCGTGATGATGCTCTCCTCGTGGGGTTCGCTTCAGAGTTCAATCCTGGGAACGGCACGTATTCCTTATGCGATGGCCCGCGACGGTGTTTTCTTTCAGAGCCTTGCGCGCGTCTCGAAGAACACAAAAGTGCCGGTAATCTCATTGATTGTGCAGGGAGTTTGGGCAGGAGTCCTGACTCTTTCCGGGTCGTTCGACCAACTTACCGACATGGCGATTTTCGCGTTCTGGCTATTCTACGGGCTAGTGGCGGGAGCGGTCTTCGTGTTTCGCTGGCGTGAGCCTGATGCGGCGCGACCTTACAAAACGTGGGGTTACCCTGTGGTTCCGGCGTTGTTCCTCCTAACCACGATTTATCTCATCGCCACTACGATTTATAACTATCCGGCGCGATCTGTCATCGGGTTGGCCATAATCGCGGCAGGCTTGCCGGTGTATTGGTACTTCGCAACGAAGAACCCGCAATCACCTACACCTGGACCACCCCTGCCTCCGGCAGAGCCGGGAGTCGGTCCGGATTCGATTCGTGATTAAGGGCGTACGACCTGGAATAACGGCGAACGTTTACCCTCACTGGTTGCAAGCAGGGCTCGTCCATCCAGGCGATAGCCGATCGCCTCGCCTTGTTTTCGTTCACCAATGTCGATTGGTTGCAAAGGCTGCTTCCATATTTCATTAAAGGGCGCACCGGCGTCCGGCAGGACCAATTCGTATCCCTGATCATAGTCGCAAAGGGCGACGCGCGACCCGTCCGGCGAAATATCTCCGCCGGTGATTAATCCACCGAAAAAAGCCGTTAGCCTGATTTCACCTATGCGGTCCATCGTAGTCACTTCGGCGGTACTTAATGGCGCTCGGGCCTCGTAGATGACCGGGTCTTCGAACGGCACCTTTATCACGATGTATATGTTCCCGCTTACCGGATGAACCAACAGCGCTTCGGCGTCGTGTCTGCCGTCAGGATAACGCAGCCGAATTATTTCCGGATCCTTCGTCGATATTGGATTAGCTTTCGTGGAACTCGCGTCAGCAGGTGTGATCACGGGCTCGGGCACACGATAGACTCTCAACTCAGCACGCGCTACTCGGTTATCCCCGATGTCTCCAATGTAAAGGTAGTTGATGCCGCGCTCTGGTCCAGGTCCAATCGCGAGATCCTCCCAATCACGAGCGGTTGCTCCGCTGACGCGCCATACACCCTTAGGTGCACCTTGCGAGTCGAATGCGTAAAGGAAAGGCCCATCGCCGGAATCGTTGTGTGTCCAGTAAAGTCCCGGTGTGGTGCGTGAGGAAACGAGCCCGCTACTTTCAGAAACCTCTTTGTGAGACAGAACGCCAAGTTTGACCGGGGGCCCATAAAGGTCTGTCCGCCGCGCTGAGCCTTGGTTAGCTACAGTCTTCTGCGGGCCACGAGAATCTGCTCTGGCATCGTTCGAAAGCGAAACGTGCTCACAGGCAGAGACGCAAGAGAGCACACATGCAAGCGCGATCGCTTTGGCAGCAGTGCGACTGGTCATGCGGGTAGTGTGCGAGCCCTTTCAGCGAGCGCTTCGCGCGCAACTTCTTTGTCATCAAAGTGGAAAACCTCGCGCCCAATGATTTGATAATCCTCGTGACCCTTCCCGGCAATTAGTACCAGGTCATTACGACGCGCCTGGGAAATCGCTGCAAAGATCGCCTCACGCCGGTCGGCAATTTTTTGATAGGGCTTGCCGGTCTTCTGAATTCCAACCTCCGCATCCGCGAGAATTTTTTCCGGGTCTTCAGTGCGCGGATTATCGGAAGTAAGAATAACAACATCACTCAAACTGCCGGCAGCTTCGCCCATGGGCGCTCGTTTTGAACCATCGCGATCGCCGCCGCAGCCGAAGACTGTAATTATTTTTCCAGTGGTCACCTCGCGAGCGGTGCGCAGGACATTCAGCAGCGCGTCATCGCTGTGTGCGTAGTCGACCACAACCGCAAAATCACCGTCATGCGGCACACGCTCGAAGCGGCCGGGTGCGCCGGTACAGTTTTCCAGGGCGCGTGCTATGACATCGAGTTCGTATCCGAGTGCCAGACCGCTAGCGATGGCAGCCAGGGTGTTGTAGATGTGCGGTGGACCAACCAGCGGCGACCGGAAGCCGCGCTCGTTGCCCGGCGTACGCAAGGTGAATCTCATTCCTTCGAGTGAGAACTCCGGGTCGCACGCGGTGACATCCGCGTTCGCCTTAACAGCATATGTGACAACCTGCAAGCCCTCACTCTTCAATCGTTCAGCGAGCTCGACTCCGTAAGCATCATCGACATTGACGACGGACAGGCGAGGCTTTGAGCCGAGCCTGCCATCAAATAGACGCTGCTTTGCGTACCAGTAGTTCTCCATGGTCTTGTGGTAATCGAGATGATCTCGCGTGAGGTTGGAAAAAACCGCAACAGCATACTCGAGTGCATCGCAACGGTGAAAATCCATCGCTTGCGAAGACGCTTCCATCACTGCGGTCCGGCAGCCGAGCTCTACGGCCTGACGCAGCATCCGCTGCATGTCAGTAGCTTCAGGAGTCGTGCGATCAGCCTTCCGACGCTGCGGGCCGATGCGGTATTCAACCGTGCCCGTCATCAGCACGGGCTCCCCGGCAGCTTCGGGAATTGAGGCGATCAAATACGCGGTGGTAGTTTTTCCGTTGGTTCCTGTGATGCCGACCAGCTGCAGTTCGCGGGAGGGATGATGATGAATTTCGGCGGCAGCTAAGGCCATTGCGCGCCTGACGTTTCCGACCTTTAACCAGGCTATGTCACCGGAGCTGCAATTTACTGTCGGCAATTCCGACGGGCGATCGAGTTCAGAAATTACGCCAACTGCGCCCTGTGCGATCACCTGCGGAATGAATTTGTGCGCGTCAAACACGCCGCCGCGAACGGCAACAAACAAACTGCCGGCGCCCACGCGACGAGAATCATGGCTAACGTCTGTAACGACGAGATTTTCAGCGCCGGTCAATTTGCCGCCGGTTATTTCCGCAATTTGTTTTAGGCTTATAGGTTCGTTCGTCACGGCGTTGAATTCTACGCACGCCTCACTCGAAAGTCACATTAGTATTTAAGACGGGCAGCTCTCGCTCGCGGCTACGCCGCCTTCCGTGCGGAAAGGCTGTGCCTTTCCGTCAAAGGCTTTAGGACTTGAGGCTGTGCCTCCGGGGAAATTGGAGGCATAGCCTCGAGTTAGTTTAGCTACTCGGAAAGGCAGAGCCTTTCCGCACTGTGCGACGGCAGAGCCGTAAAGCAGACGCTTGCGGTGCTGCATTTTAACAATTACGATGCAGCGCTCCACCAATCGAATCCTACGGTGACACAATGCTTATCAGAGTTTCAGCTTTTCTGATCCTAACCGCCATGCTGCTTTTGTCTTTTGTTCACAATTCTGCGCCCGCCTCAGCACCGCAATACGACCTGCTCATCAAAAACGGAACCGTGATTGATGGCTCAGGAGCGCCGCGATATCGCGCAGACATTGCGATCAAAGGTGATCGCATCGTGCGTATTGGCAAGCTGAGAAATGCGAGCGCTACTCGAGAGATTGATGCTAACGGAATGGTAGTAGCACCCGGCTTCATAGATATGTTGGGCCAGTCCGAAACTTATCTGCTGATCGATCCGCGCGCGATGAGCAAGGTGATGATGGGTGTAACCACTGAGATCACCGGCGAAGGCGAATCAATTGCTCCCATCAACGAGAGACAGATCAAGGAACAAGAGGATTTCAATCGTCGCTACAAACTGACAATCGATTGGCGCACGCTCGGCGAATATTTCAATCGACTTGCGAAGCAAGGCAGCGGCGTCAATTTGGCAACCTTCGTCGGCGCCACCCAGGTGCGTGAATATGTAGTCGGATACGACAACCGTCCGCCGACCGCGGCTGAACTCGAACAAATGAAGCAGCTGGTGGCGGCGGCGATGAAAGACGGCGCGATTGGTCTCTCGACTTCGCTGCAATACGTTCCCGCACGCTTTGCTACCACCGATGAGATCGTGGAGCTGGCGAAAGTGGCACGACAGTACGGCGGAATTTACGCGACGCATCAACGCAGTGAAGCTAACGCCCTCGACGAATCGCTCGCAGAAGTTTTTGAGATAGCGCGTCGCGCGAAAATTCCGACCGAGATATGGCATCTGAAAACGGCGTACAAGAAAAACTGGGGTCGTATGCCGGATGTTTTGGCAAAGATCAAAAGCGCTCGTGCGCAAGGACTCGACATCACCGCCGACATCTATCCCTATATCGCGGGCAGTACCTCGCTCAGCGCCTGCTTGCCGCCCTGGGCCCTGGAAGGTGGAACGGAGAAGATGCTGTCACGTTTGCAGGACCAGCGCATTCGCGAGCAACTCAAATCAGAAATAACGACTGACGCGAAGGAATGGGAAAACATTTACCTCGGCAGCGGCGGCGCTGCGGGTGTTTTGATCGGCGCCGTCGTCAATCGCGATCTTGAGGCTATGCAAGGCAAACGTCTTTCACAGATTGCGGAAGAGCAACACAAAGATCCACTCGATACCTTATTCGATTTGATTCTTGCCGACCACGGCCAGACCGGCGCGATCTATTTTATGATGAGCGAAGCTGACTTGCGCGCGGCAATGCAGTCGCCTTTTGTCAGCTTCTGCACCGATAGCGGCGCACGCGCAAACGACGGACCGCTGGCAGGCGCAAAATCGCATCCGCGCGGCTGGGGAAGTTACCCGAGAATTCTCGGCCGGTATGTTAGACAGGAACGGCTGTTAACACTGGAGCAGGCCGTTCACAAAATGACCGGGATGCCCGCGAAGCGAGTCGGTTTGCGTGATCGTGGCTTATTGCGCGCGGGTTCTTTCGCCGACATAGCCATTTTCGATCCGGCAACCGTTATCGATCGCGCGACCTTTGAGATACCAAACCAACATCCGGAGGGTATCAAATTCGTTATCATCAATGGCCAGATCAGCGTAGACGACGGTCAGCGCACTCCGGCGTTCGCAGGTCGAGTTCTTCGTGGACCGGGTTATCAGAAATAATCCAGCCTTCGCCTACAACAGGTAATTTTTGAAGCAACGGAACTGTCTTACAGAGAGCCTGTAATCCTGCGATAGTCGCCTTCTGTCCAGGCTTTCAGCGTCTCCGTTTGCACGTTTCCCTGAGAGCCGAGCGAGAGCAGGGCCGCCGCTACCGTGTCATCATCGGGACCTTCGATCACGCAGACGAGATCATAGCGGCCCATTGTCATGTAAGTATCCTTTATTTCTACGCCGAGTTTCTTGAAAGCTTCGCGGCCGGCGTCGAGACGTTTGGGACTGTCCTTAACGTTCGCAGCCCCTTGCTGCGTCCAGCGAAGCAGTGTGATGTAGGTTGCCATGACTATCTCCCTCCAAATAAATGTAGAGGCGGACTTGTGTATCCACCCTTGATTGTTGATCGGCTTTGCACAAAAAGTGCTCCACATCAAAACCGGGAGTAGCGACTGGCCAAATACTCTCCTTTGGGTATATGCGTTTTGGCACACTCGCCGTTTTCAAGTTGGCTGCCGCTCCCGGTTCTGATATCGCGACGGCCTATTCATTCCTTTTGGGCAAAGCCTTGTCGATCTGTTAAGAACGCGCGCTTCCTTACAAAAGAAATTAGACTTTTATAAGTAGCTTGCGCGAATAGAGAATCCACATCAGTCCCAGCCAAACCAAAATAAAACAAATTGCGTAAGCCAGAGACGCGTTTATGGGGGAAGCCCATGAAAGAAAAAGCTTCTCGAAGATCCAGCCTTGTAACGAGATCTTACCTTCCCCCCATGGCAACTTTATCAGCTCCATCAGTCTTTCCATGAGACCCGAGCCAACGTAGAGCGCAATTGCATTGACGCCAAACACCACGAACGGTTTGACCCACCGCTGATATTTCCTGATATCGATTAGCCAGTAGCAAAGCGCCAGAAACTCGAGCGCCAGTCCGCCGGTGAAAAAAACATACGAGCTCGTCCATAACGCTTTGTTGATAGGAAAGAATGGGTTCCAGCACCAGCCGATTACGACGCACACGGCGCCGGCAGCAAACAGCCCTGCCACTTTTTCGTACTGCGACCTGGCTGTGCGTAGCCACTGGCCCGTCAAAACGCCAAACATGGTCGTTGCCAGGGCCGGAATCGTGCTCAGCAATCCTTCCGGATCGTAAACTTTTCCCTGTTTCCAAATGTGTGGACCAAATATCACGCGATCTATAAAGGAAGCAATGCTTCCCTCTTTGGTTAAGTCGCCTGCAGCAAAACCCGGCGCGGGCAAATACGTCATCAGCAAACAATAAACAATCAAGAGCGCGACAGTGATGATGACCTGCGCGCGGACCTTTACGTTCAGAAAGATAATGGAAGCTAAAAGGTAACAAACTGCGATCCGCTGCAATACGCCCGGGATTCGAATGGTCCCAAGCTGAAAGTAAGGGAAACCGGCGAGAAACATGCCAAGCGCGAATATGATGAGGGTTCGCCTCACTACTTTCAAGTAGAGGTCGCGCCGGCTGCCGCCACTTTCAATGCGCCGGCCAAATGCGAGCGGAATTGCAACGCCTACTATGAACAGGAAAAACGGGAAGACCAGATCGGTCGGGGTCCAGCCATGCCACTCGGCATGTTCGAGCGGCCAATAGATGCTGCTCCAGGTTCCGGGATTATTCACCAGAACCATGCCGGCGATCGTGATACCGCGGAAGACATCCAGCGAAATCAGCCGATTCTCTGTCACGTGTTGGGAAGGATTATTTTCCATTTTTCATTTTCCATATCTCATTTTCCATTTCCAATTTTCAATCTTTCAATTGAACGCAGCTGGTCTAACCGTGCAGACGCACGATCGTTGCGCATGCGATGACAAATGAGAAATGAAAAATGAAAAATGGAAAATGTTATTAGCATGGACGTCGTAAGCACTCACCGCTGGGGGGTTGCGGGGGGTGCCGGTCTAGCTCCTAAACCAAATGCTTCCGGGTCAGGCAAAATTGAAGTGGTATTGTAGAGTCGTACCGCTTCAGCCAACGACTTACTCTTGCCCAGCCACATTGCCGCAGCCTGATCGTAACGAACGAGCACGCTGTCGAGCCAATAAGCACGGTTTTCGGCGAGCCACTGACGTCGATAGCTCTCCCGCAATATAGTTAGTTCTTCCGTCATCTCTCGCAGCGAGTTATAAATGTTTCCCCAGTGATTACGGAGACGGCGAACCTTGCGGCCATCGCTAAGATTCAGGTAGGCGTCCCAGTAATCGTTACTGAATTTTTCCATCACCTGCATTCGGCGTCCCAGGTGATCGAATCTTTGCGCCGCAAAACGCATGGCGGCAATCATCGAACGGTTGCGACGGGCCTTCGTCTCATTACGCAACAACGCTTCGTCGGCGTTCTCTACTGCCAGACGCATTTCGCGAATCTGGCTGCTTAACGCTCTGACCTCTTTCAAAAAGTCTGTATTGAAAGGCTCACGCCAAAACAGTTCATTAGTGGAGCGCGCGCCCAGCAAAGTATTCACGCTACCGAGCGCATCCAGCGTTACCATGAATTCATCGCCGTCGTTGCGGAAGAAGGCCCAATCAAAGTCTTCATCAAAAGCGCCTCTCTCAAGCGGCTTGTCTTGCCACGAAGCGGCGGCGCCCAGCACCACTCCATACCAGGTCATTTCAAACAACGTTTCACCGTCGTCGTCCCAACTTGTATTCATCATTCCGAGTGCACCAGTGGTTTGACCATCGCGCACAAAATTGGTGATGTTTTTGGCGGCCGCATCCAGGTTCGGAAATATCTGGTTCCAGTTCTGCACGCCCGGACAGACAAACTGTTCGAGCCCCGCATCCTTAAACGGCTTGATGCGGGGGAGGAAATCCTCCCTGGCGGCGTAGTCCCAATTCATCACGATCATGTCCTTCGGAATATTGCCGATGAGATCGGGATGGTTCAAAGCGATGTCGCCCCAGAACATCAAGCGCCGATCGTAAGGCTTCAGCAGTTCACGTACGCGATTCAAATGTTCAAAGTAGATCGCACCGACACCGCGCGCTTTCGCAGCCTCTCGACTCTGTCCTTCGCCGAGCTCGAAAGTTTCATCAGCGCCGATATGAAAAAACTTTCCGGGGAATAGTTCGTTGAGCTCGCGATACCACGCCGCAATAAGTTTGTAGCTGCCCTCTTGTTGCGGCGACAGCACATCGCCGTGGGGTGTCTCTGCCAGCTCATTGTACTTCTCAAACTTCAACGCTTTGTGCAGATGGCCAAACGTTTGCTGTTCAGGCACCAGCTCAATGTGATAGCGACGCGCGCACGCAACCAGCTCGCGTATCTCATCGGGAGTCAGCGAACCGCCCGCTGGCCCAATCAAGGGATTGGATGGGCTGGCAAAGGTTTGCTCCATATAAAAGGAATGCAGGTTGAGCTTGAAGGCGGCAAACGTCCGCAACTGGCGTTTTATGTAATCCACCGTAGGTACAGGACCGCGGCTAATATCATCCGAAAAACCGCGCCAGCGCATTGCCGGCCAGTCTATGATCTCTACTGACGGAATAAACGCGCCGGCGCCTTCCCCGCGCACCAGCTGCTTCAACGTTTGCATGCCGTAAAAAGTGCCGGCGGCCGTCGTACCGGCTACGAGGACCTCGTTGGCGTTTACCGCCAACACATACCCTTCCGGATCAAGGTTAGCCGGCACGTTAACGCCGAACCTCTTGATTGCCGCCTTGGTCGCCGGTAGATCGAGGTTGCCGATGAGGATTGGATGGCGCGCATTCGAGGTGCTGGTCCTTAGCGCAAGTTTCGCAGTCTCCCGAAGGTCATTGGAAAAATCGTCTGCCGCAAAACGATCGTCGTCCGAGCGCGGAGCCGCGAGAACAATGCGAGTGTTGCTGGCAAGCTGAAACCTTTCCCGCTTGATTTCAATCTGTCTTGGCTTGGGAATCAATTGAACTGAAGCATTCGCGTTCGGGTCCTGCGCGAGGGCGAATGAACCGGCGCTGATGATAGTGAGCAGAAGGAGTAACGGACGCGCCAGTGCGCTTCGTGTTAAAGTGTGCAACATTGAAGGAAAAGAAATCCGGACAAGTTGGCAAGAACGGTACGAGTATTTAACCGATATTGTCGCTGAATACAATGTACAGATCGAGAAGCCGCGGATTTTCGCGAATTCCGCGGATCAGGAACGTTGCATTTATTTTTCGAATCCGCGTGTATTCGCGTTAATCCTCGGCTAATCGTTGGGGAAAAATCATCTTGTCGTTAATGCTTCGGGAAATCGCTGAACAGCCTGGGGCGCTTGAGCGCACCATTCAGGCAGAGCGCGCCAAAATTTCCCGACTGGGAAACTTTCTCCAGTCACGCGAGATCGATTTGATCGTGCTTGTCGCTCGCGGCAGCTCAGATAACGCCGCGCTCTTCGGCCGTTACTTACTGGAAATTACTACCGGCATTCCGGTGTCTCTTTCGGCCCCATCGGTCCATACAATATACGGCGCCAAGCTTAACCTGCGCCACGCGTTGGTAGTCGGAGTTTCTCAATCGGGCGAAGGCGAAGATATCAATCAGGTACTTGAAGCGGCGCGAGGTGGTGGCGCGCTTACTGTCGGTATTACTAACGAGCCTTCATCGTCGATGGTTAACTGTGTGGATGAAACATTGTTGATGCATGGTGGGCGTGAACAGTCGGTAGCGGCAACCAAGACTTTCACCGGACAGATGATGCTCTTTTACATGCTGGCGGCGGCGCTCGGCGAAGGGGGCGCGGCCCCCGCTTTCGAAGCCATCCCGGAGCTGGCGGCGGGCGCCCTCGAACAGCAGCCGGCGATTACGGAAC
>DATLBQ010000095.1:0-7474 GCA_035526805.1 Pyrinomonadaceae bacterium
CACGGCGTGAATCAGCATCTCCGGACGCGGAGGACAGCCGGGGATATAGACGTCGACCGGAACAATTTTGTCGACCCCCTGCACGATCGCGTAGTTATCAAACACCCCACCGGACGTCGCGCAGGCGCCCATGGAGATAACCCATTTTGGCTCAGGCATCTGATCGTAAATGCGACGCAGCACCGGCGCCATCTTTCTTGAAACGCGGCCGGAGACGATCATGACGTCAGCCTGACGCGGGCTGGCCCGGAAAACTTCTGAACCAAAGCGAGCCAGATCGTTTCGGGAAGACGTCGCGTTCATCATTTCGATCGCGCAACAAGCTAGTCCGAACGTGGCCGGCCATAGCGAAGACTTCCGCGCCCAGTTGATCAGCGAATCAAGTCGCGTGGTCAGCACTTCCGGCAACGCTTCGGCGATGATGTTCTCTAGTCCCACAGTATTTCCTTATCCTGAGTGCAGGCATGTTCGCCCGCATAAACGTTCGTGGCCCCTTTCAGGCAGCCTTTCGCTTCCGCTTTTCCATGTCTGCAAGCAGTCGGGCTTCGCCTTCTGCTTCGCGACGCGCCGTTTCGCCCCAATCGAATGCGCCCTTCTTCACCACGTAAACGTAGCCCACCAGCAGCAACGCTACAAACAACATCATCTCAACGTAGACAAGCGTTTTCAATCCATAAGCAGGACTGGCAAGAGTCTTGAACACTACCGCCCAAGGCACCAGGAAAATTACTTCAATATCAAACAGGATGAAGATCATAGCGATCAGATAAAACTTGACCGAGAACCGCTCTCGTGCAGTACCAACCGGATCCTTACCACACTCATAGGGCATCATCTTCGTGCGCGTTTGCTTTCGCTGTCCCACAAACTGTGAAAGCACGATATTACCCACCGCGAAGCCACCGGCAACCACGAACATCAGCAGGATAGGCAGATAATCGACCAGGCGAAAATTCATATCACGTCCAACTCACGACGGATCGGTCATGTGCGCGAAGGCCGTCATACGACGGCAGACGTAAACGTTCGAGCTCACCAAAGATCACCCGTCGTCGTGCTAGATTGAGAATCATTGTACAAGCCGAATCCTAGTCGAAGTGATCTGGGGTGTCAAGCAACCTTCTTCGCATGAATTCGGGGAATATTTTTACTAATTGACCCTGCAAAAATCGCTGTGTAAACTCGGATCGAGCTGCAAGAAACCCAGTCTAACGACGGCTCCGCGGAACATCTGACTTCAATCTATTCAACATCGTGATAACCGGCTTTAATACTGACATTGAACACGAAGGCGTCGTCTACCACGTGCAAACGGAAGACAAGGGCCTCGACTCTCCTTTGATTCTCTCGCTGGTTTACGCGGGAGGAGCGATTCTCGCAAGTAAGCGTTCACGTTATGAAGATTTGATTGAGGCAGGTTTCAACGAAGAGGTGCTGACGCAACGCCTGCAGCGACAGCACCGTTTGATCTGCGCCGCGATCAATGCCGGAAGACTCGAAGAATTGAAGCGCATGGGCGCGAAGCCGCGGGTGGAAGCGGCAGATCCTGATGATGAAGCGACCGCGACGGGCATGGAGCGCGTCGCCACACTAACAACTGAAGAGGAAGCCCTCGCTGGATCCCCCTTGCTTGATGCCAGTTCTGCCACAAAGGAGTCAGTCCCATCAGCTGACGTCACTCTCGAAGAATCAAGGTCTCCGCAAACTGACCTGCCTTCACAGCCTCCAATCTCGGCGTATACGGTACACGATCCCCGACGGCAAGCCCCGCAGAAGGTCATCCAGGCGGAAAGCGGGGTCACTTTGACCATCCTTGGTGAAGACGAGTTCAGAGCAGGAGAAACTTTCACGGTCAGAATTTTGTTGGCGGATAATTCGCGAAGTAAACCAAGGCCGCTTCCCGGAGTGCCGGTGTCGGTGAAGGTACTCGGCACCGCTTTCCGTCCGCAAATTTATTCAGTTAAGACTGAACGCGACGGTGTTGTTATGGTGTCTATTAAAATGCCCAAGTTCACCTCGGGACGAGCCGCGGTATTGGTCCGGACCGAGTTGAAGGGTGAAACAATTGAAGCGCGCCGTGTGATTCTTCCGGCTAGGTAACGGAAACAAGCTTTGCGCATCCACGTCAATGGTGAGCCGCGGGAAATCGAGGAAGGTGTATCACTCTCGCGGTTCGTAGCCACCCTGTCGCTTAAGCCTGAGCAAGTCGCAATTGAGCTCAATCACACCGTCGTGCGCCGTGCAGCCTGGGAAGAGACTTTGCTGAAGGCTGACGACAAGGTCGAGATCGTGCATTTTGTCGGCGGCGGATAAACGATACCTTAGTTAACTGTAACGCAAACTGTTAGTTTGCGCGCGCGTCGAACGCCATTCACCATCGCAAACTAACAGTTTGCTTTACAAATTAGGACACACCGCACAGCTTGAGCGATAGGCAGAGAACCCCGCTCCCGCATATACTTTCCTCATGTCAACACCTGCAGTCGCTCATTTAGATACGCTTGAAATCGGTACTCGTATGTTTACGTCGCGGCTCATCATCGGTACTGGAAAATATCGCAGCTTCGACGAGATGAAAGCGGCGCATCGCGCCTCAGGCGCGGAGATGGTTACAGTTGCCGTCAGACGGGTACCGCTTGATCGCAGCAGTGAATCGTTTCTCGACCATCTCGATCCGTCACTCCAAATACTTCCAAACACGGCCGGCTGCTACACAGCCGAAGAGGCAATTCGCACCGCCCGTCTGGCACGCGAGGCGCTCAGTACCGATTTGATCAAGCTCGAGGTGATTGGCGATCAGACAACGCTGTTTCCGGATAATGAACAGACGCTGGAAGCGGCGCGCGTCTTGGCTAAGGAAGGGTTCGTCGTTCTGCCTTACTTCACCGATGACTTGATCATGGCGAAGAAACTGCTGGACGCAGGTTGTCCCGCGGTCATGCCGCTGGCCGCCCCTATAGGCTCCGGACTCGGTATTCAAAATCCCGCGAACCTCAGGATCATGCGCGAACAACTTCCCGATGCCACGATCATCGTCGATGCAGGCGTGGGGACTGCCAGCGACGCGGCGATTGCCATGGAGTTGGGAGCAGACGCCGTGTTGATGAACACTGCTATCGCTGAGGCTCGCGACTCAGCAAAGATGGCCGAAGCGATGAAGCTCGCAATAGAGGCAGGGCGCCTGGCCTACCTGGCGGGGCGAATGCCGAAACGACTCTATGCCAGCGCCTCAAGTCCGATCACCGGCGTCGTGCGCTAGCGCAGGCAGGACAGACATTCGTGTCTGTCCTGTGTGAACCAGTCGTGCGAGTTGGAGAACAGAAGAAATTTTCCATTTTCCATTTCAAATTTTTTCATTTGTCATTTAAGAGAAACTCGCGCAACTCACATGGTTTCTCCCATGAAAAATGAGAAATTTTAAATGAGAAATGAAAAATCTCTTTTTCTTACTACCATTGCTGCGGCGATTGGACAGGCAGGAATGCCTTTCCTACTTGCCGCGCGCAGAGACGACGAAACGAATCATGTTGTAAGTAATTTTTTCAGGCAGAGACTCGCGAAGGGCTTTGAATCCCTGGTCCAGCCCGCGTTCGGAAATCGCTTTTTCAATTTGACTCCGGTCGGAATCGGAAACGAGTCGAGATACGTCAACCGCCAAACCTGCGGCCAGACACTCGATCAAATGGCCTTCAATCGTATTGGCGACGAGGCTTCGCTGCTGCGCAATTTCCTCAACCGAGTGGCCGTTGCTGAACAGTGTGTAGGTTTGTAAGGCGGTCGACGGTAGTGGTTCGTTATCATCCCGTTCCGAACCGTCCATCAAGGCGAGTTCAATTTTTTCCTGTTCACGCATCACGCGCTCTCCCAAGTCTGTGATCGCAACTGTTGGATACGCGCCCGCGCTCACGCGCAAACAACCTGCATTCAGCAGCGCGTCGATATAGAGCAGCAGCTCGTCCTGCCGCATCTCTCTCAGGAGTCCATAGGTAGACAGCTCGTTCAGATGCGCCTGCATAACGTTTTTCGCCGCCGAGCCTCGCAGGGTTGCAGCCAGCACACTCTTGCCAAATCGCCCTTTCATACGGGCGGCGCACGCGAGAATCTTTCTGAGGCACAAACTCTCGCCGTCAGTGAGCACACGAGGCGCCGCTGCGGGACCGGAGCTGGTTTTGCGATCTTTGTTTCGAACGGCGGCAGGCAAATTGGTCGCGATCTCGGCATTGGAGAGTGGAATTCTTGCAGGTGAGTTTGGAGCGCAGTTACCGCAGGTCCCGCATTTACGCGCGTGATGTCGATCGCCGAAGTAATCGAGAATGTGAGCACGATAACAATACTCGCTGTAACAAAACTCAATCATCTCGCGCAGCTTGCGTCGCTCCTGGGCGGCGCGGCGTTCGACGTCGCCCGGCGTTAC
This sequence comes from Pyrinomonadaceae bacterium, assembly GCA_035526805.1. GTDB lineage: Bacteria > Acidobacteriota > Blastocatellia > Pyrinomonadales > Pyrinomonadaceae > PSRF01. Next base: position 4,415 of record DATLBQ010000095.1, read on the forward strand.
GCGCAGTTTCGCAGCGGGAACGTTGTCAAGCATCAGGATAGCGCGGGCGCCGCGGGCTGGTTTTCCAGTCGAGTCTGTCGTGGCCCGGGCGGTCGCGACGCCCGCGGTCCCAGTATTCGACTCCCAGGGTGGTATGGTCGAGGGTCCGCCGAAGTTTTTGGAGTTGGCCAGGCGATGTATATGTCCGGCGCGTTCGAGCAGGTAGAGAGACGACTGCACCGCCATCTCGTTACGGAGGCCGGCGCGTTTTGCAATCTCCGACACGGAAAGTTCAATTTGTTTCAGGCCGGTCGACAACAGCGTTTTGTAAACGTCGCGTATCTGTTCGGCGTTGGGATACGAGCCTTCAATGAAGAAGTCGTGGGTGTTTTTGTCAGCATAGTTGAACAAGAGCACACACGATGACGGCAGCCCGTCGCGCCCGGCGCGGCCAATCTCCTGATAGTAGGCTTCGATTGAACCCGGCATTTGATAGTGGGCGACGAAGCGTATGTCGGGTTTGTCGATGCCCATGCCGAACGCGTTGGTGGCGACGATCATTTGCGTGCGGCCGGCCATGAAGTCTTCCTGCGCTTTGATACGCATCGAATCTCCCAAGCCGGCATGATAGGCCGCAGCGCTGAGTCCCTGTCCCTGCAATTGCACCGTCACCTGTTCTACTGCTTTACGCGTCGCCGCATAGATGATACCTGAACCAGAATGCGTCTTCGCGAGGCGCTTGATGTGGGCCACCTTTTCGCGCTCTTTTTCGGTGTGCACGACATCGATGGTTAGGTTCGGCCGATCGAAACCGGTAACAAACGCTTCGGGTTTGGTGAGGCCAAGCTGTTCGATGATGTCGGAACGAACATAAGGCGTGGCAGTGGCGGTGAGAGCGAGTGTTTGCGCGCGACGGCCATCACCGTTAAGGGCCTGGACCACAGTCTTCAGACGCAGGTAGTCCGGACGAAAGTCGTGACCCCAGGTTGAGATGCAATGAGCTTCATCAACGGCAAAAAGCGAAACCCTGATGGACTTTAACGCTTCGAGAAAGCGACTGCTGCGAAAGCGCTCGGGTGCGACATAGACGAGCTTGAATTGGCCACTCCGCAGCGCGTCGATTCGCGCCCACTGCTCCCGCTCTCCAATAGAACTGTTGATAAAGGTCGCCGGAAGCTGGCGCGCGTGCAGTGCGTCTACCTGATCTTTCATCAAGGCGATCAGGGGTGAGACAACCAGCGTAGCGCCTTTAAACATCATGGCCGGCAGCTGGTAGCAGAGAGACTTGCCGCTGCCGGTGGGCATGACGACCACGGCATCTTTGCCCTCCAGGATTGCCGCGATCACTTCGCCCTGACCTTCGCGAAAGTCGGCGAATCCGAAGTGCTCGCGCAGCGAGCTCAGGGCATCGGCAATTGAATGCATCGGCGGGACACCTATTAGATCAAGGCAACACTATGAAACTCTTCGCTCCGTTAGGAGCGAGATGGAATTCGACCCCAGGTTTCGCTCTAATGGAGCTCACAGGTTCATTTAGAAACATCGTTCTATAAACATTAGGCTCCTCTGGAGCCGAAGAAAAGAGCTCAGAACCTGTCGCGGCTCAGCCCCCTGATATGCGGACGGATTTTTCCCGATTACACGGCGCAGCGGGGCTTTGGTCTTCAATCATGTTGTCCGCGCTTGCCAAAACTTACCGACGGTGGCTTCCATGTCTGCGGATCACCGACGATGCCTTTTGTGACATTAACTAATTCGAGCTTCTCGGGTGTCACAACGATCAACAAATAATCCCTGGTGCGGTCAGGATAAAACTCCTTCCACTCTTGCTTCCACCGTTTCGCCTTTTCATTTGGATCGTTAACTAGTCGGGCAGTGCCGAAGATCGTCACGTAGGCCTGGGCATCGCGATCAAAGTAATAGAGTGTCACGCGACGGTGATGGCGAATCTCTGCGACCTTCCGGCTCCGTGGATTGGTGCCGATCCAAATTTCCATGTTCTCGTCTGGTGCGAAGGGGTCGACTGTGCGCGCCTGAGGCCGGCCTGAGGAATCCAGAGTGATCAGTGCAGCGTATCGTGCTGATGACAAGATCTCGCGGGCGGCGGCGATGAGTTGGTCACGGCTTAAAGGCTGGGTTGTCTGCTGGGCTCCAACTGGTGAGGTTGCGAGAACCAGCAGCCAAACGAGAACCCGAAAGTAGCGATTGGTTCGTGTCATTGACTCCTTTTCCAGAGCGGATTTGGCACAAGAAGTAAATCGCCCATTCCGCAAAGCGGACGAATGACAATAGCCCAGCAGTTTACTGCTGGGATTCAAACGAAAGGAAATGAAGTCCCTGAAGCGGACGGCTGAAGTACCCTCGACAATATCAGTCGTCCATTCCACGGACTTCTCCGCGAAATGCTTCTTTCCCCAGCGATGAATCGCTGGGCTATTGTCAGTGGTCCGCCTGCGCGGACTAAGCCGCGACAAGAATATCTGTGCTACTTCCAGGTTCGTCGAATAGGATGAGCCTCGGTATTGAAAATGAAGTCATCAAATTTCAGGGTCTGGGGCGCAGCGAACAGCAGATAGAAGTACTTGAAAGTTTCCGCGAAGACAAAGCTTTGCATGGAGTCTGACTTTTCCTTGGTGACCACACTCTTCAACGCTGCGTAACCGGATTCAGTGCGACAGTGTTTCACGAAATCACGGAATAGCTGCTCGCCCATCCGCAAATATACAGCGCTGTCGTTAGGCCCGCGATGCGAGCCGGACGCCCGCGATCCCAGTAGGCGGGATGTTCGCGTTCCCCGCCTTGTGTAATGGTAAAGATAGTAGGTCGACTCCACTATCTCGGGTCTCAACGGGTAACCGGGATACGTCACCTCCAGAGTCCTGTAATTGATTTCTTCCGGCTCGATGCCGTGAAGTTCCCACATTTTGAACGATGATTGTTGCAAGCGCGCGGCTCGCGTAAGGTCGCCAGAGAGCGCCAGCACCGCTGGGAAGAATGCGTCGAGGGCGCCGTAGGCGGGAGTAGTGCGCTTACCTGTATTCATGTCGGCGTGCCCATACCAGAGCTCCCGTTGTATGCGGC
>DATLBQ010000096.1:0-3267 GCA_035526805.1 Pyrinomonadaceae bacterium
AGGGCGTTAGCATCGAAGATTTCAATAGCTACGGGTCGCGTCGCGGCAACCACGAGATTATGGTGCGGGGGACTTTTGCGAATGTACGCATTAAGAACCTGATGGTACCCGGCGTTGAAGGCGGGGTCACGCTTCACCAACCGGATGGTGAGCGCTTGAGTATCTATGACGCCGCGATGAAGTATCAGGCGGAGGGCGTGCCGCTGATAGTGATTGCCGGACAGGAATATGGAACCGGCAGTTCACGAGATTGGGCGGCCAAGGGAACTCGGCTGCTGGGCGTGAAGGCTGTGATAGCGCAAAGCTTTGAACGTATCCATCGCAGCAATTTGGTAGGCATGGGCGTTTTGCCCTGCCAGTTTAAGGAAGGAACGAACGCTGCCACGTTGGGACTGGACGGCACGCAAACCTTCGGTCTGATTGGTCTCGAAAAGGACGTTCGACCACTGAAAGATTTGACCCTGGTTATTCGCCGAGCGTCAGGCAAGACTGAAGAGGTCCCAGTCGTTCTGCGGATCGATACCCCGATTGAAATCGAGTATTACCAACACGGCGGAATTCTTCCGTACGTGCTGCGGCAATTGCTGGCGGGCACGACGGATTTTTGATTCCGCGATTTGTAGCGCAAACGGTGAGTTTGCGACTGCTTTCAACCATGATTAGGCGTAGCAAACCAACAGTTTGCTTTACATAGAGGAGGCATTATGTCATCTGCGCAACCAGCCGAAGTGAACACTCCCCGAAAATATCAGCTGCTGATCGATGGAAAGTGGATTGATGCTGAGTCAGGCAAAACTTTTAGGACGCCGAATCCGGCAACTGGCCAGACACTCGCGGAAGTAGCCGAAGCAGACAAGCCCGACATCGACAAAGCTGTGACCGCGGCACGCCGTGCCTTTGAAGGTCCCTGGTCAAAGATGAGCGCCCGCGATCGCGGCCGACTGCTCTACAAACTGTCACAACTGATCGAAGAAAATGCCGAGGAATTGGCCGCGTTGGAAACCGCGGACAATGGTAAACCCATTAAGGAATCGACCTACGTGGATCTGCCGCAGGTCGCGGAGAATTTTGAATACTTTGCCGGCTGGGCCACCAAGATCGAAGGCGAAACGATTCCTGTTCCTGGAGAGATGTTCAATTACACTTTGCGCGAGCCGGTAGGGGTTTGCGGACAAATTATTCCCTGGAACTTCCCGCTCTTGATGGCCGCCTGGAAGCTCGCGCCTGCGCTCGCCGCCGGTAACACTGTGGTTCTCAAGCCGGCCGAGCAAACGCCTGTTAATGCCATGGAACTCGGTAAGTTGATCCAGGAAGCAGGTTTTCCGGACGGCGTTGTAAATATCGTTCCCGGCTACGGCGAAACCGCGGGCGCCGCGCTCGCCGCACATCCTGGTATCGACAAAGTTGCGTTCACCGGTTCAACCGAAGTGGGGAAGATAATTGCCAGAGCTGCGGCCGACAACCTCACCAAGGTTTCGCTGGAGCTGGGCGGCAAAGCCCCCAACATCGTGTTTGCCGACGCTGATATTGAGCAGGCAGTAAGCGGCGCCATGATGGGCATCTTCTTCAACCAGGGACAGGTCTGTTGCGCAGGCTCTCGGCTATTCGTGCAGGAAGCTGTGAAAGACGAGTTCGTCGGCAAACTGAAAGCGAAGTCAGCGAAGATTGTGGTCGGCGATCCGATGAATAAAGGCACGCATATGGGGCCGCAGGTATCGCGCGAACAACTTGACCGCGTGAAGAGTTACGGGGACATCGCCCGCGCTGAAGGCGCGACGGTGGTTGCCGGCGGCGAGTGCCCAACGCTCGAAGGCGCGTTTCAGAATGGCTACTTCTACCAGCCCACGATTTTCTCAGATGTAAAAAATCAAATGCGGATCGCGCAGGAAGAGATCTTCGGTCCGGTGGTTTCCATAATCACATTTGCAAACGAAGATGACTTGATCAAGCAGGCAAACGAAACTATCTACGGCTTGTCCGCGGGAATCTGGACCAGCAATATCACGCGCGCCCACCGGTTCGCGAAAGAAATTAAGGCGGGCGTGATCTGGATCAATACTTACAACATGTTCAATGCCGCTTCGCCGTTTGGTGGTTACAAACAATCGGGTTACGGCAGGGAAATGGGCAAGCACGCGCTCGAGATGTACACGAATGTTAAAAGCGTGTGGGTTGATTTGTCAGGTAAGCCAATTGGCTGGTTTGGGCAGTAGGGCCTAAAAGTTACCTGACACACATTTGTAGAAAACGGTTTGGCCGCGGGTGGCATCTTTCAAGTGCCGCAGTGTTTCGATTGCAGAAATCCTGATGCGGCGCTCTCCCTTGTAACGTCAAAAACGAAAAGGAGACGCGTATGCAAATAGCAAAGAGATTAGGATCCGCATCGCTGGTTTTTACGGCGGTGCTTCTGCTGACAGCCTGTCCGAGTCAAACGACGATTTCCAAAATAAATGCCGACCCGGCCCGCTATCGCAACAAGGAAGTGGCGATTGTAGGGACGGTCAGAGATAGCTACGGCGCTCTCGGCCAGGGTGCTTACGAGATTGATGATGGCACCGGCCGGCTCTGGGTCGTCACGCGGCGTGGTGTTCCCTCTCGCGGGGCGCGCGTCGGCGCCAAGGGCCACGTCTATAACGGGTTCAATTTTGGCGGTCGAAATTACGGAACCGTGCTCGAAGAAACCGATCGGCGCTCGACCGATAAGTAGACATTTTCGTTCCGGTCCGAGGGCAGTGACCGAACTTCAGGGTTCCTGTGCGCGACCTTTGTGTACTGTGTCTCAGAGGTGCATTAACTTGCTGACACTCGCCACAGAGGCAGAGAGATCACAAAGTACGCAGAGAGTTTCAAACAGGTCACCACCCAGTTCGACGCGGTATGAACAAGACAGAAAACGCGCAGACTCTCGATGGGCGTGCAATTATAGAAAGCCTTGATCGAGAGTTTGCGCGTTTGTATGTTGAATCGTGCGCGCTCATCGAGATTACTGCGGATGTCGATTTATACGCGCTGATTGAACCAACCGACACCACCCGATCGGCTTCGGTACCAATTCAATTGACTTCCGGCGAGAGTGTCCTGCGAGCCACGGCTGCAATCGAGCAGACCTTCGGCGGAATAACTGCAAATCTTTGGGATGATCCGTTTGAATGGACCTTGCCGGAATACCTTGCGACTCCAGCCAGAGTTCTCGTATATCTGAGGGAAGTGGAAGAGACGCGCAAGCGTGCGTTCAGTAGTTTTACTGACGATGGCTGCCTGCTCAAG
>DATLBQ010000097.1:0-2995 GCA_035526805.1 Pyrinomonadaceae bacterium
TTGTTTGAACGTTGGACGGGGCAAAACTGTTTGACATACCGAGAGTTGACCCATTACAAAACGACACTCTTTGCCCAAAGACCGACGGTCATGAACTGTCCTCGGCAGCAACGCATATGAATAAAGTGGTGACTTCAGCGGGTTTGTTGGCGCTCGGCGCCGCTGCCCTCCATGCTTACGACCCGGAGATGACGCGGGCGAAGAGTGGCCGTCCTTTTACAGTTTCTGCCGTGGTACGCGGTTTCTATGACGACAATCCGACAACCAGTCCGGACAAATTCGTAGCCGGCAGCCGCCAAGTCGGCACGACTCCCTCCGGCGCCCCAATTCTTGGTCCGGTCTTTGGAAAGCCTGAGGGCAGTTTCGGCGTGGAAGTAAATCCTTCCATCCATGTTAATCTTCCCCTCGAGCAGACGTTCATTCGCGCTGGGTACGTGTACTCGTACCGGTGGTATGAGAATCGCGAAAGCAGTGCCGATCAGAGCCACGAATTCAATGCCTTGCTGCGGCACACCTTCAGCCCGCGGCATGACATCGCGATCAGCGATTCCTTCAGCTTTTCGGACGAACCTACCGTCACGGACCGTTTCGGCATTATTACCTCGCCTACCCGTACTGAGGCCACGGCGTACCGGAACCGCGGAGGGATCGATTACAACCTGAGCCTGACGGAAATTCTCGCGCTTGGATTGGGCTATGGCAACACGTGGTACGATTACGCGCAGACAGGCGGTGGCAGCCGTTCCGCACTGCTCGATCGAATGGAGCACATCCTGCGCGCAGACCTGCGCTATCAGGTCAGTCCCACGCTCGTGGGCCTGATTGGTTATCAGTTCGGCATGAACGACTATACGGGTAGTGATTTCATTTATGCCAACCGTGGTGCTGTTGCGACGAATCTGGTCGCTGGTGGCATGTCTCCGAAGGCGGCCGCGCAGGCTGCCAACGCGCAGAGCGACACGCGCAATAGCTACAGCCACTACCTTTATCTGGGTGCAGATCACGACTTTAATGGATCCCTCCGCGGAAGCATTCGATTGGGGGGACAGTTTGTGGATTACTACAACACCGGCGAATCCGATGTGAGCCCGTATGCAGATGCGTCATTGAGCTACGTGTATTTGCCGGGCAGCTCTGCTCAATTTGGAGTTCGCCACACGCGAAATGCGACGGATATTGTTGCGCCTGACGCTAAAGGCCGCCCCACTCTCGATCAGGAAACAACAGCGGTGTATTTCGAAATCAATCACCAGATCACCCGTAACCTCAAAGCGAACGCTAGCGCGCAAGCGCAATTCTCCTCATTCAGTTCGGGTGCGGCCGACAGCCGGGACGAAAACCTGTATCTATTCGGCATTAATCTGACTTACGAGGTGAGTCGGCACTGGTCTGTCGAGACAGGACTCAGTCACGACATTCTGGAATCAGATCAAAACATGCGGATCGGCGGCCGGACAATCGAGACCCGGAGCTACAATCGTAGTCGTGTGTATGTAGGTGTGCGCGGCACTTACTGAAGATTCTCTGATTTATTTGAACGAATTTTGCAGAGGCTGGACTAAAGTGTTCAGCCTCTTTTAATTTTGTATGGAAGCGAGAACCGAAGAAAAAGCGTTTGCGCCAAATCCGGAAGTGAAACTGCACTTTCTGGATTACTGGCGGATCATCCGTATCCGTAAAACCGTCATCCTTGCAGTGTTCCTGCTGGTGTCGTTGACCACGACTGTTGTGACGTTCTTTTTGCCCGAGGTTTATGCGAGCATGGTGCGCATTTCGATCGAGAATGATGTCACCGACATCGATACCGGCATCAAGAATCAAGCGGCGGCGATGAGCTACGATCCGTTCCGGATGCAGACGGAGTTCCAGCGGATTCAATCACGCCCGGTATTGGAGCGGGTGGTGGAACGCCTCAGCTTGCATGAAGAGTGGGCACGCAAATACAAGTCACCCACCCCCCTTCCCAAGGAACAAGCGTACGCACTATTAAAGGGTTCGGTGGACGTGCGGCAGTCTCACAACTCAACGCTGGTTGAAATCACTGCGTTCAGCGACAGCAAGGAAGAGGCTGCCAAAATCGCAAACGAAGTTGCCGAAGTTTACCGGCTGGTTCGTCAAGAAACGCGAGACAAGATCACTGAGAATGGCATTTCAAAGCTAAAGAAGGAGATCAGTTCGCAACAGGTTTCCATCTCCGCCACACAGAACCTTGTAAACAGGCTGCGTGTGGATTTATCGATCTCGGATTACGACGCGTCAGGCAATCAGCCCACTCCAACGCTCGATCAGGAAACCCTTCGCAAGATCGAGAATGAACGCATGGCCACTGAGCGCGCCTACCTTGAATCCAGCAGCCTTTACGGAAAGCTGGCTCCTTTGAGTCCGGAAGAGTTGAAAAACGTCGTTCCCCTTACCGTTCCGCGCGCGAATAATTTGACTGACCTCATCGCACAGGAGAATGCAGCGAGTGTCGCGCTCGCCACATTGAACGGGCAGGGATTCGGTCCCGCTCATGCCGAAGTGATCGCGATCACTCAGAAAAGAGATCAACTCCGCAAGGAAATCGATGGTCAAACGCGCGCTGTAATGATCGGCCTTAAGAGCCAAATGGAGACGGCGCAAAGCCTGGCGGAAACTTACAAGAAGCAACTCGAGACGGCACGCACCAACGACCTTCTGAATTACGCGCGCACCCGTCCCTATTACGAAGCGAAGGAAGAGCTCACGAAGATGAAGCTCATCCATGACAAACTCGCCATTACTGTGCAGGGTGAGATTATTGCACTGGTCGCGCCGCGCAGGGGTGCGGTGGAAGTCATCGAACCTGCGGTGAAGAATGACGTGCCGGTGAAGCCAAATAAGAAAATGGTCATTCCTCTCGGCATCATTGTCGGCCTTGTGATCGGCGTGGGCCTGGCATTCTTCATCGAGTATCTCGACACAAGCGTGAAGACCATTGACGACGTGGAACGCGCTCTTCAGGCGCCCGTTCTTG
>DATLBQ010000098.1:0-5814 GCA_035526805.1 Pyrinomonadaceae bacterium
GAAACTATGAACTAATGAAGGCCGCGCTTAAAAGCGCGGCCTTCGTTATTATGCGGATCTCACTTACCTTGGACTGTGTGTCCTTCCGGCAATGAGCGCGAAGGATTCAGTTGGATTCCACACTCACCGAAGAGTTTCGCGCAAGTTAGCGGGCGGGACGCCCGCGGTCCCAATAATGAGCTTGAGGACCTGGCTCTACTTAACCGCCGTGGCGGCAGCTGAGCTAAACTTTTTTGGTAGCCTGACTTTCCCACTTGCAAACAAAATCAGCCACACCGCCCCAGCGCTCGCCGATAGTAAGCCGGAAATTATCGTTAACGTGCGCGGCGTAATTCCACGCAAGGACCAACCGGCAATCGTCGTCGATAAACTCCACGTAAGCAGCTCAGTGGCGCGGTCCGTAGTTATTACACGGCCACGCAATTTGTCTGGCACCAGGCGCATCAATAGGGTGTCTTGAACGCCGAATTCTGCGCCCAACACGATTCGCCCCAGAAAGAGGAAAAGGCACGAAATCCACAGATTTGGCATTACCCCGATCAGGGCAAACAGAAAGCCCTGGAGCAATAAACCCCAACCGATGAATGCCGGCGTTTTACCGAGAAATTCAAAATAATTTCCCAGCCGGCGAGCGACGATCATACCGATGAAGAGTCCCAACCCGCCTGCGAAGTAAAGCGCCGCAACGGCTGAGTCACCGCTAATTCCGCCCTGACCGACGTATACGATACCCCCGAGACGGTCCATGATGAGATTCACGGCCCCGCCCCCGCTGGCCCAAAGGATGTTGATCCCCAGAATGGCCGCTACCGGTGCGTGACTGATGATGTACGACCAGCCTTCACGAATGTCAGACCAATAACTCGGCCGCTTTTCGGTTTCTGCCGAGTCGCTTTCCAACACCAGTTGCCTCGTTTCCCGCTCCGGAATCAGCCAGACCGATAAAGCGGAGCCGAGAAAGGATACGGCGTTGACGATAAAGGCAGCACGATAACCGACGTTAGCAGCGGTCCATCCACCAAGCGCGGCACCCAGCGACATCAACAGGAAACGCGAAGAAAACATCAGCGCATTTCCTGCGAGCAGGTCGCGCTCGCCCGTGATGTTAGGCATAGCCGCACTCTTAGCGGCTTCAAAAAAGCAGTGAAAGACAGAGAGTAGAGCTGTACACAGGTACGCAATCCAAAGATCTTCCGGGCGCCGCACCAGCAGAAAACCCAGGGCGACTGCAACGCGCGCGAAGTCGCTGACAATCATTACCATTCGCCGCGACCAGCGATCGACGAAGGCGCCGGCTAGCGGCGCGAACACGGTAAACGGTACCATGCGCGTGAGCAGCATGATGGTGGTGACGCTTGCATCTCCATGCGAGATCATGCGCACTAATCCCAAACCGGCAATGAAGTTAAACCAATTGCCGAGTTCGGAAATAACCTGCCCCCACCACAACCGCCGAAACGAACGGTTACGTCGCAGGAGCTGAATGTAGGTTAACGAATGCATAGGATAATTAGCCGCGGATGAACACAGATTCACGCGGATAAGATCGAAAACATAATTCAATTTTTAGCCGATGAATTTGGTTCCTATTTTCTATTTGTATGATCCGCGAATCCGCGTTTATCCGTGGCTGCTATTTCGCAGCAAAAGAGCCGCCAGTTAAGACCAGCGGCTCGCAACCTGCAACGTATTTGAGAATTTATCTGCCAACAAACTTCGGGGGCCTCTTCTCAATAAAGGCTGCGACGCCTTCTTTAAAATCTTTGGTCAATCCTGATTGAATTTGCGCTTCTCGTTCAAGTTCCAATTGTCCTCCATAATCATTCGTCGCGCTTGTTTCTAACAATTCCTTGATACGACCGATGGATGCGGTCGGCGCCTGTGCCAATTGTTTTGCCATTGCCAAGGCGCTGGCGAGCAACTGATCGTCGGGGACGACGGTATTTATCATTCCCATTTCCAGAGCGCGTGCGGCAGACACCACCTCTCCAGTCATCATCAACTCCGTGGCCCTTTTCCAACCAACCAGACGGGGTAGTATGAAGGTTCCACCGCAGTCGGGCGAAAGACCAATCTTTATAAAAGCCTGATTGAACCGCGCGCTTTCGCCGGCAATCACAAGATCACAGGCGAGTGCGAGATTGCACCCGCCGCCCGAAGCAGCACCGTTGACAGCGGCGATGAACGGCACCGGCGCGCGCCGGATCAGTAATATGCACTCATTCAGCAAGCGCAACGGTTCGTCAAAGAAAGCTTCAACTTTTCCCTCGCGCTCAGCGATTCGCTGCATCTCGCGAAGATCACCGCCGGCGCAAAATGCGCGCCCCGCGCCAGTGATCACCACCGCACGGGCCCCTTGCTGCTGAACTTCATTAACAGCGGCCTTGAATTCCTTTCCCACTTGGCTCGTCAGGGCATTCAGCGAGGCTGGACGATTAAGCGTCACAACGCCCACCGCCTCCTGTACTTCAACCAGAATACTTTCGTATGTCATGTCGCGAGCAAATTCTCCTAACTGAAAAAACGCGCAGCTGTGCTGTCTTTCGGAATCCGTTGGTTATTCTAACGACTGCGGTGGTGCGCCTTGAGCTGACCCGCTAAACCTAAGTGCGCGGCTGTGCGGCACGATTTGCGCCAAAACATTCGCCGCACAGGACAGGCCTGCCGGTCGAAGGCTTGAAGGGAACAGTGTCGGTTTTTCCACACTGATCGCAGGTAATGTCGAAGCGTTGACGTTCGCCGCCGCCACCTTTAGGACCTCCAAAGTTTGAACGACGCGCGTCGCGGCAAGGCTTGCAACGTTTGGGATGGGTTAAGTTGCGCTCCTGATAGTATTCCTGCTCGCGCTCAGTGAAGGGAAATATTTCTCCACATTCCGCGCAAGTGATTTCGATGTCTGGCATATCGTTAATTCTCCTGAGCGGGACTGAGGTCTCCCTGCTCTCTCTCTTCGGGCGCGCGCGAATCACTCCGTTCCAACGGCGACTGGCAGAAACTCTGACGTGCAAAACTCGCCTACGGTGCTCGCGTTCCGATAACCGGTTAAGTGGGCCTGAGTTTACTCTCACTAATATCCGTATTCAAACTATTTCCAACATCGGGCAGCGAATACAATTCCGCGCGCCGGAGTTGTCATTCTCTCTCAAGCTCCCGGACGTGAGCGCGAACCGTTTGCCCGAGCGTTTGCAGGTTGTAACCGCCTTCAAGACACGAAACGATGCGGCCGTTACAGGCGTCCCTCGCCCAGTCCTTTACGGTGCGTGTGAGTGATACGAAGTCTTCGTCTTCGAGCAACAACTGCCCCAGCGGGTCACCGTTGTGCGAGTCAAAGCCCGCCGATATTATGATCAAGTCAGGCTTGAACTTCCCGGAGATTTCCTGAAGCGCCGCCTCAAAAGTTCGCTTTTGTTCAATAGCAGGCGTCAGCGCACGCAACGGAACATTCAGGGTGGAACCTAAGCCGCGACCGACGCCGTTTTCTCCTCGGGCTCCGGTTCCCGGATACCAGGGATATTGATGAGTTGAAAAAAAGAAGACGCTGGGGTCATCGTAAAACACACCCTGCGTCCCGTTCCCGTGATGCACATCCCAATCGATAATTGCCACGCGTTCAATCTCTGCATAATGGTTTTGAGCGTAACGCGCCGCAACCGCGACGTTGTTAAAGAGACAGAATCCCATCGCTCGTTCCGCGGTTGCATGATGGCCCGGCGGACGTACCGGCACAAAAGCACTAGCAGCATCCCCACGCATGATCAGATCGATTGCCTGACACGCTGCGCCTGCCGCATGTAAAGCGGCATCCATAGACCGCATTGAAACGACTGTGTCCGCATCAAGGTAACCAGTGCCTTCACTTACGGCGCGTTCGATCTGCTTATAGAGTTGCGGGGTGTGACATGCCTGAACGTCCCCTCGCGGCGCTTCCCTCGCCTGCAGCTCCAACAACCTGGGCCAAAGTTCGGCATCATCGTGCAGCGCCTTCATCACCACGCTGTAACGTGCGGGCGTCTCCGGATGGTTCGGGCCGGTATCGTGCTCCTTGTAGATCGGATGGTGAACAATTGCGGTAGTCATGATTTCATCGTAAATCGGGCCTCAAGATTCGTAAAACGTGAATCGTAAATAGTGAACACTACACGTGATCGCGAACTTAAGACTATTTACCGTTTACTATTCACTTTACCCTCCCCCAGTGTCTTGATCTTGATAACACCTAAGCCTGACAGACTGAAAAGCATACGCGCAATTTGCCTGATCTGTGAACCTGATAAGCCCGTTGATGGATTTGTTAGCGTTTTCCTAGGCCTTCGTTTGGATCCGTCTCCCTAGGGAATGGCGATTGCTCTTTGGGTCAGCCGAGACAATGTGAGTGTCCCACACCTTTCAGACGAACAAGTTATTTAATATCAGGAGGAAGCATATGGCATACGATGATGAACAGGCGAGGAGAAGCAGAGTGGTAGTAGAGACGCCAACTGCAAGGCGTGAGGTCACCCAAACGGAATCCGTACGCAACGATGGTGGCGGAATTTCCGGAGCAACTGTCGGTGTGATTGTAGTGGTAGCGATCGCGCTCATAACAATCGTTGTGTTGTTTTTGATGAACGGACAACCGACGAGTGATAACGCGAATCTGGCGCTGCAGCAACAACCCGCGCCGCAGCAACCGGTGATCGTTCAGCAACCGGCGCCCCAACAACAACCTCCGGTAATCATTCAACAGCCCGCCGCGCAACAACCGCCGGTGATTGTTCAGCAACCGGCAGCCGGTGGAGCAGCCCCAAATGTTTCCGATGATGGCGCGGTCCAGATGGCCATCGACAAGACGATTGCGGATGACCCAACGCTTTCGGCCTTAGGGGTCACGGCCACTGTATTAGACGGCAAGGTGATGCTTACCGGAACAGTGAAGAGCGAGGCGCTTAAGTCTCAGATCGACAAAGCGATTAGGGCAGTCAAAGGAGTGAAGCAGGTCGACAACCAACTCGTCGTATTGAGTTAACGAAGGTTAGCCGCGGATAAACGCAGATACGCGCGGATCAGTAAACAACACTAACTTTTAAGTGCTCAGTTTCCTGTTCTGATCCGCGCGTATCTGCGTTTATCCGCGGCTAATTAATGATCCCTAATATCCCTCTGTATGCTGACGGAGCCATTCGTCAAGCTCGGCTTCTGTTGGTTCGCGCCCCAGATCTTCGCGTAGGCGTTGATGCAGATAATCGTGTTCGCTTTCGGCAACCTCTGCAATGCCTTCATTCTCAGAATCGCCGGCATCCTGTTCGTCTTCAAGAGTCATAACTTGAATCTCACGCGTCGCCAAAAATGTTTCGATGGTCACCCTGCCTGTTTCGCCCGTGATGATAAACCGTCTGCCTTCCGGTGCTGCAAAAACCTTTACATCCTCAATTTCGCAAGGACCCTGCGTAGCTGTTATTAGCGAAGTGCTGTCACCCGTATTGCTGAGCAGACGTTCTATGTCAGCCTGTATTTGTTGTTTTCTTGCTTCGTCGATTTCCAATTCGCTGACAGCGACCGGGTGTGGCACTAATCCCATTTCGCCGTCCAGCAGAATCGTCCAGACGAATCCAATGTCCAGTAAGATATACAACGCTTCGTCGAAAACAAAATAGCCGAGAAACTTTGCGCCGAGGACGTGCGCGATAACGTGATCCTGATGGGTAGTTGTATCTCTCGGCGTCCAGTTGGTCACTTCAGTTCTCATTTAGTAAACAGTAGACAGTAGTCAGTAGACAGACTGACTACTGTCTACTGACTACTGACTACTGTCTACTGTCTACTGTTTATTAAATT
>DATLBQ010000099.1:0-3940 GCA_035526805.1 Pyrinomonadaceae bacterium
TGTTGTAACGGAAACGATCGGTGTCGATAAGGTCGTACTTCGCGAGCTTCGCAACATCAGCCGTACCAAGAGTAGGGCCGCCACCGTAATAAACCACAAAGGTTGGGATGAATTTGGTGGACTGCGCTTGCGCACCGGTTACGGGTTCGGGATCTACAGAGTTTGCTTCGCCGGAAAGAGATGGTGCTTCACCGGAGATCGATGCGGCCCCACCATTCCCGCCACCTCCGCTTCCGCATCCCGCCAGCAAAGACAATGCGATAAGAACAACGCCGCTCGCAATACTGAGGTTTGCTTGGGAGAGTTGAAGGGACAGTCTGTGGGTTTCCCTTCCGCATACATTGATGGTTTGGCCGAGGACAAGTGCAGTCATGTGAGATCTCTCTAAGAGTGTGGGCGAAAATCAAAAGGGCCCTGATGCACTAACCAGTCCAACGCAATAATTATAGTTAAATCAATATCGTATATATTCCACTGTAGTAAAAGACCTACACGGACGTAGTTGTAAGGCGACAATACATACAAACTTTAACTGACGGAAGCTGTTTTGAAACGTTTTTTTTTGTCCAGATCTGGCGACACGGCTGACGTAGAGCGCTTGCGCGCAGCCGAATGTGGCGATTCGGTGCCCGGTGCTAACGGCTTGAACAATGAATTGAATATCGCAGTCAGAGTCGAACGACTCGAGGCAACGTGATGTCGCCCGTGCTTCAGTTGCCACTGAAGAGCGTGCTGATGCTGTAACTACTCGACGATGACGTCCTGCCGCAGTGAATGTGCAAGCAACTGATCGACAGAATCGGAATGCGAGGAAGATGTCTCGCATTGGTCAGGCGGAAGGGCCGCCGCAGGTTGGCCCCGTCGGCGGCACGCGTCCATCAATTGCGGTTAACCTTTCATCAGAAACGCAGCGCAGTGGCCGTTCAATGAAATGCTAGTTACGACGGGCAGTGAATTGAGCGCGCTTGACAGATTGTCATGCGTGACTTGGCGTACGGCTTGTGGCAGAGGAACTGAAGCCACGTTACTAGCAGTCGGATTGACGTACACATAGCCCTTCTCAAATTCCCTCGAATAGACGTTCACGCCATTGATCGTGCCCATCGTGTAATTGCCCAAAGGCTTTCCCATATCGAGTTTGTCGTACTCATCGAACCACCAGATCTTGTTGTAACCGCTCCCGCCGTTAAACATGAAGTAACTGTTATTCGCAGCGGCGTTCTTTCCTAGCAGGAAAGAACCCATGGCATACGAGAGTGTTTGCCAGAACGTGACAGGGTCGCCCCAGTTATCGGTGCCGGATTGACCTTCCGACAGCTGCGTATGGCTCATCATCGCCACCCTGGAGTTCCTGATCGCACCCATGGTATCGATCTGGCGCCTCCAATCTGCTTCAGGGAAGAATTGTGTGTCGGAGCCCCACTCAACGGCAAACGCCCCTTCCTCGAGCAGAACATCGGGCGGGTGGGCGCTGGAATCGAGAGCCCTCCAGGCTGCTCCACCAGCATCCGACCCGGTCCCACCCTTGTTACACCACAGCCTTTGTCCGTATCCGTGCATTCCCGCAGTGATCGCGACGACAAATGAATTCATCGCATTGGACCACGCGGCGTCAGTCGGATAGGACACCGATGTTGCGTTATATCCGGCGGCCGCGGCGGTAGTGACGCAGTTGTCCACGAAGATGCCATCGGCGGCCCAAGGCTGGTCGACGATATCGGCTTTGACGGATGTAAGCCAGTAAGACTGGTACGCCGAAGAGCCAAAATCCATCAGATACCAGTATTCATTGGCCGATGGGTTCGAATATGCCGAGCTGTAAATGCGATTCCCCGCGGCATCTTTCTGGAACAGACCCGGCTGATTGCCATTGAGGCTGCCCATGGGGTGACCACGGGAAACGTTGTGCCGCGCAAGTCCATTCACTTCGACCTGCTGAGCATTGTCCTGGTAACTTGGCGTCTCAGCACCCATTTCATAGAGATAAATCTGGGAGTTGGGATTGATAGCCTTGATGGCGGACCAAGTGTTCGACCCGATACTGTTATAACGCGACCGGTCGACGTCGAGCATGTCGTACTTTGCCAGCTTTGCTGCATCGGCACTGACGAGCGTGGGGCCGCCTCCGTAGTAAACCAGAAAGGTTGGAATAAATTTTGTTGATGAGGCGCTGCTTGGCATTGCGGCCAGTGATGCTCCTTCCCCGCCTCCGCCACCGCCACCGCTTCCGCATGCTGAAAGCAAAGAAGCCGCCGCGACCACAAGTGCAGTTGCCGAACGACGCACCTTGTGTGATTCCCGTTGTACGGTCGCATTGCTATGTGTCGTCCTGCCGCTCGAGAGATCCGCGCCTTGCAATGATGATGAAATGAGTTTCATGAAGCCTCCAGGTTGCCCAGAAAAGTGCTGGAGCCGGCCTGTTGGCAACTAGCGTTCCAATGCTAAAAAAAAGCGTGTATACAATACGTTATGAGACTCTATGTAGAGTTATAGCTACACAAATGTAGTGTGACAGCGACATCATTGTTCTCGGAGGCACCGACAGCGTTGTTTAGGTTCCCAAAATATTGTCGGCATCCCCCGACATGCACCTGCCGTTTTCGAGGCCGGGAACAAGTTAGTCCCGACACATCAGTCACATACGTGGGCACCCCGGGAGGGGGGTAGCGGAGTATAGGCGAGCCAGGGAGGGCTGGCGGTGACGGCTTGGATGTAGCGCCGGCCACCAGCCTCGCGATTTGTGAAGCGTTCTTACTGGTTGACGACACTGTTAGCCCGGATGCGGGAGACGGCATTCGTGGTGCATGCGAACAATGTCAAAACGCTCGGAACTCACTGGTTCCTGGCACGTCGTCGAAGCAAGTAACAATGCTTACTGACAGGCCGATCACGGTCCCGACTTGACTACGATTGGTGCCGTACGCCGCTTTCTTCTGCTCTGCAGTCGACCGCACTGCAGCGCCCAGCGTCCCGGCCTCCGTGATATTGTCCGCAGCCGTGCGAAACCAAATTCAGATCGAACTGGCCAATCATGTCCGGAGCGCAAAAACCTAACGTGCTGATCGTTGAGGATGTCCAGACGCTTCAAGCCTGCCGCGAAATTCTCGCGAGTCTTGACTTAAACTTAAGAACGGCCGAAACCGAGAAAGACGCTCTGAAGTTCGTGTCGGAGACTGATTTCGCCGTTATCCTGCTGAACGTCAGGATGCCCGACGAGGATGGATTCTCCACCGCGAGACTTATTCGCAATTGCGAGCGTTCGCGCCATACGCCTATCATTTTTTTAACCGGGACGTATGACGATTCAGTGTCTAGCTTCAGGGGTTATGAAGTAGGTGGGGTCGATTACCTCTTGAAGCCTTTGGTACCGGAAATACTTCGGTCAAAAGTCTCTGTCTTCGTAAACCTGTTCAGGTACAACACAGAATTGAGCAGGGAGATTGGCGAGCGCAAAGTCATCGAAGACAATCTGCGCAACTCTGAAGATAGATTGCGCGAGTTTGCCGCACATATTCAGTCCGTGCGTGAGGAAGAAAGAACAAATATCGCTCGCGAGATCCACGATGAACTTGGGCAGGCGCTTACCGGACTCAGGATGGATCTGTCCTGGCTCGAAAAGCGATTGCCGAAAGAGCGCCGGGAGTCCGCCGAAAAAGTGAAATCAATGTTTCAGTTGATCGACCATACGATTCAGGCGGTGAGGAAAATTTCATCCGACCTGCGACCTCAGGTGCTGGACGACGTGGGGTTAACGGGTACCCTGAAATGGCAGGCCCGGGAATTCCAAGCACGCACTGGCATTCGATGCAAGGTCGAATTGCCGGAACAGGAATTCACTTTTGATCTCCAACGGTCGACCGCCGTATTCCGAATTTTTCAGGAGGTGATGACGAACGTCGTTCGCCATGCCAAAGCCAGCAGGGTGGACATCAAGTTGCGG